>CAYSCH010000004.1:34881-36875 GCA_964429355.1 uncultured Planctomycetaceae bacterium | reverse complement strand
CCCACATGTCGATATCGGCGCCGCGAGCTTTTTGCAGACTCTTGCGCCAGGCATCCAGCTCTCGCTCGAGTTTCTCGAACTGCGGATCCGATTTCGCCAGGGTCTTCAGTTCTTTCGGCATGGGCATCTGCCAACTGTCCGATCCCGGCATGTTGCCGCGATGCCACTGGGCACGGATGTAATGGATGTCACCGAGAACCCCGCGGCGGATCGAATCCATCGCATCCTCGTAGAGGATGTTGTAGTGCCGCTGGTGGCCGGTGGCCAGGTGCTTGTGGGTCGATGCTGCCACGCGGCACATCTCCTTGCATTCATGCACGCTGTGGCCCATCAGTTTCTCGGTCAGAACGTGCAGCCCCGCCTTCATCGCGGCGATCGCCGCTGGAGCGTGCAGGTGGAGCGGCAGGGCAATGATGATCGCCTCCAGTCCGTCGGCTTTCGCGTTGTTCAACAGTTCCTGGTAGCCTTTTTCGTAGACCTTTACGTGCCGGCGGGCTTCGGTCTCCGTCTTCCAGCCGTACACGCTCATCAGACCGGGACGCGGCCCGAGCGCTTCCTGGTCGCCGTTGAACGCTCGCCACACGTTGTAGGGGCGGATGTCGGCGATCGCCTTCACTTCCACATACTCGGGGTTGATCGCGCCCAGCAGTACGCTTCCCTCGTCCCCCGTGCCGAGCACGCCCACCCGGATCGGATGCCCTTCCGTGGCGCCGTATCCGAAGTAGAACGCACCCATGCTCCCCGCAGCCACGGCACCGCCGACAATGCCCCCCTTGATGAAGTCGCGGCGGCTGAAATCAGCTCGCGGCGTTCCTGCTGGCCTTTCGTCAAGACTTGGACTCATATCGTTTACCTTCTTGAGGTTCTGGATCCGGTTGGAAACACGCCTGTGGGGGAGCGATGAGACTTGCCTCCCACCGCCCGACCACCAGCCCGATCAACTGCTCATTTTTCGGAGGAACGGAATCTTGGCCTCGATCGGGCGACCGATCCAATGGTAGAGGAAATGGTCCAATCCAGCCCAACGGCCAACCGGCAGCGCGGCCAACATGAAAATGGCCACCATCTCCACAAAATTCTTGTCGACTACGAGGGCATGTCCCACGACTTCGGGAGCCGGCGGGTAAATCGTCGGCCAGGGCGGCTGGGTCATCAAAACCGAAATCAGGAAGGCCCCGCCCCCCAGGCAAGCCAGACGATTGCAGAAGCCCAGGAGCATGCACAGGCCGATCGCCGTCAGCCCGTAGGTAACCGCCAGGTTGAGGAACTCCAGCCGAGACTTGATGAACGGTAAGGGCACGGGAAGTCTTTCCGGAGCGGTCACGACGGTGGGGACTTTTGCCCCTCGCAGCGTCGCCAACCGGATTGCCTTTTCGTCGTCGGTTTCGGTCACATTGCCCTTTTCGTCTCTGGGAGGAGTCTGGAGCACGCTGTAGAACGCCAGGCACATCTCCTTGCCCATAGCATCCACGTCGGCGAGCCAACCGTCGGCTTCGCCCCGCAATTTCATCTGCTCGTCCCAGATTCGCTTCTTTTCATGCTTCGCTTCGTTCGCTCCCGAATTCTTCCGGGCAATGTACCGGTCGAGCGCGCCGAAATGGGCATCGATATCAACCTTGTTGTTCGTCATGAACTCCTCGAGCGATGCCTTGTATTGGACGAACTTCGCCTCAACGGCCTGGGCCTGCGCGTCACTGAGACGATTGCGGGAGACGAACTGGTTCTTCGCTCTCGTCCACGCCTCGAGATACACCGGACTGGTGACCCAGCCTTCACTCGCCTTCTTAGCGTCTTCCACCGGTTCCATTGCCAGCCGCACCCGTCCGTCGAGGTCGGGAACCATTGCGAAGAACAGCGGCGCGAACGGGCCCTTGGAAATCGTCAGGAACTCCGAGGCCGAGAACTTCTCGGCGTTCGCGATTTTCCACACTCCTTCGTAAAAGAAGTGCCAACCTATGGTGAGCCGCAACGCCACCAAGAGCACTACGGCCAAC
>CAYSCH010000004.1:3059-34871 GCA_964429355.1 uncultured Planctomycetaceae bacterium | reverse complement strand
CCAACAGGCCGATCTGAAACTTCTTGCCGTTCAGGGGAAACCTCCTCTCACTGTCGTGCAGGATGCAGGCCGGTGGATGAATCACCGTGTGCGAGTCCAGGTGGGGCGCTCCGCAGTATGTGGCAGACACCCGTACCGAACAATAAAGATCGGTACGCATGCCAACGTGCTGCCACGGCCGCTTGCGGAAGGGACGGCTGCCGGTCGCACACCAGGCGGGTAACCAGTCGATACGCAACTCGTCCTAATCCACTCGATTTTAATCGCCATCCCGCCGTCCCGCCAGCGCTCCGCCGAGCCAAAAAAAACGCGGCCATCCACAACAAGCCATTTGTTTCAGTTGTTCCTGTTGAAATTCGTCTCCGGCAGTTTTCCCCCTCGCGGCCCCGGGGCGGGTCACTCCGGCGGGGAGGACTTCAAGATCGAAGGCCTCGCATCGGGTCGCGGAAACCCTTGCCGTTGTCGATAAATGCTTCACAATAGGTGCTCTTTGCGTCGTCAGGCATCTCACCCTGGTCCGCGTCCGTCACCAGATTCCATTCTAGATTGAGTCGAACCGATGCGCATTGTCCTCTGCTATCCCGTCGAACCCCACCACATCGACCAGATCCGATCCGCGGCTCCGCCCGATGCCGAGATCATCGCCACCGAACAGGAAGAAATCCGGGAAAAATTGTTTGCCGCAGATATTTTCTGTGGCCATGCGAAAGTCCCCGTCGATTGGGATGGGGTCATGGCGGCCGGTCGCCTCCAATGGATTCAATCGTCGGCGGCGGGCATGGACCATTGTCTCGTTCCGTCCGTGATCGCCTCCAACATCCCCATCACCAGCGCCTCGGCGGTCCTGGCCGACCAGGTTGCCGAGCATACCATTGCCTTGCTGACCGGTTGGTGCCGCAGCCTGCCTGTTTACTTTCGGGCCCAGCAGCTCAAGGAATTCATCCGCAGGCCGACTCGCGATCTTACGCGTTCCACCGTGGGAATCGTCGGTTTCGGCGGCGTCGGACGCCGGCTGGCCGAATTGCTTCGTCCCTTCAAGACGCGCACCATTGCGACCGACCTCTTCCCTGCCGACCAGCCCGACACGGTCGATGCCCTCTGGCCCGCCGATCGACTGGATCAGCTCCTTGGCCAGTCCGACTTCGTCGTCCTCTGCCTTCCTCTGAACGCGACGACTCGGGGCATCATCGACGGGGCGAAACTCGATCTCATGCAGCGTCATGCCCTCCTGGCCAACATGGCCCGCGGCCCGCTGGTGGTAACCAACGACCTCGTTGACCGCCTCGAAAAGGGATGCATTGCCGGTGCGGTAATGGACGTGACCAACCCCGAGCCCCTCCCTGTCGACTCGCATCTCTGGGACCTGCCCAACGTGATCATCACCCCTCATGTTGGTGGCCAAAGCAGTTGGCGCATCGACAATATGACGAAACTTTTCTGCGAGAACCTCCGCCGTTGGCGGGATGGCCGCCCGTTGGTCAACTTCCTCACCGACAAGCACCTCGGTTTCCCCATTCGCGGAGCCGGCTACCCCCTTTGGACCGACGTTGTCGATTCCATCTGACGTCCCTCGTTCTCCCTCAGATTGGGCACCTCCCAACTCAGCGAATCCCCCCGGAAGGACTGCCGGCTGCTCTTCCTTGTTTTCCTGGCGCGCCTTACAATTTTCCCGATGCCCTGGAATGATTGGCACGGATTGCCCAATTGCATCGAGGAACCCTAATGACGACGACGACTTTTCCGGAGGGGAGTCCCACCCGAACCCTGGGCGGGTCGACCACGACGGCTTGTTCTGAAGAACTTCTCAAGCGTTATCGCACGATCATCGAAGAGAAGCGGCTGAGTTGGACCGAACACCATCACTTGATTCGGCCTCTCGGTTCGGGTGGTCAGGGCGTCGTGTATCTGAGCGAGCGCCGTGGTACGGACCACTTTACGTTGCCGGTGGCCATCAAAGTCTTCTCCCCGGAACGCTACGAGGACGAGCGTTCCTACAACGAAGCCATGGGACGGATGGCGAGCATCGCCGCCAGAGTTGCCGAGATCCAGCAGGACAACCTCCTGGACGTGCACAATTGGGTCGATCGCCGCTGCATCCGCATGATGGAAATGGAATGGGTTGACGGCTACGATCTCAGCCATCTGCTGCGCAATACCATGCTCCAGTGGCTTGAGTCGCGTGTCAGTGCTCGCCGCTGGACCTACATCAACCAGGTGATCGTCACCGGCGGACCGGTCCAGCCTCGCGTCAAGCCGGGCGTGGCCATCGCGATCATCCGCGACTGCCTGGCCGCCCTGGCGGCGCTCCACCGGCAAGACATCGTCCACGGCGATATCAAGCCCTCCAACATCATGCTCAAGCGGACGGGAAACGCCAAGATTGTCGATATCGGATCGGCCTTTGCCCTCGACGACATCCCCGCACGCCGAACCTGCACTCCCGCCTACGCCGCCCCCGAGGTCCTCGAGGGCGGCCCCTGCAACGCCCGTTCCGACCTGGCCAGCCTCGGCTACGTGCTCATCGAGATGCTCGCCGGCGTGCCTCCCTTCGATGGCCGAACCGGCTACAGGGAGCTTCTCGAGGCCAAACGTTTCCTTGCCCAGAAACTTCCCTACCTTCTTCCTGAAGAAGTCGTTTCCAGCGACCTCCTCATGGGCTTCCTGCGGCAACTGGTCGCTCCCGACCCCCAACGCCGCTTCCCCAGCGCCGAGGCGGCCGACGTTCTCCAGGATGGGGCCGCCGGCTTCCACCGCCAGCTCGTCAAAGGCGACTTGGCCAGCGAATACGACCACGAAATGCGCATCTGGCTCGAGGAACTCGAAGACATGCAGTAAGGTGCGTCTCGACGTCTCGACGCACCCTACGGGCCCCGTTCCGGCGGAATTGTCTTCCCGTGCGAATCCACCTGAGGCGCATCCGTTTCCTCATCAAGCCGCTTGCGAAGCTGCTGATTGGTGAAATGCTCCAATTGTTCCGCCGCCTGATGGGTCCGTTCGTCGGTCACTCCCACCCTCGCGACGAGATACTCCTCCCACAGCCGATGGGAACGTATCAGGTCCACGGCGAGCCCCCGCCCCCGCTCCGTGAGCCGATGCTCGCGATCTGCCCCTTCCACCATTCCCCGCACCCGCAGCCACGCTAGCACGGCATCCGTCCCGAGGCGACCGGAGAGCAGACGGGCCTGCAAATGGTCCCTCGACAGCCCACCGGCTTCCCCTTGTTCCTCGCTCCGGTAAAGAAGGGCGATCACATCCTCCGCGAGAATCCGCCATGACAACAGCCGTTGCCGCGCCAGCTTGACAAGGATCCCGTGGCGAGGCCCGAGGGCCGCCGCCAGAAGAAAGAGCACACCTGCCGCCACGGCCATCATTCCCGCCGTCGTTGTACTCTGGTAACCGAACAACGCCGGCACGACCAGTGCGCCAACGTGCCCCAGGACCGCGGAGGCTGCCGCCAGCGCCACGCTGATCGCGATCATCCGCCCAAGCCGATCGGTCAGCATGTAGGCCGCAGCCGGTGGCACGATGAACATCGCCACCACGAGAATGTTGCCCACGCTTTCGAAGCTGGCCACTGCGGTCACCGCCACGAGCACCATCAACAGGTAGTGGATCAGTCCGGCGTGAAAGCCAGTGGTCGTCGCCAGGGCCGGGTCAAAGGAACTCAGTTTCAGTTCTTTGAGCAGCAACACGACAAACAGAAGATTGACTGCCGCCACGATCGACAGAATCACCACCGCCCGGGGAATGTCGTATCCGCCGATCTCCCAGGTGTCGAGCGGGGTCAGCTCGATCGCTCCGTACAAGACGCACCCCGGATCGAGGTCCACATGATCGGCTGCCTGCACGACCATCACCAGGCCCAGCGCGAACAGTGAGGTGAACACCACCCCCATCGATGCCCCTTCGTCGACCTTGCCGACCCCTCGAATCCACTGCGTGAACATCGCCGTGAGTGTCCCGACCACAACCGCCCCCAGAAACATCGGCACGCTGCTGCGGCTCTCACTGATGAAGAACGCCACGGCCAGCCCGGGCAGAATGGCATGAGTAATGGCGTCGCCGAGCATGCTCATTTTGCGGAGCACGAGAAAGTTGCCCAGCAGCGTAGCGGCCACCGCGCACAGCATCCCCGCCGCCACGATCCAGCCATCGAGCTGCCAACTCCATCCGCTCAATGCCGACATGCCTGCCCCCCAGTCGCCTCGGGCGAAGTCGGAAGTGGCCCCACTCGATCCCGTCCGTGCGGACTGGCAGGCAACCCGGCGCCGCCACGTTCCTGGCGCAGAAGCCTCTCCAATTCCGCGACGATCTCCGGTTCGAGTACATGCTCGATCGCGTCGGCGTCGCGGTCGACCCGGCTCGGCGCGATGTCGGCATGGGTAATCAAAAACAACTCCCACAGCCGATGCTGCCGCGTGAGGCGAGCCGCCTCCTCCAGTCCGGCCTTGGTCAGATAGACTTGCCCTGGGCCGGATCTCCGCAGCATATCTTTCCGCTCCGCCCGTCGGATCTCCCGTCGCAGTCGTCCGGGCGACCAGCTCCGCATTGAGAGCAAATCGCTGGTTTTCGCCGTGGCCCGGGTATCACCCGCAGCCGGTTGTTTGCCCGCCGATGATTCGAGGATCTCGTACATCGCGCGCAGCAGATGGTGTCGATCCACCGTTCGTGCAAGCCGCATTCGCCGCAAACGGCGCACAAGTACCCCGCGAGCCGAACCGAAAATCATGCTGAGCAGAAAAAAGGCCGCGCACACCAGAACGATCATGGCGCCCGAAGGGAGCCGTGAAAACAGCGCGCTCATCGCCGCCCCCACCATGCTCCCTGCGGCTCCGAGGGCCGCTGCGATCAGGACCATGGCGCCCATCCGTTCGGTCCAGAATCGTGCCGCCGCGGCCGGAATCACCAGGAGCGCAACCATGAGCACCAGGCCCACGGCCTGCAGCCCCACGATCGACACGACGACGACCAGCCCCATCAGCGCCATGTCCAACCGCAGGATCGGCACCCCGCAAGAGCCGGCGAATCCCTCGTCGAAGCAGAGCAACTTGAGTTCCTTGAACAGTAGCACGCAAACTCCGACACACACCAGCGCCGCCAGTCCGATCCAACGGGCGTCGGCGGCACCCATCGAGGCCGTCTTCCCGTAGATGAATGCCTCCAATCCGGCCGCATGTCCCGTTTCCATCTGCTGTATCATGCCCAGCAGCGCCACGCCCGCGCCGAAGAACACGCTCAACACGATCCCCAGCGCCGCGTCTTCCTTGAGTCGAGTGAGGTTGCGAATCATCAGAATCGCGCCGACTCCAGCAAGTCCGCTCAGCGTTGCTCCGGCCAGCAGAATCGGCAACGATTTTGCGTTGCCTCCCAGCGCGGTCGCCGCGATAAATGCCAGCCCGATCCCCGGCAGCGCTGCATGGCTGAGCGCATCGCCCATCAGCGCTCGTCTCCTGAGGAGTGTGAAACTCCCGACCATGCCCCCAGCGCATCCCAGCAGGGTCGTGCCCAGAATCACGACACGGGAGTTGTAGTCCCTCAGGAGCAGGACCCGGCGCCACTCTTCTCGCGTAGGCCAGGCAACAGAGCGATCCGTGATAGAACTCTGGACGCCAGTCCGTTCGGCGGCGCAGAGACTGGATGAACGAAGGCCCAAGACGAGAATCGCCACAAGCACGGCCACCGGCAAGCGTGTCATAGCGACTGCCCTCGGCGCCGCATCGCTTCGGTCGCCTCGTCGAGCAGGGTGAGCCGGCCGCCGTAGGTCTTCTGAAGATTCTCGTTCGTAAAGACCTCGTCCACGGGACCATGAGCAACCACCCGCATGTTGAGCAGAACCACATAGTCGAAGTAACTGGGCACCGTCTGGAGATCGTGATGAATCACGACGGCCGTCTTCCCAGCTTCCCTCATTTCCCGCAGTATATCTACGATCGCCCGCTCCGTGGCGGCGTCCACCGCCGCGAACGGCTCATCCATCAGATACAGGTCGGCATCCTGGACCAGGGCCCTGGCCAGAAACGTTCGCTGCTGCTGCCCGCCGGAGAGTTGGCTGATCTGCCGGCGGGCCAGATCGGCAATTCCCACCCGCTCCAGTGCCGCATGTGCCGCTCGCCGATGCTTCTTTCGGACCGGCAGACACCAGCCGATCTTGCCGTACAACCCCATCGTCACCACGTCCAGGGCGTCGACCGGAAAGTCCCAATCCACGCTCTCGCGCTGCGGAACGTATCCGACCCGATGCCGATTCTGCCGGTAGGGCTCGCCGAAGACCTCGATCCGACCCGACGCCCGCGGCGTCAGATCCATGACCGCCTTCAACAGCGTGCTCTTCCCCGCTCCGTTCGGGCCGACAATCCCCACCAGCGTCCCCGGTGGTATGTCGAACGTCACATCCCAAATGACCGGTTTGCGGTGGTATGCGACGGTGAGATCGTACACTGAAAGCGGTAGATTCACGCGTATCGCGGCCGAGCGCGACTCGTCCTGTCTCGGCGCCGCGTCGCAAGCCACCAGATCGACCTCGCGTGCCGCATGCGAGACGTCCATCAATTGGTCCCTCCGTGCCCGGCCGCGAGTTTTCCGTTCATTCCTTTCTCGGGGGCATCACCGCCAAGGGCACGTGCCACCAGGGTGATGTTGTGATCGAGCATTCCGAGATACGTTCCCTCATAGGTTCCGGTCGTTCCCATCGCGTCTGAAAACAGCTCTCCTCCAATCTCGAGCCAGTGTCCTTTCGCCCGAGCCCCTTCCCGCAGGGCGTCGATGTTCTTTCGCGGCACGCTGCTCTCGACGAAGATTGCCGGCACGCGTCTCTCCACGAGCATGTCCACGAGCTGGTTGATACGTTGCAGTCCCGCCTCCGACTCCGTCGAGAGCCCCTGCACTCCCTGCACGTCGAGCCCGTACGCACGCCCGAAGTAATTGAACGCGTCGTGCGATGTGACCAGAATTCGATTTGCCTCCGGCACCGACGCGATCGACTTCAGGCCGTACTCGTGCAGTTGTCTCAGCTGATCCTGGTAACCAGCGGCACTGGCCTTGTAGGACTGTGCGTGGTCGGGATCGAAGTCCGAGAGCGTTTTCACGATCACTTCCACGCACTGCGACCAGACACTCACGTCCATCCACACGTGCGGGTCATAATGCCCGGCAAAGTCCTCCGGTTCCAGCAGGGCCGTCTCCGGAATCAGCTCCGTGACCGCGATCACTGGCTTTGTGCGGGCAACCTTGACGAGAGTGTCCGACATTTTTCCTTCCAGCATCAGCCCCGAATAGAAGACGATGTCGCCCGACATGAGCGTCCGCACGTCGTCGCGAGTCGACTTGTAGAGATGTGGATCGACCCCTGCACCGAGCAGTTGTATCACCTCGACGTGTTCTCCTCCGACCTGTCGCACGATGTCGGCCACCATTCCGGTGGTTGCAGTCGCTTGGATCGGGTACTTGCCGCTGAACCCGGCAGCCGGAGACATCGATCGTCCAGGCTCGGCCAAATCGGAGGACGGGGGCAGGTCCGAACGACCGCAACCAGACCAAATCGCCACGAGCAGAAGAAACGGCAACACATTTTCTGGAGCGGCCGGAAGAAACGAGCGGCGTATTCTGGGAAACTGGGCGTCTTCGTCATTTCCACCGGCCGCTCTTGGAGCCGATCCCACCACTGTCGCCGACTCCTCAGTTTCCCGTTGGTGGGAGACTTGTTTTGTGGTTTTGGGGGAGGAAGTTGGACGAAAAACGGCCATGCGTTCTGAACCATTCCTGGTGGGAAGAAACTCGCCGATGTAGCCAATGCTACACTTGGCGCACAGGAATCCTAACGATTGCCGCTTTTGAGTCAACCGGCTACGATTACTCGAGGACGATGCCGAATCGCTGCAACTCCCCGACGGAGGGCCCTCTCTTGCCCGACTCCCGTTCCACCTCAAATCCCCATCGACGAACCCGTCGGGACCACACAAGTGAGACCGCTGAGGATTACGTCGAGGCCGTTGCGGATATCCACGCCACGCTCGGGAATTGCCGCGTAGCCGATCTTGCCCGTCGCTTTGCCGTCAGCCACGTGACGGTCACTCGGATTGTGGCCCGGCTCTGTGGCGAAGGCCTGCTGGCCACCGAGCGCTATCGGCCCATCTCACTGACGCCTGCCGGCCGACGGCTTGCCGCCCGCGCCCGTCGCCGCCACGGCATTGTGTACCGGTTTCTCCTGGCCATCGGTGTCGAGGAACGTGCCGCCATGAGCGACGCCGAGGGCATCGAGCACCACGTCAGCCCCCAGACCCTGCAACGATTCGAAGAGCTCACCGCCCGTCTCGCCACCTCGTCCGACCGGAGGGGTGCGTCTTGACGCACCGTTGCCTCCTTACCCCTCCCCCCTCCTCAACCCACCCCTTTTCCGCTACTCTCACCTCCATGGCCCCAAAATTCATCTTCGAAATGACCGGCGTCAGCAAGACCTTTGGCGATAAGGCGGTGCTGCGTAACATCAACCTGTCGTTCTACTACGGCGCCAAGATCGGCGTTGTGGGCGAGAATGGTGCCGGCAAGTCGACCCTGCTCAAGATCATGGCCGGCCTCGACGACGACATCGACGGCACCGCCACGATCGCCAAGGGCATGCGAGTCCGCTATGTGGCCCAGGAACCGATCGTCCACCTCGACCAGACAGTCCGCCAGCATCTCGAGATGGCGGTCAGACCGGTCCAGGACCTGATCGACCGTTTCAACGCAATTTCCGCCAAAATGGCCGACCCGGAAGAAGAGGCCAATTTCGACAAGCTCATGGAGCAGATGGGCAGGCTTCAGGAGGAGATCGACGCGGCCAACGGTTGGGAACTCGATCGGCTCATCGACATCGCCTCCGATGCCCTCGTTCTCCCGCCCGACGATGCCCTCGTGGGCCAGCTCTCCGGCGGTGAACGCCGCCGCGTGGCCCTTTGCATGGCCCTGCTGGAAAAGCCCGACCTCCTCCTGCTCGACGAGCCGACGAACCATCTCGACGCCGAAACCGCCCAGTGGCTCGAACAGGCCCTTCGCGAGTACCCCGGTACCGTCATCGTTGCCACCCACGATCGCTACTTTCTCGACAATATTACCAAGTGGATCCTCGAACTCGACGGTGGCCGCGGCATTCCCTTTGAAGGAAATTACTCCTCCTGGCTCCAACAGAAGTCGGAACGATTGCGGCTTATCGAAAAGAAAGAGACCCAGCGTCAGAAGACTCTCCAGCGGGAACTCGACTGGATCCGCAATTCTCACGAAGGCCGTCGGCAGAAGAACCAGGCCCGCATCAAGTCCTACGAGCAGCTCGCCGGGGAGCAGACCCTCGACAATAAGAGCGAGGTCTACATCCAGATCGCCCCCGGCAACCGCCTGGGTGAACGTGTTCTCGAGGTCAAAAATCTCAACAAGGGCTTCCAGACGGATGGTCAGAAGTTGACGCTTCTGGAGAACTGCTCCTTCAACGTCCCGCGAGGGGCGATCGTGGGCGTTATCGGCCCCAACGGCACCGGCAAGACGACGCTCTTCCGCATGATCGTGGGGGACGAGAAGCCCGATTCCGGCGCCATCGACATCGGCCCTACCGTCGAGATTTCCCACGTCGACCAGCACCGCGACGCTCTCGACGACAGCAAGACGATCTTCGAAGAGATCACCGACGGCAAAGACACGATCGAACTGGGCAAGATGTCGATCAACTCCCGCGTCTACGTGGGTCGCTTCAATTTCCGCGGCAGCCAGCAACAGAAGAAGGTTGGCGAGTGTTCCGGTGGTGAACGTAATCGCATCCACCTGGCCAAGCTTCTCCGCCGCGGCGGCAATTTTCTGCTCCTCGACGAACCGACCAACGACCTGGACGTGGGCACCATGCGAGTCCTCGAACAGGGCCTGATAGACTTTCCTGGCTGCGCCATGGTCATCAGCCACGACCGCTTCTTCCTCGACCGCATCTGCACCCATCTTCTCGTCATGGAATACGGCAAGACGACATGGTTTGAGGGCAACTTCGCTGACTACGAAGAGATGGTCCTCGCCCAAAACCCCAACCATGCCGGCCACCGCCGCAGCAAGTACAAACGCTTGACGTTGCGGTAACGCCTCGACTACGATTCTATCGTGCCGGTGTCCCGCCCCCTTCGGGTGGCTGCCCTGAGGTACGCACGGCTCGGCTGTCAGCCGGGCGTAAGGCACGTCTTGAGGCGCCGTTCGTGGGATACGCTTCCATCGCCTCAGCCGTTTCCCCGCCAGACGTACCGGTTGTGTCGCTCATAAACAGGAGGTTCCAATATGTTGTCCCCCGCAAAAAGATGGGCTGTCGCCTCTGTACTACTAACCTCAAAGATCGTGAAGTTTTTCACAAAGACTCGCGACCATCGGGAGCAGGCCATTTCAGCTCGAGCGGTAGCTCGTATTGGTTGGCGGCCCTGCCACCCTGTGGTGACCGTGTTCATGCTCGTGGCGCTGGGCTGCCGAGAATCCTCGCCACCGACTTCAACCGCGAGCGGCGGCAACCGCCCGTCAGCCTCCGGTGCGACCGGTGATCAGCAAGCCGCCCCCGCCGAGGCCACCGCCGCACCGGCTCTCACCATTGGCTCGCCTGCTCCACCCTTGACGATTGCCCAATGGATCACCGGCGAACCGATCGACCAATTCGAACCCGGACAGCTCTACGTGGTCGAATTCTGGGCCACCTGGTGCGGCCCCTGTCGCAGTAGCATGCCCCATATCAGCCAACTCCAGCAGCAATACGGTCCCGAGGTGAAATTTGTCGGAGTCACCCGGGAGCCGGAGACCACCGTTCGCGACTTTCTCAAGGAGGAACAGTCACCGGGCAAAACATGGGCCGAAGTCGTCCAGTACCGTCTGGCCGTTGATTCTGCCGATGCCACCAACGAAGCCTACATGAAGGCTGCCGGGCAGTCCGGCATTCCCACCGCCTTCATTGTCGGAAGAGACGCCGTTATCGAGTGGATCGGTCATCCCGGGTCGATCGACGACTCCCTGGCCAAGGTCGCCGCCGGTACCTGGGATCGCCAGGCGGCCGTCGCTGAGTTTCAGCGAAAACAGAAAATCAAGCAATTGTCGCGCGAAATCGCTGTCAAGTTCCGTGCGGAGCAGTGGGACGGAGCACTCGCACTCATTGACCGCTTCGAGCAGGAAAACGGTCCGTCCCCTGAGGTGACGCGGACGCGATTGTCGGTACTCCAGAAGGCCGGACGAGCCGAGGAGGCGGCAAAACTCCAAGCCCAGTGGGTGGAACAATCGTGGGGCGACGCAGCGACCCTCAATGAGATTGCCTGGGGAATCGCCATCGGCAAACGAAGGGAGGACCTGGCCCTCGCCCTGAATGCTGCGCAGCGTGCCGCCGAGCTTACGAACGAACAGGACGCTGCGATTCTCGACACACTTGCCCGCGTCCATTATGAACTCGGCCAGCTCGACCAGACCATCCAGTGGCAGAAGAAGGCGGCCGAGCAGAGTCCAGACGATCCGTCGATCGGCGAAACCCTCAAGAGGTACGAGGCCGAAAATGCCCTCAAATCCGGCGAATTGATCGCGCCGGCGGAAAACAACCCCGCCAAGCCTGATGACCAGGGCGGCGCGGGCCAGTGATCGAAAGAATGACCATTCGAGGTATCTTCTTCCGGTTCCTTACGGATCTCCATCGCCCCTCCCTGAAAGCCCGCCATGGCTCCCGCTGACCCGGCTTCTGATCAGACCATCATGGCACCCGCAGTGCGGCGTCGGCTTCCACTTCACACCAAGATCCTCCTCGGCCTGGTCATTGGCGCGGTCCTGGGAATCGGCTGCAACATTTCTTTCTCCGTTCCCACCACCGGCCAGCCCGATGCCCGCGATCAGGACGCCAACGGTGTCGACGACCGGATGGACTCCGTGGCCCTGAACGTGATCGATCCTCTGGGGCGAATCTTCCTGCGGCTGATTCTGATGGTCGTGTTGCCGCTGGTCTTCTCCGCATTGGCCCTGGCAGTGCGAGATCTGGGCGATCTGCGTCACCTCGGCCGCGTTGGCGGGCGGACTCTCGCCCTGACCGCCCTCATGTCGCTAATGGCCGTCATGATCGGTGTCGTTCTCGTCAATACCTTCCGACCCGGCGAGCGTCTCTCGGTCGCCAAACGCCAGACTCTCTCGCAGCAGTATGCCCGTGGAGCGGAAGCCACGATCGCCAACGCCCGCCGGGCCAAACCGCTCAAAGACACCCTCCTGGATATCATTCCCGAAAACCCCATCCAGGAGATGGTCGGTGCCCTCGACGGTACCTCGAAAGGCAACGGCATGCTGGCGGTCATGTTCTTCGCCCTCACCTTCGGCGTGGCGCTGGCTGCCATAGGAGAGAAGGGCGAGACCCTCGTCCGCGTGCTTGAAGGCCTCTTCGCTGTGTCGATGGCAATTATCGATTTTGCGATGCGGCTGGCGCCTTTTGGCGTAGGATGCCTGATCTTCGTGATGACGGCCCGCCTCGGCGGCGAAGTCCTGACCACCCTCATCTGGTTCTTCGGGGTCACGTTCGCGGGATTTGCCATTCACCTGGGGGTCGTCTATCCGCTCTTCCTCATGATCTTCGCCCGGCGCAATCCGTGGAGTCTCTTCCGCGATTCTTCCGAAGCGCTCTTGATGGCCTTTGGCACCTCCAGTTCCAATGCCACGCTCCCCACGTCGCTCCGCGTGGCCGAGCAGCGCCTGGGACTGCCGCCCGCCATCTCGCGGTTCGTGCTCACCATTGGCGCAACGGGCAACCAGAACGGTACCGGGCTCTATGAGGGCGTCGTCGTGCTGTTTCTGGCCCAGGTCTTCAACGTCGATTTGACGGTCTTTCAGCAGGTTGCCGTCGTTCTCATGGCAGTCCTCGGCGGTATCGGCACCGCGGGCGTACCTGGCGGGTCCATCCCCATGATCGTCCTCGTCCTGCAGACGGTGGGCGTACCTGGCGAGTCGATCGCCATCATCCTCGGCGTCGACCGTATCCTCGACATGTGCCGCACGGTTCTCAACGTGGCCGGCGATCTCGTGCTGGCCGCCTGTGTGGCCCGCTGGGAACGCCGCCCCAGTGGGATGAGTCCGTTGAATTCTCTTTAGAGCCGCTGCCAAACCGCCGATTATGCACATCCGTGCCCGTGGGAGACTCCCACGTGTTTTGCCAGGGTTCAACGCAGCACTCGCCCTCCGTTGATGTCGATCGTGGCGCCGGTCATGAAACCCGCCACGGGGCTGGCCACGAAGGCGATCACACGGGCGATCTCCTCGGGCTCGGCGAAGCGGTGCGCGAGCAGGTGGGTTCTCGCGTAGTCGGCCGGCAGGGCAGTGGCCGACTGGCGGCCCATTTCCGTAAGCGTCATCCCGGGTGCCACACAGTTGACGCGGACACGCGGTGCCAGGGCTCTCGCTGCGCTCTTCGTGAGGTTGATCAGCCCCGCCTTGGCCGCCGCATAGTGGGCATGGTGGGGCACGCCCGTGTGCCCCGCCACGCTCGCCACCGTGACCACCGACGAACCCTCCGCAAGCAGTTGCCTTGCGGCCTGGAGAACATAGAACGGGCCGTTGAGGTTAACGGCCACGATGTGCGACCATTCCTCCGGCGAAAGTTCGGCAAACGGCGTGACTGTGCTCTCGCCCGAGCAGAGAACCAGAACATCGATCCGGTCGATGCAGTTCTTCAGTTGCTGAAAGGACGAGTTGACGGCCCCGGCATCGGCAACGTCCAAGCCGAGGCACCACGCCCGGCGTCCGGCCTGGCGGACCGTGTCGGCAGTCTGCTCCGCGCCGTCGACGTTCGTATGGTAGCCGACAACGACATCGGCTCCCTCTTCGGCGAGGATTTTCGCGGTCGCCGCTCCGATTCCACGCGATGCCCCGGTGATGAGGGCGATTCTGTCGTTCAAGTGCAGGTCCATCGAACTGTTCTTTCACTTCGCCATGTCGTTCTCGTGGGATTGATTGAGACACGATCATAACGGCAGCCGGGCTTGTCGGCCAGTCAGGCGGCCGCCTGCTTGACCCCGTGGGTCGCGATTGGGACGATGAGGCGGCAGGCGATGCCACCGGCGTTTCGGGAGATTTCTGGACAAGCGTGGGATATTCCGGTGCGGGCGGGGACTTCTTTGTGTAGGACGCGACCACGTCTCGACCGCAAAGTGGTGGCCAAAAGGGGCGGTAGTGAGCAAGTGAATCGTATCGACGGCGAGCAACTCCAGCATCTGATCGACGCTCACGGTGCGGCCCTGGCACTCTACGCTCGCCAGTGGTGCCGGGCGCCCGACGATGCCCTCCAGGAAGCCTTGATTGACCTGTTACGCCAGGAACCCATGCCCGATCATCCGGTGGCATGGCTGTTCCACACAGTTCGCCGACGGGCGATGAACCTCGCCCGGGGAGAAGGTCGCCGTGAGAAACACCTCCGCCGGGCCGGCCAGGACCGAGTTGCATGGTTCGTCGATGAGGGTTCGGACATCGACAGCGAGGAGTTGACCGCCATGCTCGAGCAGTTGCCGCCGCTGGAACGCGAGATCGTGGTCGCGAAAACCTGGGGTGACCTGCCGTTCGAGCAGGTCGCCCAATTGGTCGGTATTTCCACCAGCGCCGCTCATCGCCGCTACCACAAGGCGTTATGGCTGCTCGGTGCAATGATGAACGGGAAACTTGAAAGTTAGGATACGATCATGAACCAAGACAACCAGTCACCGATCGATCCGATCAGTGACTCCGATCGCACCGACTTTCCGGAGCGGCTGTCGGCGATTGAGCGGAAACTCAGGAAAAGCCGACCACGTCCCGTTCAGCTCGACGGCTTCGCCCTGGAGAGGATGGCGCTGGCCGATCCGCTCGGCGAGGTGCCCGGAATCGCCGAGCGGCAACGCCGTTACCGCCCGGCGACCCTCGTGGCCGGCTCGTGGGCGTGCGGTGCCCTGGTTGGAGCCTTGGCGATGTTCCTGGTGATGACGCAGCCAGGGGCCCAGAGCGATTCTCCGCCCACGGCGGCTTATTCTATCCGCGACGGGGGCCGGGACTTGCCGGCGAACAACTTGCCGGCCGCCGAGACCCCCGAATCCCGCCCCAGTGCGCCGTCTCCTGGCATCAAGACCTTGAGGACCGTGGATGCTGCGGTTCTCGCCCTCTCGGCCCCCTACGAGACTGCGGTCTCCGGACGCCGCGGCCCCCGCCTGCGAGCCGGAATGTCCTTGCCGCACCTGGCCAACGACTCGACGGAAATGCTGGCCTCGATCGACGAGTCTGCAACGGAAGCCCGAGATGGGAAGAATCCTCCAAAGGGAACGCGGGAAGCCGAGTCGAATTCGCCGCTGTCGCCGGGAACTACCCGCGAACATCTGCTTCGGGAGCTGCTCCACGATTCCCCTGGTTTCGTGCTGTGACGATCTCAACGTAACCCCTGTTCTTCCGGCGACCTCGGCCGGTATGAGGAGCGACCATGAGACGCTGTCGATCAACAATCCTGGCGGCCGCCCCGTATGCCTTGGCTGCCGTTCTATCCACCTCCAACCTCTGGAGTGGCGAGCCGACGAGGGAGGGTGGTTGGCTCGTTGAGCGCGATGAACGGTCCGGCTTGAACGTGTATACGATGGAAATGACGCTCCATCCGAAACCCGAACCGCGACCTGCCTTGAAGTACCACTTGATTCCCGACCAGTTCGACATGCTGGACGGCAATGCGGCCATCTTCTACCTCATGGCCATGGGGTACCTGGAGCAGGACCCGGCACACAAACGCCTGTTCGAGATTTACGACCAGGCAGATGATCGATCGCGGCAGGAAGGGAAGGACATCCACCAGGTTCCGCCGATGAGTTGGCTGACGATGACGCCGGGGGAACTGCCTCTGGAAGAGGTCAAGAAGTTCCTGGAACTCACGTCGTTCCAGCGGAGCTTTCTGGCGGAGGCCAGTCGGCGAGAGCGATTCGATATGGAACGCAACGTTCGCACGGTCGACGACCCGATCGCGTTTCTGCTGCCCGAAATGCAGTTGATGCGAGAGTTGGCCCGTACACAGAACCTCCGCTGCAAGGTCGCCATTGCCGAAGGCCGCATCGACGATGCCATCGCGATTCTGGGCCAGATGTACACTCAGGCCCGGCATCTTGGCCAGGACGACTTCCTCGTTTCGAGCCTCGTGGGATTTGCCTGCAGTGGAATTGCCTGGGACGATGCCCTGTATCTCCTGCAGCACGAGGACGCGCCGAATCTCTATTGGGCCTTTGCCTCGATACCGCGCCCGGCGATCGACCTGTCGCACTGCCTGGCGGCCGAACGCCAGTTTCTCTACCTCCAATTGAAATCGCTACGAGAAGTGAACGAGACTCCCCGACCCGCCGGATACTGGCAAGACTTCGTCGATCGTCTGGCGTCGGAACTCGGAGGGCTTTCGCAAGAGTTCGGCCTTTCGAAGATGGGCAACGATCCCGCCAATGTCCGCGCTGCCCTGGTAGGATTCATCGCCGTGGCCTATCCCAGCGCAAAACGGTATCTCGTCGAGGAGTGTGGTCTGAGCCGTGAACAGGTCGAAACCTATCCGACGGCGCAAACCGTATTCCTGGCAGTCGTTCGGTGCTATGAGGAGTCGAGGGACCGCGCTTTCAAATGGACCTGTCTTCCCTACTGGCAGGCTACTGCCGCGACCCGCGACCTCCCCTTCAACGGCCACCCCAGCGAGGCGATGGAGCGCGCCGGCATGATCGCCGCTCCCGCGACGATGTTGCTGCCGGCCCTTGGCAGTGCTCGCGCGGCGGCCGCCAAGTTCGATCAGCAGTTGGCGCTCCTGCAAACCGTAGAAGCGATCCGCATGTACGGCGCAGCTAGCGGCGGCAAGCTCCCCGCCACCCTCGACGATCTTCCGCTTCCCTCCCCCGTCGATCCGTTCACCGGCAAGCTGCTTGCCTATCGCTGCCAGGGTGATCAGGCGGTCCTCAGCGGGCACGAAATGCCCACCATTCGCTACCAGCTCGTTCTTCGATTTGCCAAGGCCTCCAAGTAACGCGCAATCCGCTCGAAAGCAAGGAAACCGGACCCATGACTGCCACTGCCAATCCACGACTGACGATCCCGACGGCGGCCGCTTGCTGTTGGTTCCTCATGTTCGGACAAGCACAACTTGCCCTTTCCGACGATATCACGAACGTCGAACCGTTCATCTCCGAACCGACGTTCCTTGTGGTCAAGGTGGATACGAACCGGCTTGCCTTGCCGGAATCGTTCCAGCAGTTCGCTGCCGCCTTCGCCGGCGGCAATTCGCCCCCGGCACTTGCGAATGCCGCCAAGAACTGGATCGAGGCCCTTCGCAAAGCCGCCGACGGACAGGTGATCTATGCCACTCTCGGCATCCCCTACTCCGGTCGCGCGCAGTGTGCCTTCATCTTCTTGAAAGAAACTCCGCAAACAGACAAGACGAGCCTGCTCGGCTACCTGGGGGGCGAGCCAAACGTATCGACTGGAACTTACCAAGGCATGCTGGTGGCCGGGCCCGAGCCGGGAGTCGACGTTGCGGCGCAGCTCGGTCAGCTTGTTCCGTCGCCGCGAAAAGAACTGCGACCGGCCTTTGAAGCGGTTGGCGATTTCCCGGTGCAGGTCTTGCTGCTGCCTCCCGACTTCATTCGCCGGACGTTGGTCGAACTTCAGCCGACCTTGCCGGCAGTCTTGGGCGGTGGCCCAAGCAGCGTCGTGAGCGAAGGCATTCTCTGGGCGGCCCTCGGTACGGATCCCGGCACCGCCCGATTCGAGGCAGTCGTCCAATCGGCTTCGGGCCGCGCCGCCGAGAACCTCCGCGATTACCTGCCCAAACTCGTGGAAGCCGCCTATCGGGCGCAGCCCGAAGTGCAGCGGCGAATTCCTCGCGACGCGCTGGCCAGCCTGCTGCCTTTGATTACGTGCACGGTTGAAGGCGACCGGCTCGTCATCCGCCTTGCCGGTCCCGAGACAGTTGTCAAGACGGCGGAGTTTCTGGCAACGACGATGGTGGCCATGAGGGGACTCGCTCACCAACGCGAAAATAACGACCGGTTCAAGCAGATCATGTTGGCGATGCACAACTATCACGATGTGTACGCGATGTTTCCGCCTCGTGATGAGGTTCGCGACAAGGAGGGAAAGACGGGTCTGAGTTGGCGGGTCCATCTCCTGCCGTTCGTCGACCAGCAGAAGCTCTACGAACGGTTCCATCTCGACGAACCATGGGATAGCGCCCACAATAGATCGCTAGTCGAGCAAATGCCTGATATTTACAGGGGGGGTGAAATCGGGCTGGCACCAGGCCACACGACATTCCAGGTTCCCGTCGGCGAGGGCGCGGCCTTCGGCGGTCCCAAGGCGCCCAGATTCAGTCAGATCTCCGACGGATCGAGCAACACGATTGCGGTGGTGCAGGTGAAGCCCGAACTGGCTGTCCCCTGGACGGCCCCGCAGGACTACGCATTCGATCCGGCCGCTCCGGGCCGGGGCCTGTTCGTCGACGCGGGCGGTCTGTTCCTGGCCGCCATGTTCGACGGCAGCGTTCGACGAATCTCGATAGAAGTGAAACCGGAGATGTTGTTGCGGCTGTTCCAGAGAAGCGACGGCCAGCCGATCGATTGGACCGGTTTGTGATGCCGGCTTGAGATAACAACGCCCTATTTTCGGTCGCGGATTGTGCCCGTTTTCCCCCCCTTCCACCCCACCGTGTCATCAAAAAGGTTCTCCTCCCGTAGCGGTGGTGGTATTTCTTCACCTACGCCGAAGGCGTTATATTCCCCAGCCCGGCGTCGCGCAGCGCACGCTGGGTCTGTAAAGCGAAATGTCTCATGTACCCCGAAGGGGTTCAACAGACACGTTCACTCCCATACATACCTTTCATCGATCTGAATCCCGTAT
Source organism: uncultured Planctomycetaceae bacterium (assembly GCA_964429355.1). Classification (GTDB taxonomy): domain Bacteria; phylum Planctomycetota; class Planctomycetia; order Pirellulales; family Thermoguttaceae; genus JAAYAY01. The sequence goes on along the minus strand of CAYSCH010000004.1, from coordinate 16,001 downwards.
TTGCTGCATATACGGCGGAATTCGTCTTGGAAGGTCTCTCGGTGATGGTGTTCGGGCTGAGTCCCAATATAGCGTTGAAGAGTCTCGACATGCGACGGACTCACTGAAAAAGCGCCGTAGCCTTCTTGCCAATGAAACGAATTCAATCGGGGATTCTCCAGCTTGATCCACTTGGAGGACTCTCTCTTTAACTCTCGGATCAACGTGGCCACATCCAGTGTCTTTGCGAGCCGACAAAGGAGGTGCATGTGGTCCTCCGTGCCACCGACGATCAACGACGGCGACTTCTGATTTCTGCAAACTCCAACAAGATACGCATGCATGTGCTCGCGAAGGGTGACATCTCGCAGAAACGGTCGGCGTCCTTTGGTCGAGAACACGAGATGCACGTAGAGCGTTTCCCAGCGTGCGCTGCGCGACGCCGGGCTGCGAAATTCAACTCCTTCGGAGTAAACGACGGGGTACGGGTGGTTGCCTGTTCTCGCGCCGTCTGCACCATCGGGATCGGCGCTCCATAATATCCGGCGTGGTGGCGGTTGTCATCTGTCATCGAAGGCAGAGGGGGCCTTTCAAGTAAGAGCGATGGTTTTGTGCCTACGCCGAAGGCGTTATATTCCCCAGCCCGGCGTCGCGCAGCGCACGCTGGGTGTGTAAAGCGAAATGTCTCATGTACCCCGAAGGGGTTCGACAACGTCGGTTGTCGGCCTGAATTCCGCGATTTCCAAAGGGACGATCAGGGGCGGAACGTTTTGTTGAACCCCGTTGGGGTACGGGGATTTGCCGTCGGGCGTTTCCCAGCGTGCGCTGCGCGACCCCAGGCTGTAGAATGCCTACGCCTTCGGCGTAGACCCTGATTCAGTCGCCCGTCTTCTGCACCATCGGAATGGCCGCTCCATAGTATACCGCTCGATGCCGGTTGTCGTCGAAAGCAAAATGCAGGTAACGGCCGTCGGGGCTGACGAAACCATCTGGGTAGTTGAGCCATCCGCCCTTGTCGACCGACTCGGGCACGAGCACGCGCCGGTAGGGCCAGGTCTTCAATCGGTCGAAACTGATCCAGAGAGCCAACGGGCTGCGGTGCTTCGGATTGGGGTTGTGAAGGAGGGCAACCCGATCGCCCCCCAGCCTGTACAAGGTCGCTTTCGACCCGGGATTGGGAATATCGGTCTTCTCGGCAAACTCGGGCCACGTCCGGCCGCCGTCCTTCGATTCGGCGCAGTAGAGCACACCGCCCAGGCCATCGGCGCGGATGATCATGGCAATCGTGCCGTCGGCCAGTTCCACAATGTTCGCTTCCGCCCAGCAGTGGTGATTCTCGTCTTCCGTCAACCGAATATTGCCGTAGATTTCCCAGGTCTTGCCGCCATCAGAGCTGGCGATCACGCCGTTTCGCGGATCGCGAGGCGTGTGGATAAATCGTCCCAGGCTGATCTTGCGGGCCTCCTCGTCGCAGTGAGTGTACCACTGGTACGGCATCAGGATCCGCCCATCGCGGGTCATGATATGGTTGCGAATGAACGAGCGATCGGCCAGCTTGCCGGGGGCCGGTTCGAGCGCCGACCAGGTGCGGCAACCGTCGGTGCTGTGGGTGAAGTAGGTCTTCCACTGGCCGAAGCCGCCGTTATGGACCGAAACGACCAGCGTGCATCGATCGCCGAGCACCATCAGTTCGACCGGGCAGAGCGCCTTGCTCGGGTCTCTCTCCTTGACGCCCAGGTTGATCGGCTCCATGGCCGACCAGGTCTTCCCCTGGTCGCTACTCCGCCCCAGGAACACGCGATTGGCGGGCATAGGTTCCGTGTCGCCGTCGCCCAGCATCACCAGAACCCAGCTCCCGTCGGGCAACCGGCGGAGCGTGGTGTCGCAAACCAGCTTGTTCGGCGACTTTCCTTCGAAGACCACGCAGGTGCGATCCTCTCGGGCGTCGAGTTCTTCCATCTTGAAGCGAGTCGAAACCACCGAGTGTTTCCGTTGGTCGTTCCAGTACTTGAGGTAGGTTGTGGCCACAAACGTGCCGTCGGACAGCAGTTCCAGGCCTGGATAACCGCAGTCGGTAGCGGCATAGTTGTGGAGCAGCTTGAGGCGATATTGGCCTTCTCGCTGATTCACGATATCGTCGTACATTCCGACCCAGCCGACGAAATGCCCCCGGGTGGGACTCTCGGGCGCCATGTCGCGGAAGACGATCACCAGCCGTCCGTCTGCCGCGTACCTTGCCTGGTGGCGGTCGCCCGTCAGCGATCCCTGCACGCTCTTGGGCTGCGACCAGGTCTTGCCCTCATCGTCCGAAACCATGAAGAGCGAGTTGATCGTCCGCATGTTCTCCCGCATCAGGCAGAGGAGCTGCTTGCCGTCGGGCGAGCGGAGGAAGCACGGTTCGCAAGGCTTGAATCCCGGCATGTCGCAGATGATCCGCACGGGCCCCCAGGTCAGGCCGCCGTCGCTGGAGATGCTCTGAACGACGTTGTTCGACCGCTTGTCCGGATCGTTGGCACGCCGGGCGTTGGTCCCGGCCAGGAGCTTCTTGCCGCCCTCGATGGGAACGATCGTGCACCAGGGCATGACCGACTTCTCCATGTTGAGGCCCTCGATCGGGCGCATGTCGGTCCAGGTCTTGCCGTCGTCTTCCGAATGAGCCGAAACCAGCCCATCGCCAAGTTGTGCGAAGACCAGCAGTCGGGCCTGCCCTTCGGGATCGACCAGGCGATAGATGGCCGGGCAGTTCCTGACCTTGCGCCAGCTTTCGGGCACAGGCAGCAACTCGCTCCAGCTCTTGCCGCCGTCGTCGCTTCGTTTCATGGGCCCGCACTCGCCGCCGTGGTTGTAGGTCCAGACGGCATAGATCGTCTTGCCGTCAGGCAGGAGCACGGTGGTCGGATGGCCCTGGTAGACCTCTTCGGTACCGGCGGCGACCACCACCTGGCGATCGGCGTCCTGGGAGAGGTCGACGAGCGGAATGCTGAACGAGGGGGAGATGGTAACCTCACCTGCCGCCGAGACGTACTGCAAGGTGATCAGCAGCATGACTACCGTCAGTGGCGCCCTCCGGATGCGTTTCATTGGCGTTTTCCTCTCGAGCTGATTTCCAGGCGAGTCTTGATTCCGGGCAGGCTTTGAGCCTATCCGATCAATTCGTGGACATCAAGCTGCTGAACGCCGCCGAGATTGCCCATAACCCGTTCGTCTCGGAACCCGTCCTGGACCGCCGTTCTCACGCCGGTACGATCTGCCCGCCCGCAAGTTCCACGGAGCGATTGCCGATTCCGAGCAACTGGTCGCTGTGAGTGACGAGCACGATGGTGCGCCCTTGCCGGTTTTCTTCAATGAGGAAGTTGGCAAACGCCTCCGTGTTCCCCCGGTCGAGATTCCCGGTCGGCTCATCGGCGAGGATGAGTTGAGGTTCGGCGGCGATGGCCCTGGCGGCCGCAATTCGCTGCTGTTCCCCAACGCTCAACTGCGAAGGGCGGTGCTGCAGTCGATCGACCATGCCGAATCGTCCGGCAAGATCGAGGATCCGCTGCCGGCGATTGCCCGAATACCGCCCTGCAGCCAGCGCCAGGCGGATATTGTCGTAGGCCGTCAGGTAGGGCATGAGAAACAGCTTCTGGAAGACGAAGCCGATATGGCACCGCCGATAGAGATTGCGCCTTCGTGACGACATGGCGTAGATGTCCTTTCCCTGAAAGGCGACGGTCCCAGCACTCGGCCGCAACATCCCGCCGAGCGTGTGCAGGAGCGTCGTCTTGCCGCTGCCGCTCGCTCCGTGGACGACCATGAAGTCCCCCTCTTCGATCCTGAGATCGATGCCCTGGAGGGCCTGGACCGTATGTGAGCCGTTACGATACGACTTGGTGAGCTGCGTGATTTCCAGCATCGGTTCACTGTTCCGAAAGAATCGTGTTGGGGTCCAGCGAGAGCAGTTTCGCAACAGGCAGCGTTTCGGCGAGCACGGCGACAAGGCAGGTCATTCCAATGACGGAAGGTAGTTGCGCCCAGAGGATCGTCACCGGTGCGGTATTGACCACCAGAAACGTCTCCGTCAGACGGACTGCCAGGAGCGAACCGAGGAGGAACCCCACGACCGACGCTCCGACGGCCAGAAGCAAGGTCTTGATCAGGTGGAGGCTCACGATGTAGGTCTGCGAGATGCCCATCGCGATCATGATCCCCGTCTCGTACCGCCGATCGTTGACCTCCTGAAAGCCGGTCACGGCAACCACGACAATCGTTGCCGCCGCAACGAGCCCCAGCAGATAGGAGAGCGATTTCTGGGTCGTGAGCCGTGCCAGGTGCCGGCCTTGAGCAACATCCATCCGGCTGACCTGCCGCAATCCGGGGCAAGCATCTGCCAGCATCGTCTCCTGAGTCTCCAAACCCCGCTCGAGCGAACCGGAATGGAGACACAGAAATGCCAGAATGAAATGGATCTCTCCGATCTTGCCGAGCATCTTCTGGCACTGGTGCAGGTTGACATAAACGCGGCAGTCGTCGAGCGACGCTTTGGGCGGAAGCACTTCAACGATTTTGAACTTCTGCCCGTCGATCTCGATTTCATCTCCCAGCTTCCTGCCCAGTCTTCTCGCCGTCTCGGAACCGAGTCTCGCCTCGTCTTCTGCCAGCGGGAGCACCATGTTGCCCTTCTCGCGAGATTCGTCCTTGCGGGCCATGGGCTCGATGCCGGTGAGTATGAACGACTGTCCTGCAATCGCCACGCGGGATTGCAGCACGGAAACGTAGTATCTCGACATGAGTTTCCGGTGTTTGGCCAGTTCGCGTGTCGTCTTCTCCGGAAAAGTGGTCTGCTCCTCCGAACAGAGATAGACGGCCTGAAGATCGGCTTCCTGCGGCAGGAGAAGAAGATTGTGTCCCATGTTCTTCATGACCAACTGCATCGAGCGGTTGGCAAAGGTCGACGTATTGCTCAAGTAAACATAGAGCGTCACCAGCGCCGTCATTGCCAGGAATACGAGCAAGGCAACCACCCGTTTGTGCCAGAGTTGCTGAACCGTCAATTTGAAAAACATGGTTCTCGGAAGCCCTGCGTGAGGCTGAAAAAGGCGGGTTAATGACAAGCGTAGTTGTTATAAAACGGCGCCGACTCTCACGAGCAGCGGTGCGTCGACTTGGCACGCCCTGGAAGGTAGACTAAGGGACTGGAAGAAGCCCTCACAAAACGTACGAGTTTCCCACGGGCATGCATGTGCACAGCCGAAGGTTTTGTTAGCGGCTCTAAGGACCTATCCCAAAACCACAAGAAAGGTCTCCCACGGGCGGAAAACGGTAGGAGCGGCAGCAGTTTTGGGATCGGCTCTAAGAATACCGTGCTGGTGGCCCATTGTGGACAGGTGTTGAATCACCGCATCGCACCGGCTTGCCGCAACGTATTGTGGCGTTGGAAGTTGTAGACAGCGGATTTGCGTGGAGAGTGACGTGGCGATCGGGTTGGAACAAGGCGACGAAGTGATCGAGCAACTTCGCGATGGTGGAGAAGAAGCCGTGGCGGAACTGTTCGCTCGCTATCGCGACAAGCTGTTGCGGATGGTCGCGTTGCGCCTCGACGCCCGGTTGCTGAGCAAGGTCGACTGCGACGACATTCTCCAGGAGGCCTATGTGACGGCCTCACGGCGGGTCGGTGACTATCTGGAGCGGCCCTCCGTTCCGGTTTTCGTCTGGCTTCGGCAGGTGACCACGCAGGTGTTGATCGACACCCACCGCCGCTACCTGGATACCCAGATGCGCGACGTTCGCCAGGAGCTGACTCACCCGCTCGCCGGGGGGCAACCGGGTGACTCCATTTGCCTGGTCAATCATCTGGCCGACAGCCTGACTTCGCCGAGCCAGTGTGCGGTCCGCCAGGAATTGCTGGCCGGCATGCGTGCAGCCCTGAAGCAACTGGGAGACATGGATCGTGAAGTGCTCATGCTGCGCCACCTGGAAGAACTGAGCAACAACGAGGTGGCCGAGATTCTGGAAATCGACAAGTACGCTGCCAGCAAGCGCTACCTGCGGGCTCTGGCCCGGCTCCGAGAGGCAATGCCCGATCGGATTTCCTGAAGTCAACTGCCATGATCGATTCGGCTCAAGAGCGAGACCCTTTGGATGAACTGGCCGAGGAGTTCGTCTCTCGCCTGCGGCAAGGCCAGACGCCCGCCATCTCGCAGTACGTTCTCCAACATCCGCAATTTGCCGACCAGATCGAACAGTTGTTTCCTGCCATCGCCGCCATGGAGCAGTACCGGTCGGAGGAGGAGACGCAACGGCGCGCCGGTTTTCGGGCATCGCACCCGGGCGCTGCCGAGTTCCTGGGAGATTTCCGCATCCTCCGGGAGATTGGCCGCGGCGGGATGGGCATCGTCTACGAGGCGGAACAGAAGTCGCTCGCGCGCCGGGTGGCGCTGAAGGTGCTGCCCAAACACGTTCTCCTGCAAGAAAGAGATCGCCGGCGATTCGAGCGGGAGGCCCAGACGGCCGCCAACCTGCACCATACGCATATTGTGCCCATTTTTGGAGCCGGCGTGCACGACGGCCTCCACTATTACGTGATGCCGCTGGTGCGGGGCGTCGGCCTGGATGAGATCATCCGCCGCCTTCGTAACCAGGGCGATGTTACCACTCTCGACGGCGCCCACTGGTCGCGGGTCGCTCGCATCGGCATCCAGGCCGCCGAGGCCCTGGCCTACGCCCATAGCCAGGGGACTCTCCACCGTGACGTCAAGCCGAGTAACCTGCTCCTGGATGAAGACGACAACGTCTCGGTCGCCGATTTCGGGCTCGCGCAAGCTATCGATTCGGGCGATGCCGGTCGCGGCGGTGAAATGGCCGGCACGCCCCGTTACATGGCGCCGGAACAGGTGCGAGGCAAGGCCGAGATCCGCAGCGACCTTTACTCGCTCGGAGCAACGCTTTACGAGCTTGCCACTCTGCAGCCTGCTCTCGGCGATTCGAGCTGTTGCCGTCGCGACGCCCTCAGCCGGGAACGGCCCGAGGCCACTCGGCCGCGAAAACTCCACCCGGCCGTACCCCGCGATCTCCAAACGATCATCCTCAAATGCCTCCAGTGGGAACCGCAGCGGAGATATGCCGATGCAACCGCCCTTGGCGACGACCTGCAGCGATTCCTCGACGGACGTCCAATCCGCGCCCGGCACGTGATCTGGCCGGAGCGACTGCTGCGCTGGTGCATGCGCAACCCGGCATTGGCAGCCGTGTCGGCGCTGGCGGCGTTGCTCCTGGTTGTCGCGGCAATCACGGCCCTGGTTGGCCACCTGCAAACCCGCAAGGCGTACCGGGAGACGACCGCCGCGCTGCGGCGGGCCGAAGCGTCGTCCGTCGTGGCCCTGGAGGCCTTGGACGATGTCTTTCTCCAATTGTCGCCCGACCGGTTCTGGATCCAGTCGGGAATCGACGCACGCGGCGAGGCATGCGTGTGTCTCGGACTTCGTTCAGGCGGGACGCTGCCGGCGGAGGGGCGGATTGCGATGCAGGTACGAGCGTCGGAGGAGACGGCCGCATTGCTCAAAGGGCTCCTGGTCTGCTACGATCGCCTCGCTGAGCAGGCCGGCGACGACCGAACCGTCCAGCTTCAATCGGCGGTAGCCTGCCGTCGCATCGGCGACATCCGCCAGCTTCTGGGGCAGTTGGCTGAAGCAGAACTGGATTATCGTCGCGCCATCCAGCGACTGACGGCCATGGAACCCGCAGCGGACCACCGGGCCCAGGTTGCACTCGAGTTGGCGAGAACCTGCAATGGATTGGGGAACATCCAGTCGGCACGACTCGACATGGCCGCGGCATACACATCCCATCGCCAGGCCCTGGCTTCCATCCAAGAGGCGGGCAACGTGGCCGACCTGCCTCCCGACTGCCAATACGAGGCGGCTCGGACCCTCTACTATCTTGCGAACAAGGCGACCTTCGAGCTCGGCAACCGGCGCGGTGAGGAACTGCCGGACCAGACGCAAACGCCCGCGCGGCCCTACGGCAGTCCGCAGTGCCGCCAGGCGGCCACGGCGATTCTCGAAAACCTGGTTTCCGACAGTCCGAATCTGCCCGACTATCGTTTTCTGCTGGCTCTATGCCTTCGGCCCCCAACGGCGGTCATGAGTCGCCAAGAGGCCGCCAATCGGCAGCGAGCGATCCGGATCCTTGAGGAACTCAAGGACTCGCATCCGGATGTGCTCGATTATCGCTACGAGCTGGCTGCCACGTACGCGTGGATCCACGTCGGATTCTTCCCCTGGCAGCAGTCCCGGCCGGAGCCCCATGCGAAGTCCAGCCTCGCCATGGCGCTAGTGGAATTGCGTTGGTTGATGGGGCACAACCCCTCGATTCCCCAATATACCTGCTCGACGGCCTTGATACTCGCCAAACTGGCAGAAACCTGCAATCACCAGGGCCAGCCCGACGAGGCCGCTTCTTTCTTGCGTCAGGCTCTGGCAACTCAGGAAGACGCAATCGAGCGATTCCCGGAGTTGCCACCCTACCACCGGGTCCTGCGTGAATTCATGCGACTGAAGCTGGCCCAGACACTTCGACTCATTCATAGGACCACCGGCGATCCGGAATCGCTTGCCCAGTCACGAGAGACGCTGGAAACGTGCATCCTCGAGCTTGAAAACCTGGCGGAACGTTCCGACCTTGGCGACGATCGCCTTGCCAGCGTCACCATCGCCGTCGCCTACGAGACCCTCAGCGACGTTCTCGCAGAACCAGGTGACCGGGTGGTGCCAACGCCGTAGCCGCCATGTTCCAGTCCGGGCTTCCTGTGTGCCGGAAGACAACCCATGTCGCGACATCGAAAGACGGCACCGTCAAAATTGCGCCGCCCCAATAAGGAGTCTGAACGATGAGTTCTACACGACGATGGCAATGGATCACTGCACGGGCCGGCTGTCTCGCCGGCCTCCTTCTGCTGGCCGCGATGCCACCTGTTGCGGCCTGCGCGGAACGGGAGCAGCCTGAAGCGAAATTCGCAACCGGTGCGTCGACAACCCCTGGCGAGGGTTTTACCTGCCTGGGCCGGATCCGGCCGCGACACGCCCGGGAGATCGAATCGTCAAACTGGTCGGTTGGTGCCGAGACGATGGACCGCGACTACACAATCTACGCCAACTGGCACAATTACCTGGGCCCCCTCGGAGCCAAACAGGCCCGAATCCAGTCGGGCTGGGCCAAGACCGAGAAGGAAAAGGGAAAGTACGATTGGGCCTGGCTCGACGAAATCATCCCCGACATGGTCGCCCAGGGCGTCAAACCGTGGGTCTGCATCTGCTACGGCAACCCGATCTACGAGGGGGGCGGCGGTACGGGGCTCTCCGGCGGACTTCCCGAATCTCCGGAAGCTTTGGCGGCATGGGATGCCTACGTGGAGGCCCTGGTCGACCGCTACAAGGAACACGTCGACCAGTGGGAAATCTGGAACGAGCCGCGGACCGGGCGCGGAAAAGGAGCGGAAGTCTACGCCGAGTTCGCCGCTCGCACCGCCCAGGTCATTCGTGAACTCCAGCCCCAGGCCCGTTTCATGTTCGCGGCCGGAGGGGCCTTCGATATTCCCTTCGTCGAGCAGATGCTCACCTGGCTTCGCGACCACGACAAGCTCTCACTCTGCCATGAAATCGTCTACCATCCCTACTCCTACAATCCCGACGACAGCTACGGCCGCGTGGCCCAGCTGCGCGAGGTCGTCCGCTCATTCTCCCCGGAGATCATCATCCGCCAGAACGAGAACGGCGTGCCGTCCCGCGTGGGTTCATTCGGGGCCGTGTCGAAGTACAATTGGAGCCAATTGCGCCAGGCGAAGTGGGCCACACGGCGGCTGCTGGGTGATCTGGGACGCGACATCCCTTCGTCGTACTTCTCCATCTGCGATATGGCCTATCTCGTCCACCAGGGCACTCGCGGCGACTCCGACCTCCGCGACGACAAAGACAACCTGGAAATCCTCATCAATTCGAAAGGGCTGCTGGAAATCAATCCCGACCGGACGATCCACCATGCCAAGCAGTCGTACCGCGCCGTCCAGCATATCACGGCCATCTTCGACAACCGCATCCAGCGAGTTCCCGATTTCCAGGCGGCCCTTTCTGGCGGCTCCGAAGGTGCAGAGTATTCGATCTTCGGCTACCGGTCGGCTGATGGACACCAACTGATCACCCTCTGGCGAAGCAGCGACAATCCGGGTGTACGTCCCGAGCTGGAGAAATTGGAGCTGACCGTTGCCAAAGGCTCATTCAAGGATCCGGTCTGGGTTGATCTGGTTTCCGGCGATGTCTACGACATCGACGACACCCTCTGGAAAACAAACGGCGAGGGCTGCACGTTCCTCCGTATGCCGGTCTACGATGCCGTCGTCGTCGTTGCCGAACGAGCTGCCATCGGAACCCTGTTGCCCAGCGACTGAGCCCAGCGACTGAATTGAGAATCAGCGGCAGGGCGCAAGCCCTCCGGTCTCGCCGTATCGGAGGGCTACCGAATTGGTCAGGCAGGGCGCAAGCCCTCCGGTTTCGCCCTACCGGACGGCTCGCGCCGTTCCTCGAAATCGCTGACTTATTGTTCAGCGCGGCCTTACATAGGGGCAGGCCGGTCAGGTCGGGCCAGTCCACGTTCACCGGATCGCCCACCGGCGACCTATTTGTCCCCGGAACTGATCGACTTGGTGTATTCCTGGGTGAGTTCCCGCCAGGCGGGCGGAGCGGTGGAACGGATGGACTCCGATTTCAGGAATGTGTCGTCCTTCACACGTCCCCCTCGCACCGACGAACGTGCGGGCCGCAGGCCAAGGCTCTTCAGGGCGTCGTCGAGTTCCCGACGAGCCTCCTGGCCGGCCGGACCGGTGTCCTTCGCGTCCGCTTTCATCTTTTGCCAGTGGCGGAGGAACTGCTCGAGGTCCTGACGAGTCCATTGCAGCCGGTCGAGCAGTTCCTGGTTCGGTTCGCTGTTGTTCAACTGGTCCTCAATGTACTCCAGGGCCAGGTTTGTGGCCTTCTCGGCGTACTCCTTGTTCGCGGCCTCAGCGCCCAGGGCCTCGCTGGTGCCCTCGCCGGTAGCAGACCCAACTCCACTCCCGCCGGCTGCCTGGCTTTGCGGTTCCGCGCTGCCGCGCTGGTTTGGATCGCTGCCAAGGCTGCCGCCGGCCTGCTCACTGGGCTGCTCGGCAGGGGGTTGCTGACTCGGGGGGAGCTGGGAATCGTGCTGGGGTTTCTGCCCCGCGTTATCGCCTTGCGACTCGCCTTCGGCCTGCCCCTTCCCGCCAGGTTGCCGGGCCTGATTGCCAGTGGACTGATCGGTCGGTACCTTGTCTCCCGCTTCAGGCCCGGTTTCTCCTTCGCCCTGTTCACCTCCCGGCTGGCCGCCTTCGCGGTCGGGTGTTGAACTGCCTGGATTGCCCAGACCTTGCTGGTCGGAGTCCTGCCCACCTCCTTTGCCGCCATTTCCGGACCGATCGCCATCGGTCGGCTCGCGCTGATCTTGATCGGATTGCTTCTTGCTGATGGTTGGCGACTGGGCCTCAGATTTCGTCTGCGGATCGGTCGGCTGTGCGCCGGTCGGCTTCTTGGCGTTCGGCTGATTGGCCTCTTGGGGCATGGGAGAGGGTTGGGCGTTGCCTGGCTCCTCGGCGGGCTTGCTGCCGGTGGGGTCTCCGGGATCGGGCGAACCGGGCTGCGGCTTGGCCGACTGTTCTGGCTGACTGCCGTTGGCCGGATCATGAGGCTGCCGCTCGACCGATTCGACCTTGCCGTTTTCCAGGTCCTCCGGTTTGGCCTTACCTCCGTCGACGGTCTCCGCATCCTCCGAGGCATCGCCTTTGCCCGGCTTCCCGGCAGGTTTCCCGCCACCGGAGGTCTTGCTTTCCGTTTCGGGGGCCTTGTTCGGGCTCTCGCTGGCCGACGCTGCACCGGACTGGCCGCCTTCTCCCGCCATTTCCTCGGGAGACTTGGGGCTTTCCTCCTCCCCTCCTTTTCCGCCTTGCTCCATCCGATTGGGCGGCACGTCCGACTGGCCAGGATGCTCCTCGGCCCCCTCGGATTCCTCGCCGGCCTGCGGGTCGCCGGAGGGCTCGCCTTGATCGGGCTTCGACTTCTCACCCGCTTTGGGCTCGGACTTCTCCCCCTGCTGGCCGCTTTCTTGCGGCTGCTGCCTCCCCTCCTGCATGTCTTTCTCGCGTTGCTTCAGCACCTCTTCGAAGACATCGCCCGGCGCCTCGGGGGCGACCGGTTGCTGACGCTTGCTCCCTTCCTGCCCAGCCTGGCTGCCTTGCTGGCCTTCCTGGCCGGCGTTGCCACCCTTCTGGCCTTCCTGGTTGGCTTGATCGTCCTTCTGGCCCTCCTCGTCCTGACCTTGCGGCGTCTTGTTGTCGGCCGCAGATCCGTTTTTGCCAGGCTCCTTCGACTGTCCGCCGGCGTTGTCCTGCGGGTTGTCGCCCTGGTTCGACGATTCTCCAGACTCGCCTTGGTCGCCCGCCTGCTGCTGCGATGGAGCGTTTTGCTCTCCAGCTTCGGCCGACGAATTCGGATCGTTTTGCTCCGCCTTCGTGGCGGGGTCCTGCGGTGGAACTTTTTCCCCGGGTTGGCTGGCGTCCTGGGCCTTTTCTCCTGGCTGCGGCTGCGTCTGTGGCGGCTCCGAGCTGCCCGACTGGCCGGGGGCTTTGGAGTTCTGTGGCTCCGAACGCTCCGGCGGACCGATCTTCAGCATGCGTGGTTCGGTCTCGGTCCGGTTTCGCACCGGCTGCTTGTTGTCTTCAGCAACCGCCTGATATTGGACTTCATCGCCAACACGTAGCCCGAGCCTGGCCGGCTCGAATTGGTAGGTCGACTTATACTGGCCTTCGTATCCTCGGTCCGTATCGGTCCGATCCAAGAGGAGCGGAATCGGCAGCGGGCGGCCAGCACGCTGGGCCAGTATGGCCACTCGCGAGAGGGCAAAATCAGGATCGGATGCTTCGAG
>CAYSCH010000004.1:0-3049 GCA_964429355.1 uncultured Planctomycetaceae bacterium | reverse complement strand
GCTTCGAGCGTCAGTTCGACCATGCCATCCAGCGGAACTGTGGCATTTTCGGCCGGGACGTCTACCCAGCGCACCTCGGGCCCACGATCGGCAAGCACCTCGATCCGATGCCGGACTGGATCCAGGTTCTCACGGCCCTGGCCGGTCTCCGACTCGGCAAACCGGATTTGATACCAGCGAGGCGAGCCCTCGTCGTCCTGGCCCAATTGGAGCCTGAACTGGCCGCGAGCTTTCTTGCCCTCCGTTCGCATGCGGATTCGCCCGTCAGCCTGTCCGTTGACCTCGATGCCGGCCCACTGGATCTGGCGGTTGGCGGTTGCCTCCAGGCCAACTTGCGTTCCTTCGATCGCGCGAACGTCGGCAGAGTCATTCACCACGCGTTCCGGAAGGCCCGTGTACGGCGGATAGGTGTAACGGACGGAATCGACGACGATCGTGGGGGGCACCTCCATCTCGAGGCGGTACCGGAAAGTGGTGCAGTCGCCCGCGGTAACGTAGTAGTCCAGCGATTGCTGCAAGCCGGCCTTGGTGGGCGGAACCTGGCATTCGAAGCGATTGTGCCCCTCACCCGGCGTCATCGGAATCGCCTGATCCACGATCTGACCGTCGTCGGTGCTGTACCGCAAAAGCACCTCTTCGCCCGAGCGAAGCCCCTCGACGACGGCCGACACCGTCGTCGAACGCCCTTGAAAAACCGTGGCGTTACCCGGCCGGAGCTGGCCGATTTCCACCCGGCTCGGCGCAGCAATTCGAGCCCACGGCCAGAGCACTCGCCCGAAAGACGGCATGGGGTTCTTGGGCGATATCATAAGATAGACCGCCGCCGTGGCCACCAGTCCCACCAGCACGTAGCCGCGCCGAATCAAGTGGATACGATCCACGGCCACTTCGGCGGGAATGAGGTTGAGCTGATCGGCCGTCGTCTCCCGCAGACCTTCGATCACCCTTTCAGCCAGCGGGTTTTCGTGGCCCGTTCTGCCTTCACGCCGAAGGAGAAGCAAATTGATCAGGCTGTTCTTGAGCGAAGGACGGGCCTGCTCAAGGGTCTTGGCGGCGTAGATCGGATTGACCTGAAAGATCAGGGGCGGCAACAGTACCCTGGCACAATACCATCCTGCTCCACCCAGAAGCCCGAGAAACAGAACCAGCCGGCTCTTGAAACCAAGGCCTCCCGGAACGAGCCAATGGTCGGCCAGCGCGCTGACCAGCAGATAGCCCAGTACTCCGGCCAGGAGGGCAATCGACGCCGTCGCGAAGTCATTGAGCTTCAATTGCCAGCGAGTCTGCCGGATCCGCTTCTCGATAACGTCGCTGTGCGGTTCAGGCATCCGTGACGGTGGTTTGGGAGGAGCAACACTCACGCTTGCCATGCGGTTCCTTCCCTCTTAAGAGGGGAATCGGCGTCGTTGGTGCCCCAAGTCGCCTGACCAGAGCAACGGTTGGGGCCAGATTCTGACGTGCCTCGGCTGTGTCGTTCTAGTTCGAACACGAAAAGGTGGTGAAGGTATGACGAAGGAACGGCAAAGATGTATCTCAGGAACGATACGCGACCCAAATCAATTATAAAGTCCCACCGCCGTTCCAGTATCAGGCAAGCATCCGGATCGTCTGAATTCCTCGCGGCAGCCCCCTATTTCCCCGCCAATTTGCCTCTTGCCCCCCAATTTGGCCGATTGTTGACCGCCCCGGTTGGTTTCTGATACGTTGGTTGGTCTGGCTGGCTCATTGAAGCGGGCAGGAATTGGATAGGTATTTTGGGGGGACTCAACCCCGAGCACCCTTGAACCAGCCTTGGCCAGTAACACTTGGATCGTTTCTCATCGAACTCCAGGCACCAAGACTCGCGAAATCAGGTGAAGAAGATGGCTCATGACGTGACGTTGATCACCGGCGACGGTGTGGGACCCGAACTGGCAGAGGCGGCTCGGAAGTGCGTCGACGCAACCGGCGTCAAAATCAACTGGGACGAGCAGGAAGCCGGAATTGACGTGATGGAGCGTACCGGCAACCCGCTCCCCGACGCTGTGCTCGACAGCATCCGCCGTACCCGCTGTGCCCTCAAGGCCCCGATCACTACGCCGGTCGGTACGGGGTTCCGCAGCATCAACGTCCATCTTCGCCAGGAACTCGGTCTTTTTGCCTGCATCCGTCCCTGCAAGTACTATCCCGGCGTTCGTACCTTTTTCAGCGGCGTGCCGGTGGACCTGGTCATCGTCCGCGAGAACACCGAAGATCTGTATGCGGGCATCGAGTTTGAGCAGGGCAAACCGGAGACGGCCGCCTTGGTCGAGCACATCAACCATATCACCACCGGCCGCAAGATCATGAGTGGCCCCAGCGAGACCGGCATTTCCATCAAGCCGATCAGCATCACCGGCTCGGAGCAGATCGTTCGCTGCGCCTTCGAATATGCCCGAGAGAACGGTCGCAAGAAGGTCACCACCGTCCACAAGGCCAACATCATGAAATACACCGACGGGCTCTACTTGAAGCACTCCCGCAAGGTGGCCGAAGAATTTCCGGATATCGAGTTCGAAGACCGCATCGTCGACAACATGTGCATGCAGTTGGCACAGAAGCCCGAACTCTACGACGTGATCGTACTGCCCAATCTCTACGGCGACATTCTCAGCGACCTGGCGGCCGGCATTGTCTGCGGCCTGGGCGTGGCACCCGGCATGAATATGGGCCCGAACGGCGCCGTGTTTGAAGCCACCCACGGCTCGGCTCCCAAGTACAAAGGCCAGAACAAGGTCAACCCCACCGCCCTGATCCTCTCCGGCATGCTCATGCTCCGCCATCTCAAGGAAACCGAGGCGGCCGATCGGCTGGAACGGGCGGTCGCGGCCGTCATCGCCGAGGGCATGGATGTGACCTACGACATGAAGGCCGATCGGAACGATCCGACCGCCGTCGGAACCCAGGAGATGGCCGAGGCGATCTGCCGGAAGATGCAATTCGACGCCTTTCGCGTCTTGCCGTCGGTTTATTGGCTTGCCCCCCTCTTTGAGGGGGGATTTTTTTGAATTTTTGAGTCGTTTTCCGGCGG
>CAYSCH010000003.1:52486-77634 GCA_964429355.1 uncultured Planctomycetaceae bacterium | reverse complement strand
TCAAAGTTGTAGGAGCCGCAGAAGTAGTCTTCCGTGCCGGTGCCGCAAATGGTAGGAAACTCCTGGTCGCCATCGAGGAAGAACTTGATTTCGCCTTCACCCCACCAACCAGGGCTGCGTACCTCCCAGGCCATATAGGTGCCCACGTAATGCCCGCGGCCACGAACGCCATCGAGGATCGTGTAGACCGTCTTGGCCGGCAGCTTGGGGACGCGCCGGAACTGGGCATGGAAGTAAGCCGCGTCGTCGGGGACTTCGGTGAGCGTGTAGTTGATCTGGTAATAAATGGTCATCTGGTTGTCGTCGAGGTTTTCCAGGGTGACCTTGGCGCTCTTGCGGAACGGCATGGACCAGTAGCAGTTGAACGCGCTGCCCGGATTGACGCAGACGGGCAACGAATTGACCTGGCAGTATTTTCCCCAGCCGCACGCGAAGAAATCGCCCATGGGCACCTCGACCGATGGTTCCTGTTCACCGTCCCAGTAGAAGCGAAGGATGAAGGACCGGGTCTTGTCGATGGGGGCAGGCGTCATCCAGATCTGTTGGATCGCCCCCGGGCCGGTAATCTCACCGAGCGTAAAAGTGGACTTGGCGGGAACCCGGACGTAAGGCGAGACCTTCCAGCCTTGGCCGAGGTCGCGTGCGGCGTTGAGGGCGGGACCGTCGGTAGACATGCCCGCCTTGCCCTTCTCGCCGGTGAAGTTCTCCGGACTGATCGAACGAGACTGGGCGTTGGAGAGGCGACTGAGGTTGCCGAGATCCGTGTCCAGCCCGTTGAAACCGGACGACGACTGGGCGCAGGCGACGGCTGCATAGGCCAGGACGCCAAGAAAGGCGGTCGAGAGAAGGAAGAGGCTGGTGGGAACGCGCATAGGAGTCTCCTTGGCTGACGGACCCGGTTGCGGGCGGTGGTAAGATGATTCCCGCTTATGCTACCTTCTTGGTTGACAAATACAAGCGGATGGAGAAGTCACCCGATTGGGCCGTTTTCTTGACATCACCGTCTCGGACGGGTCAAATCACCGCCAGACACGCGGGCGACTGCCCAAGGGAACGGCCGTGCATGATTTGGGGCAGAGTTCCAGTGTTTCTGTGGGCTCTCATCACGGTGGACTAGGGTGACGGCTATTTTCGAAGTCACGCGAGGCTATTGGGCCCGAAACCGGGAGAGCAGGGAACTGGAGTGGCAGTCCTTGGAATGATCCGTAATGACACCAGATGATCGAAGGAATACGCCATGAACCTCCATCGCAGCGCATGTGCATTGACGGTGGCCGTCGTACTCGTGGTTGTTTGCCGGTCTGCGAGGGGAGCCGAGATCGCCGACAAGATCAATGGCCCGCTCAGAGTCCATCCCACGAACCCGCGTTACTTCACCGACGATTCGGGCAAGGCGATTCTGCTGACGGGCTCCCATACTTGGAACAATCTCGTGGACATGGGGGCAGCAGACTCTGACCGGAGGTTTGACTACGACGCCTATCTCGACTGGATGGCCGCTTATCGCCACAACTTCATGCGGCTCTGGACCTGGGAGCTTCTGAACTGGGATACGAACGGAAATCAAGAGAAAGACGCACAACGGCATCGTGTGGGGCCGCAACCGTGGCAGCGGACCGGTCCAGGGAAGGCATCGGACGGCCAGCCCAAGTTTGACCTGACGAAGTTCAACGACGAGTACTTCACGAGATTGCGGGATCGTGTCGAAGCGGCCGAGGAGCACGGGATCTACACGGCCGTCATGCTCTTTGAAGGCTGGGGCCTCCAGTTTTCTCCTGATGCCTGGAAGAATCACCCAATGCACCCGGAGAACAACATCAACGGGATTGACGGAGATCTGGACGGCGACGGAAAAGGGTTGGAGGTTCACAGCGGTCGAAGCGAGCAGATCACCGGGCTGCAGAGGGCGTATGTCCGCAAGGTGATCGACACGGTGAACGAACTGGACAATGTGCTCTACGAGATCTCCAACGAGAACCATCCGCCGTCTACCGACTGGCAGTACGCGATGATCCGCTACATCCATGAGTACGAGAAGACGAAACCCAAACAGCACCCGGTGGGGATGACCTTCCAGTACAAGGGGGGCAGCAACGAAACGTTGATGAAGAGCCCGGCCGACTGGATCTCGCCCAATCCGGACGGGGGTTATCGCGACAATCCGCCGGCCAGTGACGGAACGAAAGTGATTGTGACCGATACGGACCATCTGTGGGGCATCGGCGGAACGCCCGCCTGGGTTTGGATGAGCTTCCTGCGAGGCCTGAACCCGATCTTCATGGATCCTTATGACGGTTCGATTTTGAGCCGTGGATTCGACAAGGCCACGGCCGAGGAAATCCGCAAGAGCATGGGACACGCGCTCGAGTGGTCTCGCCGTGTGGACCTGGCGGCGATGACGCCGCAGCCGGAACTGGCGTCGACGAAATACTGTCTGGCGAATTCGGGCGTAGAGTATCTGGTCTTCCTGCCGAAAGGTGTGGGCGCGGTCAAGCTCAAGTTGCCTGCCGGGCAATACCGACCCACGTGGTTTGATCCCGGTAGCGGCGCCGAACTGGAGCGGGAGCCGTTTTCGCACGGAGGAGGCAGCCACTCCCTGGACCGGCCGTTTGAAGGCGATACCCTGTTGCACGTGCGAAATGTGGATCAACTTCTATCTGGGCGGGACCTGGACGTCGGAGGCGGAACACCATGTTTACATCGACGGGGTGGCCATCTCCAAGAGCCCAATCGGGCCGCTTCGCCGGAAGGCGGAAGATTAGGCTTTTGTCGAAGGGACGGGTTGTGACGGCAGGGTGGGGCCTGGGACTGACGTCCGCCGCTGCTTCCGGGTGGCGTGCGGCGACCGGGAATCGGATTTGCGGTGTCCAGGGCGTGCACCGATTGAACCAGGGATGTACATTTTCATCGGGTCCCGGGAGAATCTGTACGGCGGGGGCGGCACGGTTGCCCCCGCGGCAAGCTGGAGAATGACCGATGAACGACTGGACACGCTCCGAGGGATCGCTCGATCCGCCCGGCTGCTCCTGGGTCGAAAACGAGAAGGCATGGAATTTCGTGCTCTATTCGCGGTCGGCCAACGGAGTGACTCTTCTCCTTTACGGCCGTCGGGACGTAGCCAAGCCGCTTCTGGAATACCCGCTCGATCCGCAGTGCAACAAATCGGGTCCGATCTGGCACTGCCGCATTCCCCGCGCCAAGGTGCCGGGCGCCAAGTACTATGCTTATCGCGTGTCTGGACCGGTGGTCGAGGGGCAGGGGTTTCACGCCTTCGATCCTGAGAAGATTCTGCTGGATCCGTATGCGATGGCGGTCTATTTTCCCGACACGTTCGATCGCGAGGCGGCGCGCCGTCCGGGCCCCAACGACGGCAAGGCCGCGTTGGGTGTGATCGATCCGGACCGGGAATTTGACTGGCAAGGCGACCGCTATGTGCAGCACGGTCACGACCTGGTGATCTACGAGATGCACGTGAAGGGCTTCACCGCGCATTCCAGTTCGGGCGTGACCAAGTCGAAACGTGGGACTTACGCGGGGGTGATCGAGAAGATCCCGCACCTTGTGGAGCTGGGGATCACGGCCGTCGAGCTGATGCCCGTCTATCAATTCGATCCCCAGGAAGGCAACTACTGGGGGTACATGCCGCTGAATTTCTTTTCGCCTCACTCCGACTACTCGGCCTCGGCCCGGTCGCGGCACCAGCGAAACGAGTTTCGCCAGATGGTCAAGGAGTTTCACCGTGCGGGGATCGAAGTGATTCTTGACGTGGTCTACAACCACACCTGCGAGGGCGACCAGCGAGGGCCGACCTACAGCTACCGCGGTATCGACAACGACTTCTACTACATGGGATCGCGCCATCCCCACTTTCCCTATGCGAACCTGAGCGGTTGCGGCAATACTCTGGACGCGTCGAGCGTGGCCGTGCAGAAACTGATCGTCGACAGCCTCCGCTACTGGCGTGAGGAGATGCACATCGACGGGTTCCGTTTCGACCTGGCGTCGATCTTCGCGATGAAATCGAACGGCCAGCTCGACACGGAACACCCGCCCTTGTTCGGCCAGATCATTTCGAGCAAGGGGCTCCGCCATACGCGGCTGATCGCCGAACCCTGGGACGCGGCCGGCACCTATCAGCTTGGCCCGTCGTTTCCGGGCTGGATGTGGATGCAGTGGAACGCCAAGTATCGCGATACGATCCAGCAATTCGTTCGCGGCGACTACGGCATTGTGGCCGAACTGATGACGCGGATTTACGGCAGCTCCGACCTCTTTCCCGACGATCGCTTCCATTCCTGCCGTCCCTGGCAGTCGATCAACTATGTGACATCGCACGACGGATCGACACTCTACGACCTGGTGTCGTACGAGGAGAAGAACAATTGGGCCAACGGGCACGAAAACACAGACGGCTGGACCGAATACAAGTGGAACTGCGGCCACGAGGGAGACGAGGCCGTGCCGAGCGACGTGCTTGTGCTCCGCAAACGGCAGGTGAAGAATCTCTTCTGTCTGCTGATGCTTTCCAACGGAATACCCATGTTTCGCATGGGGGACGAGTTTCTGCAGACCCAGGGGGGAAACAACAACGCCTACAACCAGGACAACGAAACGAGCTGGCTCGACTGGCGGCGGCTGGAGGAACACCACGACGTGTTTCGTTTCGCCAAGGAGATGATCGCCTTTCGCAAGGCCACGCGGAGCATTACGCGATCGGTCTTCTGGCGGGACGACGTCTGCTGGTACGGGACACATCGTTCGGCCGACTTGACGACCGGCTCTCGCGTGCTGGCGTTCTCGCTGGCGGGAGCATCCACCAACTCCGACGATCTCTATGTGATGATCAACGCCCACCGCGAGCCGCTCACGTTCGGGATCCATGAAGGGTCCGTGGGCCAGTGGCGACTGGCGATCGATACGGCGTTGCCTTCGCCGGCCGACATTCGCGCTCCGAATGCGAGACCGCTGGTGAGTGCACCGCCCTACCCGGTTCAGGGTAATTCGGTGGCAATTCTGGTGCGGTCGGCATCCAGGTGAGACCTGGATGCGAGGAAACGGAGCGTCTCCATTCTCCTGCGGTCTTGTCATGATTGGCAATTCTTGCCGATCCGCTTACCGAAACGGTTGGCGTCGGATCGAAAACTGGGTATCTTACACCTTTGCAGGAACCAGTTCAGCCGTTTGCGGTACTTCTCCTCAGAAGGATCGGTTGTCATGAAGACCAAGAAGAGCGAGATGTTGACCCTCCGGGACCGTCTGTCGCAGTTGACGTATGTTGAAGCGTGCAAACTACTTGGGCCGGAAGGACGGCAGCTCATCCAGCAGGGCTCGGGCTATGAGACCGAGGACTTCCGGCGGGACATATATCTGGGCGACGACCTGTTCCGCTTCAATCTCCGCAGTGCCGGCTGGGGCGATGGTGCACACCCGATCGTGACGATCACGCTGATGGCCGAGGCACAGCAGCGGTTGCGTTTCAACTGCACGCACTGCCCGGGGATGTGCGAGCACGTGGGGGCGGCTGTCTCTCTGATCCTGGAAGAGAAGTCGGCCCTCGGACTGGCTACCCTGCCACCGGACCAGGTTCCGATGGAGAGCCTCAGCGAGGAGCAACTCGTGGCCCAGGCCCTTGCCGAACGGCAGGAACGGGCCAAGGAGGAGACTTTTCGGATCCACTCGCGGAATTCCAAACAGCCTTGGACGGATTATCTCATTACCAGTGCGGCGTCCGGCAAGACCTATCGACTGGCCCTCCGCGGCGAGGAGCGGGGTGAGTCGTATTGCAGTTGCCCCGATTTCCGCACCAATACGCTGGGCACGTGCAAACATATCATGTATGCCCTCGACCGGGTGAGCAAGCGATTCACGGCTGCCGAGCGGAAACGGAGATTCCGGCAGAACGAAGCCTGTGTGCACTTGCTCTACGGTGAAGAGTTGACGCTCCACCTGCGCCTGCCAGACAAAGCGGATGAGGAGTTAGTCAAGATCGCAGGGCGGGCCGCCAAGGGGCCGATCGACGACGTGGGCGATCTGGTGCGGCGCGTACGGCGCCTGCAACAGGCCGGGTGCGAGGTGGTGGTCTATCCGGACGCCGAGGAGTTCATCAATCGGCGATTATTCCAGGACCGAATCGGCCAGCAGATGGACGAGATCCGCAAGAACCCCGCCAGGCATCCTTTGAGAACCGGACTGCTCAGGACGCCGCTGTTGCCCTATCAGCTCGACGGTATCGCCTTCGCTGTGAAGGCGGGCCGGGCGGTCCTGGCCGACGACATGGGGCTGGGCAAGACGATCCAGGGAGTCGGCGTTGCCGAAATGCTCGCCCGTGAGGCCCAGATCGACCGTGTGCTGATCGTCTGCCCGACGTCGCTCAAATCGCAGTGGCGCAATGAAATTCGCCGATTCACCGATCGCGAAGTGCAACTGATTGTGGGGAGAGCGAGCGAACGGGCCGAGCAGTACTCGGGCGACTGTTTCTTCACCGTGTGCAACTACGAGCAGGTCTTGCGGGACATCTTGCACGTGGAACGCAATCGGTGGGATCTGATCATTCTGGACGAAGGGCAGCGGATCAAGAACTGGGAATCGAAGACTGCGAGGGTCGTCAAGGGGCTCAAATCGCCATTTGCCCTGGTCCTGTCGGGAACACCGCTGGAGAATCGCCTCGACGATCTGTTTTCAGTGGTCCAGTTCATCGACGATCGGCGCCTGACACCGGCGTTCCGGTTCTTCAACCGGCATCGGGTCGTTAACAAGAAGGGCAAGGTGTTAGGCTACAAGAACCTTGACGAATTACGGGACCGCCTCCGGCCGATCCTGCTGCGGCGCACACGGGAATCGGTGCTCGACGAATTGCCCCCCCGGACGACCGAAATTCTGCGGATTCCGCCGACGGAAGAGCAGGTGGATCTGCATAAGACGCACATGCGAATTGTTTCGCATATTGTCCGCAAGCGTTACATCACCGAGATGGACCTTCTCCGACTGCAGAAGGCCCTCTTGATGTGCCGCATGAGCGCCAACAGCACGTACCTCGTGGACAAGCAGGAGCCGTCCTACTCGTCGAAGCTCGAGCACCTGGAAGAACTGATCGACAATCTGTTCGAGGAGTCCAACCGCAAGGCGGTCCTGTTCTCGGAGTGGACGACCATGCTCGATCTGATTGAGCCCATCCTGCGGGCCCGCAAGCTCGAGTATGTGCGGCTCGACGGCTCCGTGCCGCAGAAGAAGCGGCAGGAACTGATCCAACACTTCCAACACAACGAATCCTGCCGGTTGTTCATCACGACCAACGCCGGCTCGACAGGTTTGAATCTGCAATCGGCCAACACGGTCATCAATGTGGATCTTCCTTGGAACCCGGCAGTTCTCGAGCAACGGATCTCCCGGGCCCATCGCATGGGTCAGCGCAATCCGGTTCAGGTGTATCTGCTGGTGACGGAAGAAACACTCGAGGAGAAGTTGCTGAGCACGCTCTCGGCCAAGAAGGACCTGGCGCTGGCCGTTCTGGATGCCGATTCGGACGTTTCCGAGGTCGACATGGTCAGCGGGATGGAAGAACTGCGCAGGCGTCTGGAATTGCTGCTCGGAGCCAAGCCCGAAGCACCCGTCGACGAGAGCAGCAAGGAGCGGTCGGCGCAGGAAGCGGAGGCTGCCGCGCAGCGTCAGGCCCGGGTGGCTGAGGCGGGGGGGGAATTGCTCGGCGCCGCCTTCAAGTTCCTGGGAGAACTCGTGGCAGAATCGTCCGAGGCGCAAGCGGTGCCGGAGGGATTCGTCACCCAGGTGCGGGAGGGGCTGCAGCAATGTGTCCAAGTGGACGAGTCGGGGAAGCATCGGTTGACCGTGGCGTTTCCCGATGCGAAGGCTGTCGGGCAACTGGCGGAAGTGCTTGCCCGCTTTCTGGTTGCGGGAAAGAGTGGCCAGTAATCGCCCAATCCGGCCAATGAAGGTCTTCTTGTGGGAAGGGGAACCGACCGGCACACCAATTCTTGCTGCGCTGGCGTGCCGTGGCTACAGTGTGGAGGATCGGGAAGCCGGACACTCGGCCCGGGAATGGATGATGCCCGTAGCCCGGCGGTCGGCAAGGGGGGGCCGGCAGGAGTCGGGATCGCACGAAAAGTGGACGGAGCAGGGACTTTTCTCGACCGTCTGGGTCATTAGAATGAGACATAGTTGGGTGAGGTTTGCAGGAAAAGAAAAATAGGAAGGAGCGCACAGCCCAGAAAGCCGCTGCCAGAATCACCGATTGTGCCCATCCACGCCCGTGGGCAACTCGCACGTTCTGTCAGGGCTTCGTAGAGCCGATTTCAAGACCTCCGGCGAGTCTGGTGACTCCTGTCCGCGGGAGCCTGCCGACGTGGTTTTGAAATTGTTTCGTAGACGACGGAGATTGCTGTTCCACGTTGGGAGGTGATGTCGAATGTTCGCTACGCTCTTCGCATTCTTGGGTTCCTGGGTCAGCATATTTGTTCTGTTGGGGATTGCAGCGGTGGCATGGCTCCTTCTGAAGGCTGCCGCTGATCTTGTCACCTGGTTTCGCGAAGAAGTCCTCGACGACCCAATCCGGCGCAATCGCAAGGCCCGGAATCAACGCAAACTCTCCAGCGGCGTCACTCCTTCGCAGCTTGCAGGGCGAGGCTCAGGTAACGGCCATCGAGCAGAACCATGAGCCGGTCGGAAAGCCACTGATCGAGTTGTTGGCGGATCTCGCTCTCCTGGACCGGTTCTCCGGGGCTCCACTGCGATATGCGAGCCAACACGGTCCTGATTGACCTCCCCGTATCGCAGAACTGATAGAGACTGCGTTGCCATCCGGCAAGGCGATGCTGAAAGGCCGTGGCACACGGACGGGTATCTGTGAGCAGGGTCAGGCCGTCGTTGCGGTCGAATTGGCGGAGTGTGACGCTGCCGGCCATCTGCTGCCAGGCTTCAATCGCGCTCAAGGCTCGAGCGGCGTATTGTGAGGGGTCGCGGCCGTCGGCGTAGTCGTAGGCGAAATAGTAGGCCAGGCGGGAGCGGGCCGCCGCATCGAAGGGATAGACGCACTCGAAGGCGCGGTAGGGACGCGGATTGGTCATCCCCCAGGCCTGCGGATCGTCGAAGAAAGGGGCAAAGCGATCCATTCGCACCCGTCCTACGGCGATCGGCGGGGCGAGGTGGACGAGCGAAGGGATCAGGTCAGCAAGAGCCTCGTAGTCGGCGGGATTCTCTTTCGGAAAGCCGTAGAGGATGTTCCACTTGACCTCGATTCCCGGCTCGGACAGCCACTTCAGCGTTTGCAGGTTCTGCACGGCCGTGGCACCCTTTCCGATCATTTTCAGCACGGGCGTGATGAAGGTCTCTATTCCCAGTTGGGCCGCTCCCATGCCCGCATCGAGCAGAGTTGCCACCTGGCCTCGCGTCATGTTCGTCTTCATCTCGAACACGAAGCCCAGGTCGAGGTCTTCGTTGCGGAGCATGGGAAGGAACGTGTCGAAGTAGCGATGGTCGAGGATGTTGTCGGCCGAGCAGGCCCGGTGGACGTCGTGGCGTTCGACCAGATACCGCAGCTCCTCGACGGCCCTCCGGGGCGACTTGCTGCGGTACGCCAGTCTTCCTCCATTGAGGCCGCAGAAGGCACAATGATGCTTTTGCCCCCACCAGCATCCGCGTGACGTTTCGAAGAACAGGAGCGAGCGGACATCTTCCTTGAGCGACGATCGCTCCACCCTGGCAAAGTAATCGTCGAAGTCGGGATGGGGAAGTTCATCCAGGTCCTTGACAAGATCGGCCGGAAGACATGAACAGCGTCTCCTGGAAAACTGGGCGTCTTCGTCATTTCTACCGGCCGCTCTAAGAAGCTCGCACGGACTGGGCGAAACCGGGTCTGCCGATGCCAGCATCTCCCGGCCAACGATACCCGGAGGAGGTTTCATCATGTGGCCGGCCAAGACCTGGTCGACGAGGTCTGGGAAAGCGTGGTCCGCTTCGCCGATCGAGACGTAATCGATCTCCTGGAACTGGGCGAGCAGCTCGATGCCCATCGGCCCCTCGCATGCGGCGCCGCCGAAGACGATCTTCACCTGCGGAAACCGAGCCTTGATTCGACGGGCCAGGCACAGGGAGGACATCGTCTGCTGAAACGACGCCGCAAATCCGATGACCGCGTATTGGGACCAATCACAGGCGGCCTCGCAATTATCCAGGAAGGGTGCGATCGCATTGCCTGCCGCTTCGTAGTCGCGTCGATCCTCGTCGGTGAGCCTGGGATCGGCGGCCAAAAGAACTTCATTCCAGTAGACGTCGTCGGACGGCAATCGAGGGCCGAAGTAGTGTCGGGCGAACAGGCGTTCGCCGCCGAGGACGAAGGCGAAGGAGTCGGCCAGCCAGGTGTAGCGTTCTTCGCCGATGATTTCGGCCAGGTCGTAGTTCAGGTAGGCCATGTCGCACGCCACTCCGCGCCGGGTGAGCTGCGCTTTCAGCAGGCTGGGCCCCAGATTGGGCCAGCGCAAGTTGAAGAACGGCATGTTGACCAGAAGAACTTGGGACATGGCGTGCTGGGGTCAGTCGGAGATGACGGTGGCTTTGCGGCTACTACGAAAGTTCTTGGTGTGTCAAAACGAACCCTGTCGGGTTGAGAGGGGCTATCGTGCGTCGACCACGGTGGCCGCGTCGGCCTGGCAGACGATGCGGAAGCCGACGTTATAGACTTTCTGATAGGACGGGTAGGCCAGGCGGAAACTGGCGGTGCAGCGGCTCGGATAATCGCGCCAGGATCCTCCCCGCACCACCTTGGGACCGGGCGGCTCGTCACCGGAATCGCCGCTCGGATAGGGGCGATAGGTTGTGGTGGTCCACTCGGCCACGTTACCGTGCATGTCGTGGAGTCCCCAGGCGTTGGGCAGGAATCCGCCTGGGGCGACCGAGAGCAAAGCCCCGTCGTCGAATCGAGGATCCCGGGGCATCCAATCGTCATAACGCGTGGGGTTCTGCAAGGGCATATCGACCGTGTAGGGGTCGCTGGCAAAGAGCCGGATGGTCGCGTCGGCCATGTTGGCATGTTTCGAGAAGTCGGTATCGAGGGTGCCGAAATTGAGCGGCGAGTCGGTTCCAGCCCGGCAGGCGTATTCCCACTGGGATTCAGTCGGCAGCGAAACCAGCAGGCCCGACTTTTCGGAGGCCCAGCGGCAGAAGGCGGCCGCACGGTCCCAGGTCACACGCACGACCGGCTGTTCCGGCTGGTTCATGGGATAGCCGTGGATGCCGAACTGGTAGGCATTCTTCGACTCGACGCGGCTGTCGTGGTCCGGATCGAAGAGCGCATACTGGGCGTTGCTGACTTCAAAACGACTCATCCAGAAGGGACGCTCAATCGAGACAACCTGTTGTGGGCGTTCATCGGCAGGTCCGTTGCGGCTTCCCATGATGAACCGCCCGGCGGGGATCAGGACCAGTTCCAGATCTAGCCCCTCGGCCAAGTGCAGGGTCCGGGTTGTGAGCGGTCCGGCAGATACCTGGCGGCGCTGGGCCTCGGCGGCATCGAAAGGCCAACCCTCGCAGGCGGGCCCTGACGCCGGCTGGCCGGCGGGTTGAGTCGGCGCAATCGGCTCGACGGCCGCCGCGGTGATCGCCGGCACCGCCTCCGGGTCGTCGTCGTAACCGCCGTAGAGTTTGAGCAGCTCGCGGCGCCGCTGGCGCTGGATACCAGGCTGAGCCAACTCTTCGCCCCAGGTTCCATGGTAAGGACAGTTCAGATCGATCCAGGTGACGAGACGATCCCACGCCTGGTCGTCGAGTTGGACGCCGTAGTGCCCCTTCTTGAGCAACTGAACCAGTTGCGTCGTGTCGGCATGGAACTCCATCGGTTCGAGGAGGTGATAATCGCTCTCGATGCCCGGTCGGCGGACGTAGCGAGAGAGTTCGTAGTATCCCACGGAGAACTTGCCGGCGTGGGCACCGCCGTTTCCGGGTGTTACCTGGGCCCAGTCGGTGATCTTCACGTCGCCGCGGAGATTCGGTTCGGCCCCTCCCTCTCGGGCCGGGCGCCCGTCGTGGCAGCCGACACAGTAGCGATCCACCACCGGCTGGACCTCGCGGGGATAGCTGAAGCCTCGCAGGGGGCCGTACCAGGGTGCGATCTCATCGGCCGGTTCGTTCAGGGCCATGGTGGATTGCGAAGTCGGAGCAGTGTTCTGCGGCTCGTGGCACCCGGCACACTGGACCACTTCGCCAGGCATGGCTGTCATCCAGCTTCGCATCAACTGGAGAGCCTTGCCGTCTTGATCGAGGGGTTGGATGGAAATCGGCATGTTGGCCGGGATGCGGAACTTGGCCGAGCCATCGGAACGGACCGGCACGGTTCCCAGCACTCGCTTGATGTCCCAGGGTCCGTCCATTCCGACAACACCCAGCAGGCCGCCCATTTCCTGGTAGGCGAAATGGTAGGTGAAGAGCCGGAGCTCTTTGACCGTTCCGCGAGGAATACCTTTCAGGCCGTCGCCGACGTAGATGTCGGGGAGATAGACGGTTGCGTCCTTCTTTGCCAGGTCGACCTTGTCGGGGACTCGCTGGGGCGGTGTGGTGGCCCGCAGGGGGATCGGCTCGAAGAGGGCATGGGCCGGATCTTCTTTCAGAAGGACGAAGTTGTCGAACGTATCGACCAGGTAGACACCCCAGGCCGAGTGCGGGGAGGGCTTGCACGAGACGAGAAAGTGCTTATCGCTGAGGGGATAGGGATGGAGGAACTTGGGCCAACTGTCGAGTGTCAGCCCGTCGCTGATCCGCATCTCGACTTTCTTGCCGAAACCTGGAATGCGCTGAACAGCCCCTGAGTCTTCGCGGCGACCTGAGGCCGGATCGAAGACGACCAGTTCGCCCATCCGCGGATTGTCGTGATGGCCCCCGATGACGGAGACGACCTTGGTGGGATGGTTGGGGATCGGCCGGGCGTAGAAGAACGAATTGGGCCAATAGGAATTGCTCCCGTAGAACTCCATTTGCTCCGTGCCGTCGGGGTTCATGTGGAACAGGAGACGCGTGTTGGAATGGGGCGTGTCGGCATATTCCCAGCGAGAATAGAGCACCCGGCCGTTGTTCATGACGGTGGGACACCAGTCGTGCTCCTGGTCGAAGCAGAGCTGGCGGATGTTGTGCCCGTCAGCGTCCATCAGGTAGAGCACGGCCACGTGGGAACTGCCGTAGACGCAAGGGACGCCGATGAAGCAGGCGGTCGAGGTGAAGAGGATCTTGCCGTCGGGCAGATAGCAGGCATCGTACGAGTCGACGTCGGGTTGTTCGCCGGTGAGTTGCCGAAGACCTTGGCCATCCACGCCGACTTCGAAGATCTGCCATCGGCCGTTCTCGCCGACCATGGAGAACAGCATGCGCCGGCCGTCGAAATTCAGGTCGACGTCGCCAACGAAGCTGTCTCGCGGCGGGGTAAAGAGTGCCTTCAATTCGCCCTCGGGACCAACCGGTGAGAGGACCGAAATCTCATCGTCGAAACCATTGCGGGCGAGGCACGAGTTGCTCTGCCAGTTGCGAGGCAGGCCCAGGGCGGGCGACTTGTTGCCCCGCTTGACGAGGAGAAGTTGCTGGAAGTTCAGCAGCGGGTTGGCCAGGAGGGCCTCATCACGGAGGGCCATGAGTTGCTGGGCAATCTGTCTCTCGCGATCGACCGCCCCTTGGTCGTCCTTCTGGACGGCCGCTTGAGCCTCCTGGAGGGCGAGGGCCAACCGGTCCAGTCGAACCAGATAATCGGCGCCGGCCGGGTAACCGTCGCCGAACGTGGTGACCAGGTCTTCGATGGCCAGGCGGAGCTTTTCGGGGGCGACGGTGGCAACGTCGTAGCCAATTCCGGGGACAACCGGCGGGGGGCTGTCGAGAGTGCGGGCGCCTGGCCGCTCGAGCTTCCATCCATCGGGAAATGAACGCGACCCTTCCAACCGAAGAGCCATCACGTGGGGAAATGCGCCGGCACGTTCCATGCGAAATGTGTGTTTGCCGGGGGTGATGTAGTGCTGAAAGCTGTCTTCCCACTGGGCGCTCGAAGTGTTCCAGCTCCCGGTGGTACCCCGGCAACACAGGCCGATGCGCTCCTGGTCGATGTAGAAATCCACCGGCCTGGCATCGGCAGCCGCATAACGGAGACGGATGCGATAGGAACCATCGACGGGCAATTCCACATCGTATTCAATATTGACAGGGCTCTGACCTCCGAAGGCAACCATCGGGCCACCGTCGGCATACTGCTGCGGATCGGCAAAGGTCTGCGCATTGCCCCGATCGTAGGCATATCCGGGGATTTCGATGACGCCCGGCGAGCAGTCTTCCGGCTTTGGCTCCGCGGCCACAGCCAAGAAGCCTTGAAACAGAACCGCGGCTGCCCACGCCAAAAAGCCACGTTCCAAGACGACCATGGTCGGTGTTCCCTTCGCGATCTGCCAGGTGTGCAACTCCCAGAGGGATAGTATATACGGTTCGGACTGACGAAAGAACACGGTGTTGGCGGAACCGTGTCAATGCTGCGTGGGCATTGGTAGTTTCTTCCGGCTCGGTGCCGGGCACGGCGATCAGGCTCTTGGCAAATCTCGGACAGGCTCGGAGGTGGAGGTGCAGTCATGGTGCCCGGACTGCGACCTGGACTCTCGAGTAACTGGACTGCAAATCGGAAGACGGAAACGCGGAGTGGCCGGTTGCATCAAGCGGCACAATCCGGCTGCCGGTATCCGGCACGCTGGGGCATCCCTACTGCCCAGCTCAGTTCCTGTTCACGTCATGCAACTGGTCGGTTCTTCTCCGAGACGATTTCTCTCCTGGCTCTTCGCGCCTTGAGCACGGGAGGGTGAGGTCGTGGCGAGGTTGCTCCGGGGAAGAAGATCCAGAAAGTCAGCTTGACCACCTTGCGAATGACGAAGATCTGTCTATAATACGTTAGTGATATTGAGAGTCAGTATCGTTTGTTAGCCAGCCGAGGTGCTCTTCGCACCTGTCGCCAGCCAATTCATCACATCTTCACTTCCCCCCTACGGCTGGAGGCACTTCGATGAACCGAAGATCTCGTGCTGCATTTACCCTTGTCGAGTTGCTGGTTGTGATCGCGATCCTCGGGATCCTTGTTGCACTCTTGCTTCCTGCGGTGCAAGCTGCCCGTGAAGCGGCTCGGCGGAGCCAATGCAGCAACAACCTTCGCCAGCTTGGTCTGGCCCTGCACAACTACGCTTCCACTTATCCCGAAGCGTTTCCCAACAACGGATGGCCCCGGCCGGGCGGCTATCCCAGCGACTACTCGCCGTTTGCCAAGCTGCTTCCCTTCATGGAGCAGGCGAATCTGCAGGATCTGATCGATTTTGATGTCTACATGGGACATCCGGCACTGGCAGATCTCCCCGCCGAATTGCACGCTGCCGCAAGGACCCGGGTGCCTTCATTCGAATGCCCTAGCGACGTCGGTGCGACCCTTCATGATCTGAAGATGCCCTCCGGCGCGGTCATTCCGATCGCCGGAGTCAGTTACGGAGTTAATCAAGGGAGCGGCACCGATGGCGTCTACCATCCCGGAAATGGTGTTGCCTCCGACGGCCTGTGCTGGGTGGGTGCGAAGATCAAGTTGTGCGACATCACCGACGGGACAAGCAATACCCTGATCTTTGCCGAGGCCTCGATCGGCGCCGGCGATGCCCCCGTATCTCCCACCCCTCTGCAAGACCCGCGGCGGTTTCGGGCTGTGACCACGGCCGTCGATTCGGCCGTTGCCGCAGTTGCCGGCTCCGGCAACGTCAGCGCGGTTCAGGCCTATATCACCGGGTGGGACGGAGCAAGGAACCACTATTGGTTGCGAGGCAGTGTTCCCAACGGTCCGGTCATGAACGGTCACTTGACTCCCAATAGCGATGTGCCCGATCTGGTCTTCAAGTCCAACAAGCTCACCGGGGCGCGAAGCTACCATCCCGGGGCCGTAAACGTAGGTATGGCTGACGGCAGCGTTCGCTCGACCTCGGACTCGGTGGATCGAGATGCCTGGCACGCCAGTTGGACACGAGCGGGGCGAGAGGTACGCACGATCAGTTCGGAGTGAGCTAATCCAGCCGCGGTCCGGAGGAGGGGACTGGAATCGTTGCCCGGGCGGAGCCTGTATCCGTCTGTCTCTTCAGGCATTTCGTGCGCAGTTTTCGCAAGGCAGCATGATGATGCGATCCATTATCTTCTGGCTACATCTTGTTTTCGGCGTTTCCGCAGGGATCGTGATTGCGGTCATGTCGATCACCGGGATCGCTATCGCGTTTGAGGAAGAAATCCTCGCCTGGTGCGATCGCAATGTTGCGGCCGTGCAACGGCCGCAGGACGGTCGCCGCCGGCTCAGCGCCGACGAACTACACTCGGTGGCCAGACAAAGAATGCCCCATTTCGCTCCGGATCACCTGGTGGTTCACCGTGACCCGCAACGTGCCTGGCAGTTCTTTGCGGGGCATTCCGGGCCTGTGTACATCGATCCGTACACAGGCCAGATGAGAGAATCGCAGGCCCGAGCCGCTGACGACGCGTTTCATTTCCTGGGGGAACTGCACCGCTGGCTCGCGATGAGTGACGGTCGGCGGGCGACTGGCCGGTTCATCACCGGCGTCGGCAATCTGGTGTTTCTCTTCCTCTGTGTCACGGGGTTCTACCTCTGGTTCCCGAGACGCTGGAGTGTCCGAGCGCTCAAGCCACGGTTACTGCTGAAGTGGAGAGCTCGCGGCAGAGTCCGCGACTTCAATTGGCACGTCGTCCTGGGATTCTGGAGCCTGCCCGTTCTGGTTGTTCTGGTGGTGACCGGCGTGGTCATTTCTTTCGGGTGGGCCCACAACCTGGTTTTTCAGCTTTTCGGCGAAAAGCCGGCGGAGCACCGCGATTTTCGCATGACGTTGGTGCCGCCCGTCGCGGTGCCGGCTCCGGCGGAGGGAAGTGAGCGCCTGCCGCTGGAGTCGCTGTTGGCAGAACTCCAAGCGGGTTTTCCGGCTTGGAAGTCGATCCGTCTGCCGCTCGGGAGTCCGCGGAATGCAGACGAGACGGCCTCCGTAAAAGCCGTGGTCACGATGCCCGACTACATGCCCAATCGGGCAAACGTGCCCGTGGAACTGGATCCCTACACGGGCGAGATCCTGCGGGCCCTTCACCTGAGGGATCGGAGCGCCGGCCTGCAGGCCCGCATCTGGATCCGATTTCTGCACACCGGGGCCGCCTTCGGCGTGGCCGGAAAGATCGTCGCCGTTCTTTCAACAGCAGCTTCGTTGCTCCTGGTCTACACCGGCTACGCACTCTCCTACAGGCGGTTCTTTCCCAAGAAACGCGCCGTGCGCTCGGCAGTTAAGCCATTGAAGGAAGCATGCCATGCACTGCAAACGAACTCTGTTTCCACCCAAGACTGTGAGCTTGCTGGGCTTGATCCCGGCGATTCCCATTGCGACAGCATTGAACGCGCAAGAACTGGCGTGCGACTCGAATAATGAGCAACATAGGAAGTTCAAACTTGAGCGTGCCGGTGCTCCAGACGTCGCTTTGCCGAATACGAAACACTTCGGCGTCGTGTCCGCAACGGGACGCAGTTACCGGATCTTTGTGGGTGTTCCTTCGGGCCCAGATCCCGATCGGGGCTGGCCTGTCACCTATTGAGAAGTTGAGCGAATGGATGGCTTGACCCAGAAGGCCATAGTCGACCTGGTGAATGTCCAGAGGCCGGCCGATTCCCTCGAGCATGGTGAGCGTCAGCCGACCACCGAGGTGCTGGCGGAACTCTTCAAGCCCCGCAAGCAGTTGTTCAGAATCACCCAGTTGTGGGTGCTCCAGTCTGAACCCCAGGCTGGAAAGGCAGTCGAGCACCCGTGCGGCCTCGAACCGCGAGAGACCATATGCCAGCGACGAGTAGACCGTGTCGATCGCAATCCCGATCGCGACCGCTTCGCCATGCCGCAGCGAGAAGCGTGACATCGCCTCGAGCTTGTGGGCCGACCAGTGCCCGAAGTCCAACGGCCGTGCTTCGAGCATTTCGAACGGGTCGCCGCCCCGTGTGATGTGGTCCAGGTGCAATTCGGCCGATCTGCGAATGATCGGAAGGCACTCTGACATGTCGCGAGAACAGATCTGTGGCGCGGTCCGGCACAGTCCCTCGAACATTGCCGGGTCCTTCAACAGTGCAACCTTGACCGCTTCGGAAAAGCCGGCCAGGAAGTCGCGTTCGCTCAGCGTCTCCAGCAATCGAGTATCGTTGATCACGGCCCACGGAACGGCGAAGGTTCCGAGCCAATTCTTCGTGCCGTAGAGGTTGACACCGTTCTTCACACCGACTCCCGAGTCTGCCTGGGCCAGCGTGGTCGTGGGTATTCGGATCAGCCGTATGCCGCGATGCGCCAGTGCCACGGCAAACCCCACGGTATCGAGAACTGCGCCGCCCCCGATAACCACGACGTAGCTGCGTCGATCGAGTTCCGCTCGGTGCAACTCGCGAAGCATCCCTTCCAGGATGTGAATGTCGTTTTTCGATTCTTCTCCACCGGGCACAATCTGAAGGTCGCCTGCCGCGACAACTCGATCTGCAAACCGTGCCGGGAATTGCCGGATTCTGGTCACCAGGGGGGGAGCGGCCGCGGCAAGGTTTGCATCCAGCCAGAACTGCACTCTTGCGGGCTGCGAGCCGGACGGTTCCAGCAGTTCGGCCAGCACATACTGCTCGCCTCCGAAAACGTCGTCCGTGAACCGAAGCCGATGCACGAAAGGCACGGAAAAGCCAACGTTGATTGAAGCGGAATCTCGCTTGTTTTTCACATCGATCATGCCTCTCACCTCAGGCAATGTCTTGGCGTACTATCGGCTACAAGGCACTTCGTCCCTGCTGCAGGAGCTCCAATGGACGGGTAAGGCCCACTCGAACGGCCGGTCCGATCGCGGCCATGGCGGCGAAGAGCAGGACGACGATCAATCCGACCAGCATGGCAGCCGGCGGGATCCCCAGGTCCGGCTGCAGGCCGCCGAAGAAGCTCATGTGGCTCGACAAGCCCGTGCCGCACCAACCGGCCATAATACCGAATCCAAGGCTCAAGACACAGGCCACGATGCCCACGAGAAGCCCTTCCGCCACCACCAGCCGGACGAGGGCACCTCGGCTGAACCCCAGGGCACGAAGAACTCCCATCTCCCACTGACGGGCTCGGACGGAGCTGATAATGACCGTCAACACGCCAAGGGAACCGATGGCGACGCCTACCAAGGGCATCACGCTTGCAGCCCAGAGCCAACGCGATGCGTTGTTCCGGATGGCCCGGCGGACGTCGTCGGCGGAGACCGTTTGAATGTAAGCAGCCGGGCGCCCCCGTGCGGACAGTTCCCCAGGGCTGCCCATCCGAGAAGCCGCTCCCGTTTGCCTGGGCTTCCCGTTGCGGACTTCCTCACCGAGCACGCCGGAATAGTAGTCCTGGGCCACCTCGGCGATCCCGGCCGGATCGGCAGCGGACGGCTGGTAGCGCAACCAGACGTGCCTGGGATTGGAAAGCCCGAAATCGGCGCGCACCGTTTCGAAGTCGGCGATCACCAGGGCGGCCGCCCGGTGCGTGCGCACCCTGAGACCGCCGATCTTGGTCATCCAGTGCCAACCCTGAAACTGCACCGAAGCGGCAATCGTGTAGGCAACAGGCTGCTTGGGATTCTCCGGCGGCACGAGTTCGAATCGGTCGCCCACACTCAGCCCGGTTTCCCGCAAGAAGTGCTCGGGAACAACGCAGCCGCGGCCGTTCTGCATCGCGGCGACCGCACCGTTGCGGTCGCCTCGAACATAGTCGAAGTCCAGCAGCGGCGCGGTTCCTCCAATCGCCTTGACGGGATCGATGCCGATCACGACGACGTTGTCTTGCCTTGTCACGGAGGCGCGCTGGGCACTACGCGTGAGATCTTCACGCAGCCGCGGTTGCTCCACAACGATCGGTGTACAGCGATCAGCACCGACCCCCGGGAGCCGGGCAAACTCCGCTGCAGCTTGATCGGTCAGACCGTACGGTTCGAAAGCGATCTGCAAGTCGGGAGCCCATTTTCCGGGCACAAAGGTCTCCAGCAACGTGTAGCCCCACACCTGGATGCTGATGAAGAGAGTGAGCCCGACACTCAGCGCGATTGCCGACGCGATCGTTCGGCCCATATGGCACGAAAGCTGCTGGGCCAGGAGCCTGGGGCTCAAGCCGATTGCCCTGGCCAGCAGAGGGCCGGCGAACCGATCGACCAGCCGCACGATGCCCGGGGCAAGCATCAGGAAGCCGAGAGCCAAGGCAATCATTCCGTAAGCCAGACGGCTCTTTGCCTCCTGCTCGGAAGAAGGTGAAAACACGAAGGTGAGAACCGGCGCGACACCGATCAGGACGAGTCCCGCCAGCAACCAGTACCACTGTCGTTTGGCCTCGGTGTACGAATTCGTCTGTGGCGGAGCCATGGCGTCGAGTGGCCGCACGCGGGTGGCGTGCCAGGCCGGAAGGAGTGCAGCAAGAAATGCCGCTCCAAACGAGGCAACGGCGGCCAAGGCGATCGCCAGTCCGCCGACGTGGCCTCCGTGCCGCCACATCGATCCGGAAAGGGAACCAGTCAACTTGAGCAAGGCCTCTCCCGCAGCCAGTCCGCCTGCAAAACCCACGGTGGCCATGAACAGGCTTTCCGCGAAGACAAGTTGGGCCACCTGGGCACGCGTCAAGGCGATCGCCCTGAGCATGGCGAACTGCCGCGTCCGCTCCGACACCCCCATGTTCAACGTATTGAAGATCACCAGCAGGGCCAGCAGCATGGCCATGAGCGTGGCCGCATACGACTGGAGCTTGAGATTCTCGGCGGCCGCGGCCTCGTCGAGCTGCTCCTCCAGATCGTGATCCTCCTGAAACTGTGCTGGCGGCTGGAAGGCGCTGAGCCGAGGCCCCCAGGCATAGCGAAAGGCGTGAACGTCCACTCCTTCCTTCAAACAGACCCCGACGAAAGTCACCACCGGGTCTCGCTTCAGGATCTTGGCGACTCCGTCCATCCGGGCATAGATGCCGGCGATACTCGGGCTGGGCAGGTCCATGCTCGCGGCCATCCGGCCTGTGATCGGAACGGGCGGGTTGTCGACGATCCCCACGACACGGAGTTGGTGGCTCGCTTCGTCGCGGCCCACGATCAACAGGCCGTCGACATCGACACCGTAGCGCTCCGCAACCTGGACGCTCACCGCGACGTCCAGCGTGTCGTCAGCATTCTTTTCTGCCTCACTGCCGGAAATCCAACGACCACGCACCAGATCGAATGGCGGCGACGGAGCGTCGGTGCCCAGCAGAAGGCACTCGTTGACCCCTTCGCCCGGCTGCGAACCGGAGCCCGGCGGCGGGGCTTGAAGTTTCACCGCCTCCGATTGAATCACGACCCGCTCTGCCCACATCGGTTCGGCCGCGATCACATCGGGATCGGTCCGCAGGGCCTGCACCACCTCCGGCAACACCTGCCGATCCCAATTCCGGCCGATTGGATCGACCGACAACGTGTAGCGTCCCAGGGCCCGCTTCGCAAAGACGTCGTGGGAGTTCAGAAGGGCCTCGTAACCGCCGACCATCCACAACACAAGGCACGTGGCCGCCGCGGTGGCGAAGACCGTCAACAGCAACCGAACGGGGTGCTGCCGCAGAAAGCCGAATGTCAGTTTGAAGACGGTTCTCATCCTGCACCCCCCGCAGCGTCGGCAGCTTTCCGAAGAGCGTCCTGGTAGGCGTTGGCAAGGCCCTGGGCGTCGGAAAACTCGGCGGTTGAAAAACCGTCGACGATCGCACCGTCCTTGAGGATCCTTACCCGGTCGGCTGCCAGGGCTACGCTGGGTTCATGGGTGACGATCACAATCGTCCGGTTCTGCTCGTCGCACAGAGATCGTAGCAAGACGCAGATCTCCGCGCCGGCCACCGAGTCCAGGTTTCCCGTCGGTTCGTCGACCAGGAGAATTGCCGGGTCCGCAACCAGCGCACGGGCGATGGCCACTCGCTGCTGTTCGCCGCCCGAAAGAGCATCCGGTTTGTGGGTTCGGCGATGCGACAGGCCAAGGCGCTGGAGCAAGGCCACCGCCTTATCGCCCCCCTGTCGATAATCCATGACCGGCAAGCGAACGTTATCCTCGGCGCTCAGGAGCGGAAGAAGATTGTAGGCCTGGAACACCAGGCCGATACGCTGGCGCCGAAAACGTGTCAGCCGCGCATCACTCAGGCTCGCCAGGTCCTGGCCATCCAACGTGATGGAACCCTCGTCGATATCCGTCAATCCGGCCATTGCGTGCAACAGAGTGCTCTTGCCCGAACCGGACGCGCCCATGATTGCCACAAACTCTCCGCGCTGGACCGTCAGCGAGACATCGCGAAGTGCCTCAATGACGTGGCTGCCTTGGCGAAAGCGTTTGGTGACATGCTCGACGAGCAGGGGTGGAACCGTGTCGCCGGCAGCACGGTCGTCACAGGGATTTGCCTCGTTCCCGCTGGTGGTCTCGACTTGGCCATCGTGTCTCATTTTGCTTTTCGTGCTCCGTTTCGTTCAGTCACGGCAGTTGTATTCTTGCAGTCGTCATCAAGACGAGAGGGCGGATATCCGTAACACGCAGGCATGTCCCTCACCTCACCAGGTCCTGTTTTGGCGATCCACTGGTCATGTAACCACTGCAAGCATTTCGCATGCCAATAGACAACAGGGTTGGATGCATGCAGTTCCAGGTGCGGTTGTGGATGCAGGCGAGAAACCCGCGCGGGCGAGTGCCGCATTTGTCGACATGCCTGTCGGTTATTTCGACACGCCCGTTGCAGGCTGTGGGCGAAGCCCAGCCACGCGATGGCCGCTGCAGGCCTGCCCATGGGGTTCGGCGAGTTGGCACACAAGTTGCTGCGTTTGTGAAGTCTGGGACACCTGAGGACGTTGAATCGGAAAGAAGCCGAATGGGGACCTGTTTATGCCTGATGTGCCTGTGAAAAGTGTCATGCAAGGAGGCCCGAGGATGTTCCACGTACTTTGCTTCGTGGCGGCGGTCGTCCACGGGTGGGCCTTGCCGATCGCGGCACGTTCCGAAGAACCGTCGGTCCATGCAGACGCCGATCCGGCGCTCCATCAAGAAGTAGTCCAGCGTGGACTTCAGTACCTGGTCGTTCACGGTCAGGCTGAGGACGGATCGTTCAGCAAGTTTGCCGGTACCGGACCGACTTCGTTGGCGGTGACGGCCTTGCTCTGCAATGGCCGCACGCCGAAGGATCCGGCGGTCGCCAAGGGGCTTGCGTACCTCGAGTCGTGTGCCCAGTCGAACGGCGGCATCTTTGGGATGAAGGGCATGTTCGGCAACTATGAAACGTGCGCCGCCATGATGTGCTTTGAAGAGGCCA
The DNA here is from genome assembly GCA_964429355.1 of uncultured Planctomycetaceae bacterium. GTDB lineage: Bacteria > Planctomycetota > Planctomycetia > Pirellulales > Thermoguttaceae > JAAYAY01. Next base: position 54,274 of record CAYSCH010000003.1, on the reverse strand, counting down.
ACACGGACGGCAAGTACGACGCACTCCTGGAGAAGGCCGAGAAGTTCGTGCGGAGTCTGCAGTGGAATGAGAGCCGCGACCGGGAGAGTTCGGACTTCTATTACGGCGGAGCCGGATACGGTGGCAGCTCACGCCCCGACCTATCGAACACGGCCTATCTGATCGACGCGCTCAAGGCTCGCGGTGCTGATGGCAGCGACGAAGCGATCCAGCAGGCCCTCTCATTCGTTTCCCGCTGCCAGAATCTGGAAACGGAACACAACACGACTCAGTTCTCCGTCAAGGTCAATGATGGCGGCTTCTACTACTCTTGCGTGCCGGGCCGGCAGGACGAGGAGCGTTTGAACCCCGAAGGCGGGCTGCGAAGCTACGGTTCCATGAGTTACGCCGGCCTGAAGAGCATGATCTACGCAGGCCTCACGCGGGACGATCCCCGGGTGAAGGCGGCCGTCGAGTGGATCCGGACGTATTACGATGTGAAGAGCAATCCCGGGATGGGCAGCGCCGGCCTGTACTACTACTACCACACGTTTGCCAAGTCGCTGGATGTGCTTGGCGAAGATCTCATCGAAGACACGAATGGAGTGAAGCACGACTGGCGGCGAGAACTCACCGAAGAGCTGGCCCGTAGGCAGCAGGAAAACGGTTCCTGGGTCAACACCGAGAGTCCCCGTTGGATGGAAGGCGATCCCAACCTGGTAACGGCCTTCTCGCTCATGGCCTTGTCGTACTGCCGCCCGAAGTCGAATTAGCAGCCCGTGTGAACCGCTACGGACAGGAGGAGACTGTGCCCACGAAACCGCGCCCCGCATTCACCCTTGTGGAACTTTTGGTGGTGATCGCCATCATCGGGATCCTGATCGCCCTGTTATTGCCGGCCGTTCAGGCCGCTCGCGAGGCGGCGCGGCGGATGAGCTGTACCAACAATCTGAAACAACTCGGCATCGCAATGCACAACTATGCCGATACCTTTCAGGAGGCCCTGCCCAACACGGGCTGGACGGGCATCGGCTACCCGAATGATTACTCACCGTTGGCGAAGTTGTTACCCTATGCCGAACAGGCAAATCTTCAGGATCTGATCGATTTCTCGATCAATATGGGCCACCCGGGCACAAGCGACCTTCCGTTGGCCCTTCAGCCGGCGGCTGGCACGGTGGTGCCCATGTTTCTCTGCCCCAGTGACGGTGAGACCCCTCTCCATAACACCACGCTCCCCTCAGGCGCCGTCATCCCCGTCGCCGGCACCAATTATGCAATGAACCACGAGAGCGGAACGGCTGGCGGGGCATACCATCCGGGTTTCGGAGAGGGCGATGGGCTTTGCTGGGTCAATGCCCAAGTCAAACTCGCCTCGATCGTCGACGGCACCACCAATACGCTGGCCTTCACGGAATCGTTGCGGGGGCCCTGCAATTCACCGGAGCTGACGCCCACGCCGGACGTACAAGTCTACCGCGCGAGGGCTTCGGCCAGTCTGGCGCCCACGGCCGAAACCGGAGGGCTGGCGGCGGTGTTGCCGAGTGTTACCGGCTGGGACGGCACTCGTCTGTCGTATTGGCTGCGGGGTTCTTCACCGACCGGTCCGGTCATGAACGGCCGTTTCACTCCCAACGTCCCGTTTCCCGATCTGATCGACAGGTCGTCGAAAGTCACCGCCGCCCGCAGCCGCCACCCGGGTGGCGTCAACGCCTGCATGTGCGACGGGAGCGTCAGCTTCGTCAGCGAGACCATCGAACGAAACACCTGGCACGCCCTCTGGACACGAGCGGGTGGAGAAGTGAACAC
>CAYSCH010000003.1:51043-52476 GCA_964429355.1 uncultured Planctomycetaceae bacterium | reverse complement strand
ATGCAATCGTGCCCCACAGCCATCAGAAATGACCGACGGGACGGAGAGCATGACGACAAAAGACAATAGTGTTCTACCACTGCGAATCGAGCATCTCAGCAAACGTTTCCGCCAAGGCGCCACGACCATCGAAGCCTTGAGCGATGTGTCGCTCGACGTTGCTCCGGGCCAGTTCGTGGCCGTGATGGGGGCCAGCGGATCGGGCAAGAGCACGCTGCTGCACCTGATGGCCGGTTTGATGCCTCCCACGTCGGGCAGAGTCCGCGTCGGCGGCCAGGATATCGCCGCGATGAGCGACTCGCGCAAGACGAGATTCCGCCGCAAGAATATCGGTGTGATCTTCCAGCAGTTCAATCTCATCCCTACGCTGACGGCGGAAGAGAACATGCTCCTGCCGGCTCAACTGGAACGGACAGTGCGGGTGTCGGATTCGCGGCTCGACGAACTGCTCGATCTGCTGGAAATCAAGGAGCGACGCACGCATCGCCCCGACGCCTTGAGCGGTGGCGAGCAGCAACGCGTCGCGATCGGCCGGGCGCTGCTGGTGGACCCGGCGATCATTCTCGCGGACGAGCCGACGGGGAATCTCGATTCGACGAACAGCGCGAAGATTTGTGCCTTGCTGCGAAAACTCTGCACGGAGCAGAAACGCACCCTGGTCGTCGTAACGCACGACAAGGACGTGGCGGACTACGGCGACCGGACGATTCATCTCAGAGACGGTCGGACGGAGTGACAGGCGGGAGACGCGAATACCCCCTGCTTCCTCCGTTGATCGTCTTTCCGCCATGACGGCGCCACGGGCTTGGAAGCCCGGTCCGCGTTTCCGTCGCTTGAATCTGCCGGCCGGTCTTTCCGGACGCAAACAACTGCGAACCACAGATATGCTCCTTATCAAACTGATTCTTCGTGAAGCCTGGTACCATCGCTCGCGGCTCGCACTTGCCGTGATCGCGACGGCGGCGATGTCCGCGATGCTCGTCTGGCCCATCGGCAGCATCCGGCTGGTCGTGCTGCAATTCGAGAACGAGGGCGAGAAGTTTCTCGGCCACTACCACGTGACGATGATTCCGCAGCGAGGCGACGATCCACCGGCGACGCCTGCCATGCCGGCGATGACACCGCCCGCGCCGGTGTTCGTCGAGCCGAAGGTGCTGGACGAACTGAGAAGCAATGATCTGGTCATGCAAGTCTCGGCGGCGAGGCAAATCGCCGGGAGATTCGGGTCATATACGATGGCGAAATATACGGATGCGGAGAGCGTTCTCCGCCGTCAGCGTGCTGGCCACGGAACGCCGATGGGGAGTCCGATCATCGTGGGTATCGACGCCGATCACCCGCCATTCGAGCTGGAAGAGGGCGATTGGTTCGACGCGAGCAGCGACCAGATGCAGGGTGTGATGGGGACCGCCGCCGCCCGGAGCCTGGGCATT
>CAYSCH010000003.1:25967-51033 GCA_964429355.1 uncultured Planctomycetaceae bacterium | reverse complement strand
GGTTTCGGCTTCGGCCGCGACATCACACCAGCGGTGAGCGCGGTCTATGTTTCCATGGCGACCGCCGAGAAGATCCAGCCGATGGCCGAAGCGGACAAGGGCAAGGCGCAGTATCTGTATGTCCGCCTCCAGGACGGGGCGAACGTCGCGCAATTCAAGAGGTCGTGGTCCGAGCACCTGGCGGACGAAGGAATCCGGATGAAATTCGTGGATGCCGGCGATATTCAGGAATCCTTCAATAATCGGCCCGGTCCGCGCGGCGGCGGACTGATGGGCGGCGCCTCGTCGATGACCGCGATCATCCTCTTCACGACGCTCATTTCGACGCTGATCGTCTTCACCGCGCTCAGTATGGGCGTGGGCGAACGCAGCCGCGTCTTCGCCATGATGCGGGCCGTGGGGATGGAACGGTGGCATATCGCCGCGCTCATTGTCGGCGAAAGCATGATCCTCTGCGTGCTCGGGTGGATTGTGGGGATGACGGCCGGCTGGATTGTGCTCCAGGCGACCGTCTGGCTGCAGCCCGGCGTGTTCGGCAACGGCAAGACGGTGTCGCTCGACGCTTCGTCGATCATCACTTCGGGCGCGGCGGCGTTTCTGGGAGCTCTGCTCGCAGCGGTCATTCCGGCGTGGCGCGGGGCGAAAGTCAGTCCACTCGAAGGCATGAACCGCGGATACATCTACAACGTCAAGAAGTGGTGGTTCTACGTCGTCGGAATCGTCGGCGCCGCGATGCTCTTTGTCAATCCAATCATCATCTATTACGGTGTCAGCCCCGAAACTTCCATGTTGCGGCTGGCGCTCTATTCCTGCGTCGGACTGCCGACGCAGATCCTGGGGCTGGTGCTGCTGACGCCGACGGTAGTGCTCTTCGTCGAGCGTTTCGTGTCGGTGCCGATCGCAAAGATGCTGTTCATCGAGAAGAGTCTGCTCAAGAATCAACTCAGCGCGAACCTTTGGCGGACACTGGGAACATCTGTGGCGCTGACAATCGGGCTGGGCGTGTACAGCTTCCTGGAGATTTCCGGATATTCCATGCTTGTTCCGTTCACGCACAGCGAGCGGCTGCCCAACACGCTCGTGGCATGCATGCCGAAGGGTCTGCCGCTCGATCGGATCGACACGGTCCGAAATCTGGACGGCGTCGATCGAGATAAGTTCCTGCCGATCGCACTGGAGCAACCCTTGTTCTCGGTGCGGCAGGCGAACCGGTTCGAGGAGTTCGGCATGTCCCCCATGCAGGCCGGAGCGGGGGTGGTCGTCTTCGGCCTGGATGTCGCCAAGGCGTTCGAGCCGATGAATCTCGGCACCCACGGGAGAGATCGTACGCGCCTGGTCGATGTCGACCTGGTCGAAGGGACGTGGGACGACGCCCTCGCGAAACTGAACACCGGGGCACGCTATTGCATCCTTCCCGATTCGTTCGCGTTCCGCGCGCGGCTGCACGTCGGCGATAAGCTCGAACTGATGAAGCCGGAACCCGGCGGACGTGGCATGGGAAGAAAAGTTCCAGGTGGACCTGGTGGTGGAATGCGAGCACGAGGTCCAGGTGGAACGCGAGGACGAGGCCCGGGTGGATCGGGCGACGGAAGGTACGGGCAAGGTCCGGGGGGACCCAGTGAAGGTCCGTTGGCCGACGACGCGAAGCCGATCGAATATGAGGTCTGCGGCATCGCCAGCGTCCCGGGCTGGCTCTGGATGGTGAAGCTCAGCGGCGTCCGGAAGTACGGATACCGCTCAGGCGCGTTGATGTTCGCTCCTTACAAGACCGTCCAGGACGATTTCAAACTGAACGATGCCGCCTATTTCTGGTTTGACCGAACCTTGGACACGAACGGCAGTCCGACGGTTTCCGACGCGCACCTGGAACGATCTCTCCAGAATCTGGTGGACGAGCAATCGCACCCGGACGCTGCCGCTGCGATTTCCCGTTCGATGGTGAAGTTGAGTTCGCACGAATACCTCAACGACCGCGTAGGGAACCGGGGGGACAGCGTGATTCAGGCCGCGGCAAAAATGCCGCTCATCCTGCTGATGATTTCGTCGCTCGCCATGATGGGGACGGTTGCCGCCTCGATTCGTACGCGGCGGTTCGAACTTGGCGTGCTGCGATGCCTGGGAATGACCCGGTTCGGCCTGGTGCGGCTGATCCTGGCCGAGGCGCTGCTGATCGCGCTGTCGGCGGCGATCGTCAGCATCGGCTTCGGGATTCTCGGTGCGTGGTGCTTCATCGGTCTGATGCGCTACGTTTCGTTCTTCGGCGGTTTCCTTTCGCCGTTGACCATTCCGTGGTATTACCTGTCGGTTGGTTTCGCCGCCACGCTTCTATTGTGCGGTCTGGCGGCCGTGTTTCCGGCAATCGTGGCAGGGTGCAAACAGCCGGCCGATTTGGTGAAATCGGCGTAGACCGATGCATGAAGGTATCTTCCGGATGTCCATCATGCCGTTTCCGTCAAGAATCTCAAGGAGTCGCGGATACTGGCCGTAGCGCCGCAACGGTTTATTGCCGAGGTTGACCGCCAGGACAACTTCACAGGCGTTTGCCGGAGGATTATAGTGAGACCTGCGTCAAGGCATCAAAGACCAACCGTGTACAGGCCGTATGCCAGAATGACCCCAACATCCTGGTGACGCAATGACGGGGCTGCTTTCTCACAAAAGCTGTTTTCTCCGTGCGAATGTGCCATCCACCGGACGGCAACCCTCGGCAATCTGAGGGAGGTTATCAAGGACCTCGCCGTACTGCTCGCCTTGGAGGTCATGAAGGAAGACCGATAAGCGGGAAGCACCGATCATCTTCCGCGGATCGCCCTCTACTTCGCAACACTTGTTCGATCACAAATTGACCTGGAAAGACTGAGCCGGCGGAGACCTGTTATGCGGAAACTCGCTCCTGTCCATTTGTCTGTACGACTAACCTCAAAGATCGCTGAGTTCTTCACAAAGACTCGCAACCAACGGGAGCAGGCCATTGGTGACCGAGCGCCGGCTCGTATTGGTCGGCAGCCCTGCCGCTCTGTACTGCTTGTGCTGGGGTTTGTTGCGGCGGTATCGGCGGTTGTTCCTCAGGCGCTGGCGGACGAAACGTCCCAGGAGTGCCGGCAGCGGTTGGCGTGGTGGAGAGAGGCTCGCTTCGGAATGTTCATTCATTTCGGCCTCTTCAGTTTGCCCATGGACGACCCCAAGGGCATGGACCGCTATTTCACCATGTCGCGCGAGGAGTTTGTCGAGCTCGCCCCGCGATTCAACCCGGAGCAAGTGGACGCCGACGCATGGGTCCGCGCGGCCAAGGATGCAGGGATGCGGTACATCGTGATTGTCACGAAGAGCCACGATGGATGGTGTCTTTTCGACTCGCAGTACACCGACTTCGACGTGATGTCCACGCCTTACAGGCACGACATCCTGAAAGATCTTACCGCCGCCTGCCGCCGCGAAGGTCTGCGGTTGTGCTTCTACTATTCGATCATGGACTGGCACCATCCCGACTACCTGCCGCGGCGGAAGGGCGACCAGCGACCCGCCGAGGCGGCCGACATGGACCGGTACGTCGTCTACATGAAGAACCAGTTGCGCGAACTGCTGACCAACTACGGCCCGATCGGGGTGTTGTGGTTCGACGGCCACTGGGACGAAACATGGAACGCGACGCGGGGCAAGGACCTGGAGAACTACGTGCGATCTTTGCAGCCGGAAATTATCATCAATAGCCGCGTGGACCATGTGAGCCGGCGCGACACGGCGGGCGATTTCCGCACGCCCGAGCAGGAAATTCCCACTTCGGTGCCGCCCGGCGTTGATTGGGAAAGCTGCATGACGATCAACAATCACTGGCAATATATGGCCTACGACCAGGATTGGAAACCTGCGACCAGGTTGATCCGGATGCTCATTGAGTGCGCCAGCAAGGGAGGCAATCTTCTGCTCGACGTCGGTCCCGCGCCCGAAGGCCCGATGCCCCAACCGGCTCTGGAACGACTGGAAGCCATCGGGCGCTGGATGGACCGCCACGGAGAGAGCATCTACGGCACCTCGGCGGGGCCCTTTCGCCGGCAGCTCTCGTGGGGGCGGGCGACGATGAAGAGTCTGCCGCAAGGCGACACGCGGCTCTACCTGCACGTGTTCGAATGGCCCGCCGACGGTGTCCTCCGCGTACCCGGTGTGCACAACCAACCTCTGGAGGCTCGCCTGCTGGGCGATCCGACGGGTGCACCCCTGGCCGTTCGCCGCGACGGACCGGTACTCCTGATATCAGTCCCTGCGGCAGCCTCCGATCCGGCAGCCTCCGTGGTAGCGCTCGACCTGAGTGGTCCCGCCGACGTTCGCCCCGTTCCCATTGCCCCCGTAGCCGACGGCCGGATCACGCTCCGCGCCTCCGACGCGGAGATTCACGGCAGCACCGCGCGGTACGTGAGCCAACCGGGCGTGGACGCCATCGGTTTCTGGACCGATGCGAGTGATTGGGTGAGCTGGCCGGTGCGGATCGAAAAGCCGGGCCGGTACGCGTTGGAGATCGTCTACGGATGCGAGACGGGGCAAGGCGGCGGCCGCTACGAAGTATCGATCGCAGATCAGTCCCTGGCAGCGGCCGCACGCGACACCGGGGGTTGGGCCAAGTATGTCACGGAATCGATCGGCACACTGCTCCTCGGGCGCACGGGCACGGAGACCGTCTCGGTACGCCTTCAATTCAAGCCTGGAGTGGCCGTTATGGACCTGAGCGAAGTCCGTTTGGCCCCAATCGGTGATTGAATCGGACCGAGGGCGGTACCCTTGGCCCTTCCCTGCTCCCTCCGCGCCGTTTGGAGGAGAGGTTGGTGGTTCCAAAAGTCCGGGCGAAAGCCGGATTCGTTCGGGTTCTTGCTTTTTGGCTGGGAGTCTGGTGAAATCTGTGCGTGACGCGATCGTGCGGGGCGGTCTCTGCGGGCAAGTCGTTGAGATCGAGAAAGCCGTTTTCTGCTGTTTGGGCGTTGCGGGATTCCCCAACTCGCGAGCACCCGTTTCGTGGCTCGATGAGGGCCTACTGGCCGGTACGCAGAATCGCAACTGCGACCCGACCATGAGGCGCGCCCCCGCGGCTGACTCCGTGGCGATCGTTTTTCCACGAATCACGCAAGACCATTCAAAAAATCGAAGGAGGGTACTGCGATGTGTGAACACTGCACGAGACGAGAGTTCCTTGGGGCCGGAGTGGCGGCGGGCGGTATGATCCTCGCCAGCACGGCGTGGACGCACGCCTGGGCTTCCGACTCGCCCCCTCAACCCAGAGAGAAATCGCGAATCTGTGTGATCTTCACCGGGCCTGCCGGACCGGAGGACCGGGGGTGGAACGCCGATCCCAAGCAGATGGAGGCCATGAAAGCCCGTCTGGCCAAGGCGGAGGGAGACCTGGGAAACATCGAACTGCTCATCGGCCAGTCGGGTAGCGCGGAAGAGACGACAGCTTTGCTCAAGGAGGCAGGGCCCGCCGCGCCGGTGCTTGCCATCAACCTGAGTTGTTTCAGTTTGGTGCGGGCGGCGCAGCCGATTCTCGACGAGAAACGTCCGATGGTCGTCTTCTCTCTGCCTGCCAGTGGCCATGATTGGATGTATCCGCACCGCTGGCAACGTCAGGGGCATCCGGTCACGCTTATGCCCACCAGTGACTACAACGAACTGGAACGAGCACTTCGCCTGCTGCGAGTGATCCCTATGATGGGAAAGACGCGGATTCTCCTCTTTCCTCCGGCAAGCGGCACGGTACCGGCTCGATCGCCGGAGGAGGTTAAAAATCGCCTCGGGGCCGAGGTTGTGGCCGTCGCGGAAGAAACCTTCGACGACCTGATTTCGGCTGCGGACGAGAAGGCGGTTCAGGACGAGGCCGCGCGGTGGACAGGAGAGGCGAAAGCGATCCTCGAGCCCACTGCGGAGGACATCATCAAGGCGGCCCGCATCAGTGTGGCCCTGCAGAACCTGGTGAAACAGGAACAGGCCCAGGGGTTGGCCATCGGTACGTGCATGGGCTGGCTGCCGAAAGGTTTCCCTTGTCTGGGTTTCACGCGATTGCGCGACTGCGGTATCCCAGCAGCCTGCGAGGGGGACATGGACTCGTTGTTGACAATGCTCCTGTTCCAGTACGCGACCGATCGCCCCGGGTTCCAGGGCAATGCGACCTTCGACACCTCGCGGAATGTGTTGTGGACCGCCCATTGCACCGCCCCGCTGCAAATGGACGGCCAGGGGGGCAAGCCGGCGCCTTACCTGCTGCGCGGACATTCCGAAGTGAGCGGCAGTGGCTGCGTGCCGGAGGTGCAGTACCGCCTCGGTGAGACCGTGACCCGGACCAAACTGGTGAACCTGGACACGATCCTGGCTTCGACCGGCAAGATCATCGAGGTTCCGGAGAAATCGGTGCGGGCCTGCCGCACCCAGATTGTCACCGAAGTTCGCGATGCGGCGAAGATGGCCGTCAACTGGAGCAGTGTCCTGGAGACCGAAGATGCGATGACGCTGCTTCACCGAGTTGTGTTCTATGGCGACCACATGGACAGCATCCGCCACCTGTCACGGCTGATGAACCTGAAGGTCGTCGAGGAAGGCTGAGCCGGCAGAACCGGGCGACAAGTCGCGTTCCTGGCTCAGCCGTGCGAGGAGACGTACAAGGCCTGAATTGCAGGCGAGGATAGCCATGGCATGCCCTCGGTCCTCGCCTGCGATTCGGGTCGCTTATCTGTCCTCGCGGGGGCTTCGGTTCGGTGTCGGAATGGGCGAGGAGTGTCTTCTATCCATTTGGCTTCATGCGAGGTGGCAACGGCGACTCCCGGGTATCGTCCCGCTTGACTGTCTTGACGCCGCTATGCTCGACGGCTGTCGTTCCGGGAGGGAGAGGCGAGTGCTCGAGGTGATCGAGAGAGACCTCTTCGGCGTTGTCAACACGGATGACGGGACGGGCATCGGTGCGGTCTCCGTTCACCAACCGGACGCGGTCTAGCTGCATCAGGCCGACATTGCGGCCGTAGAAGCCCCAGACGGGCAGTTTCCGCATGGAGGGGCTGGCCCCCGGTTTTTGGATCGGCGATTGGATCTTCAGCGCGTCACCCACCCGCGGGTCGACAAACGCGCCGGGCGCGTACTCGACGTCTATGTCGCGAAGGGAAACCGTGCCGAGCGGTTGATCGGCCCAACTCTCGACGGAGATCGCCGGGCCGTAGACGCCCGTCGCCTTAAGTCTCTCGAACGTCAAACGATCGCCGGTGTTGTCCTCTCGCAGCGATACGTGAAGGGCACAGGCGACGTTTCGCATCGTGACGTCGCTGACGTGCAGATCTTCCAGCGGGCCGGGGGTCGGAGTCCATGAGGAGGGCTGGATACATAACGCGGCCAGCATGTTCGTGCGGTGCAGGTCGCGTGAGGTGCGATGCTCGAACTTGCCCGGGCCGAAGAACTCACAACGCGCGAAGGTGAGACGCCGGGCCGGTCCGATGAGCCGGACTCCGTTGCAGGACGAATTGATCGTGCAGTCCTCGACGATCGCATCTTCGACGTAGTGTCCCGCGATGGAGTCATCGCCGGTGAAAAACCTGCAACCGGTGATTCGCACGTCGCGATTCCAAGAGTCCGGCTTACCCCGGAAGTGGACGCCATCCCAACCCCCCTCGAACGTGACGTCCTCGACGAGAACGCTCGACGAGCCGTAGAACAGAAACGCGTAGTTGGCGGAATCGCGGAGTTTTACCCCGCGGAGTGTCACGTTGCGGCAGTCTGAGAGCAGGATCGTGTGCGGGCCCCGCATCTTCTCTTCGCCCTGGGGATCGAAGACCTTGTTGCCGTCGATCACGCCGGCGCCGGTGATGGAGATATCGTGAAGGCCCTCGCCGACGATGAGGCCGTGATTCCAGCGAGACTTGCCCCAGGTGTCTGCGTCGAAGCCTGTGTAGGATTCGACGTCCGCGATGCCGACGAGCCGTGCGCCCTCGGCCAGATGGAGTTCGGTACCGCTCCGGAGTCGGAGCGTACCGGACAGATAATGCCCTTCCGGAAAGAGCACCTGCCCTTTACCGGCCGCACCGCAGGCATCGATGGCCTTTTGGATCGACTGGGTGTCGATCGTTTTGCCGTCACCGATCGCGCCGAAATTGCGAACGTCGAATGGGCCTGTGGACGGCTCGGCGGCGAGAGTGACGGAGTTTGGATAGAAGATCATCGCACACAAAACGACGATCGCAACAATGCTGCAGGCTCTCATCACAATTCCCTTTTATCCGGGTGGCCTCGTTCATGGTGAGTACAACGATAGGGTCCATGTTATCCGGGTGCCAGTGGGGCGCCTATGGACTACAGGGTCGCGTCATCGCGAGGCGGACGTTTCTCAGCGGTCGGTTGGTGCGGACCGCGCAGCAGCCCGGCCTTGCTGAGGCTGATGAGCATAGCCACGAGGAAGAAGAGAAGACCGAAGACGAGATAGTCGAGGCCCACGATCGTGCGACGGAGGACGGTGTAGGACTGCCATCCGGCGTCGCCCATACGCGAGCCAAGGATCAAGGCGGTCGACCCGTAGTACCAGCCGTTTGAGACGAAATACCCGTGGTGACGTGGATCGCCCGCCGCAGGCAGGTGTTGGACAAGAGCGGCAGGAGGTGTCGCCCTCGGCAAGTGCGACCCACCGGCGGGCGTCAAGGGAGTATCCAGGGTTCGCGCATGGGGCGGGTGAGCATGCGGTTGACGTCTTCATCGGGGCTGCGCTCGGCCTTGGGGTCCCAGGTGAACTTGCGTTTGAGGATCTGGGAGATGCTGCCGAGGATGCACAGGCTGGACGTGCTGAGGCCGACCTCGACCGGTTCGATCGGATCCTGCCGGCTCTTGACGGCGTCGAGAAAGTTGCGGACGTGGTCGGCGTCGATGTTTTTGCGGACGTTGTCCTCGCGAGCGGGATTACTCTTCGGCAGGTGGATTTCGCCGGGGCCGATCACAGAGTCCTTGAGGTTCTCGGGGAACGTTTTGATGGAGCCGCCGAGATTGATTTCGAGCCGGCCTTCGGTGCCTTCGAACCTGGTGGCGGAGTTGGTGCGGGTCTCGCAGATCAGTTCGATGCCGTCGGCATAGCGGGCGCGAAAGGCTGTCTTGCTGGCCGCGGTGAAGAGGCTTCCCTTGGGCAGAAATTCGGAGCCATTGTCGGCAAATTCGACCGGAGTGGTACCGTCCTTACCCAGGCCCCACTGGGCGATGTCGTTGGTGTGGGCGCCGAAATTGGCCGTCTGCCCGTTGGAGTAGTCGAGTATGTAACGCCAGCGATGGAAGCAGCGCTCAATGTGGTAGGGGGCTTCGGGCGCGGGGCCGAGCCAGAAGTTGTAGTCGAAGCCTTCAGGTACGGGCGTCGGCTGCCACCCCGGGCCAGGGCTGGGGAAACTATTGGGATCGACCCAGGTGCGGACAGTGCGGATCTCGCCCAGGCGGCCGTTGCGGACCAGTTCGCAGGCGTGCCGCACGTTGTTGCAGGACCGGAACTGGGCGCCCGTCTGAAAAACGCGTTGGTACTGGCGAACCGCCTTGACCATCCGGCGGCCCTGGTCGATGTTCAGTGCCAGGGGTTTTTCGCAGTAGACGTCTTTGCCTTCTCTCATGGCGGCGATGGCGATCAGGGCGTGCCAATGGTCGGGAACGATGATGGCAACGGCGTCGAGATCGGGGCGAGCGAGAAGCTGGCGAAAATCGGGGTAGGCGTCGCAGCCCCGATAGGTGGGCTGGCCGGTTTGGGCGGCGTAGTGCTCGTTGACCCAACGCTGGGCGGTCTCGCGGCCGAGGATCTGGTCGGGGTAGTAATAGCCAAGGCCGGCGCGGTTAACGTCGCAGACGGCGAGGATCTGACAGTCGTCGTGGACGAGGAAAGAGGGAATGTCGCGCTGGCTCTGGTGCCCGCAGCCGATCACGCCCACGTTGATACGGTTGCTGGGCGAATTGGCGCCGAGCGCGCGGGAAGGAACCAGGGCAGGAAGGGAGACGCCCACGGCCGTGGCTGCTGCCTTGAGGAACCGGCGGCGGGTGGTCGTTGAGGGGCGGCGGGTGTCCATGTTGAAACCTCAGAGCGTGGGGTGGTGCGGCAGAGAGCGACAGGGAAGGAGTATCGGCCTCGACAGGGGATGATTTGGCTTCATCGTAACCCGGTTTGCCGGTGACGCAAGCTCTCCGGGTGTCGGGGATACCGTTACAAGGTGTGACAAAGAAAACGGTCTTCTGCATTGGAAGTGCCACCGGGCGATTCGCGAGGCCCGAAAAAATCGCGCACTGACTTGGAGGAACACGGAAGATCGGCTAAATTATTCGTTTTGAGGGGGGGCGAGAAGGAACCGAGCACGAGTTGACCCAGTTGCTCCGCAAGGAAGTGATTCATGGCTTCGAAGAGCAAGAAGCGGCCGAAGGGACGGGCGGCGGTTGACCCGGTCGATTGCGTCAAACGCAGCCTCAGTCGGGGTGACTACAAACAGGCGCTCAAGGATGCCCGGCTCTGGTACCGGCAATCGCCGACGGGGGAATTGCGGTGTTTTCTCGAACACGCATACATAGGACGGGCGCAGCAGCTTGTGCGGAGCGGGCTGAGCGACGATGCGCGGCGGATTGTCGGCGAGTTGCTCGAACTGGGAATTACCGAGGCCGCGGTGGAGGCGGGGCTGCCCGAACTGTTGTTATCGGTCGGGATGCTCGATCGACTGCCCCAAGCCCAGAACCGCTTGACGGAGGAAGATCGCAAACGGCTTGTGATCAAGGCGGCAGACCGGGCCGTCGTCAAGCCGGGCAGTACGCCGGCGTCGATGAAAGAGTTGCGAGACGAGGCTTCGCAGATTCGGGCTGCGCTGGATGCGGTCGAGCACGGCGATGACGCTGCGGCTCTGGCATGTCTGAAGGAGATCTCGCGTCAATCGGTGTTTGCCGACTGGAAGTACTTCGTTCGCGGTCTGATAGCCTATTATCGGAAAGACCGGACTGAGATGGAGGCCAATTGGGGTCGGCTCAATCCGGATCGGACAGCGGTCACGATCGCCGCACCGCTGAGGGTGATAGCCGGCATCGCAAGTTCCCAGCAAGACGTGAATCTGCGAGCGAAAATCGTTCGTCTGGAAAAGCACACGGCCCACCAGGCCGTGCTGAGTAGCTTGATGCGTCTGAGACAGTCGCAGGCAGGTCACGATTGGCCGCAGATGGTCAAGACATTTCGGGTGGTCCATTCCACATTGCGGGAGTTGGACCGCGAGCTCTATCGCAAGCTGATCGAGTGTCTGTCGGGGAGCTTGGCGAGGGATGGATGCCTGGATGAACTGACCAGCCTTTCGAAAATCGCCGATCCGCTACCGCTCGACCCGCACTGGAATCGCGTCAAGGCGATCGCCTGCGAGAACTCGGAATACGTCGAAGACAAGTCGGAAGTGTACTGGCGGAGTTATCTGGACGACCTTGCGGATCTGCCCGTGTTCCAGGCTTCGGAGAGAAGTCTGGCCCAGGGGCTGGTTTGGCTTCGTCTGGCGAGCAGCTATCTGGAAGATGTGACCCGCTATCGCACCTGCCGCTGCGGATGGGACCATTCGCGCGACATCGAAAAGGCCGAAAAGGAGGCGTGGGACGCTTTTGAGGCCTGCATGGCCGTCGCGCCGGAGTTCGCCCCCGCTTACATGCTGGCGGCAAAGTTCCACCAGAATCGAAATCGATCGGAAGAGGCCGCCGGAGTGTACCGCCGGCTTCTGGAGCATGTGCCCGACCATGTCGACGCTCTGACTCGGCTTGCGACACACCATCTCGTTCAGGGGGAGCCGCAGCAAGGGTTGAAATACGCACTGAGGGCGCGTCAGTCGAAGCCCTTGGACCAGACGACGGCCGAGCTTGTGTGGTCCGCGCACTTGGCCGTGGCCCGGGATCGGGCCGGATCGGGCCGGTACGACGAAGCACGCAACGAATTGGCGGCTGCCGATCGGGTTTTGCCGTTGCGGGCTGGCAACTACGACGTTTTGGCCCGCAAGGCGGTTCTGGAAATCAAGGCGAATGACGCCGGCGCGGCGCGGCGACTGGTGGAGCAAGCACAGGAGCGGCTGGAGGAGCCGACCGCCTTGTGGTTGGCGATAGCCATCGAGGGGCTGCGATATGGTTTGCCCAACCACGAGGTTTGGCTGTACGAGAAGCGATGGACGGAGGCCTTGAGGCGACGGTGCCGCAGTTCGACGGCGGGGCTGATGTGCCGCATAGTTGCCACCGAACGGGCAATGCCGCAGCCGCTTGCGAATCTGGCGAAGTGCTCGCGTCACTTGGTCCAGTATATCGGCCGTTGCGGGCGAGTGAAATGGATTGGGGTGGATCTCCGGGATGCGTGCGAGTTCCTGCGAGAGCAGAAGGAGTGGAAACTGGTGATGAAGTTTGCCAAGGTGGGGATTCGGCGATTCCCCGACATGGCCCTCTTTCATCTCCTCAAGGGCATCGAGGATATGGGCAAGGGGCCGCGCTACCGGCCACGGACCATCGAGCGATTTCGGCGGGCGATCGATCTGGCGGCAAAATCGGGCGATCCAGCGGACAAACGCGTGATGGAGGAGGCGAAACGATATCTCCAAAAGGTAGAAGATGCGCTGGGCCCCGGTGCGGCGCTGCTGGATGACGACGAACAGTACGATTGCGACGGGGATGCGAGCGGCGATGTAGTCCATGGCGGTCCTCTGGATGGCGTTCCTATTGAGACCGCCCGGAAAATCTTCGAAATGGCCTGCGCCAAATTTGGCCTGGATCCCGACGCGGTGATGGGCGATTTGCAGATGAGCGGCCGGGTTAATCCGAACGGCTGACGAAGACAAGGGATTTGTTATGAGCGACCCCTATCAGGTCCTTGGCGTTTCGACAGACATGGACGATGCCGCCATGCGCCGGCGCTACCTGGAACTCGTGCGCCAGTTTCCCCCCGAGAAATGCCCGCAAGAATTTGCGAAAATCCGTGAGGCTTACGAGCAGTTGCGGGATCCGGCGGAGCGATTGGAGCGGAATCTGTTTCGCGCGAGCGATGGTGGCGCGCTCGACGATATCCTTGCCGAACTGCGGTCGAAAATGCAGAGCGTAAGAATTCCGACCGAAACCCTGCTGTCGCTGGCGGAGAGGTAGAATGGACGGGTGGCCCGATCAGGAAGCGATTCTCGCTCGTTTTCGTGACTGGTTCGACCAGACACGGGCTGAGTGCGATTCGCTCGACGAACATTCCGCGGACGAGCCATCGCTGGGCGAGCCGGTGGGGCTTTATCAGCTCGTTGAGCAATTGACCGCGTTGCGGCACGACGTGAAGCTGCTGGCCAAGGCGGCTCGTGGCATGGACGAGGGGACAGAAGCGGCACGGCTGTCGTTGCAGGCGGCGATCGAGCAATTTCGCTCGGTGGAACCGAAGGAAGGGGAGGCGGCCGACAAGGCTGCCCGGCCCCTGGTCGAGGCGGTGGTGGATCTGGACGAATCGTTGATCCGGTGCCGTCGTGCCATCGTCCAGGCGAAATCCCGGATTGTGGAGGAACTGAACGCCGAGCTGCGCGAGGTGCGGGAGCGACTGGACGGCCTGTTCCGCACCCAGCCGTGGTGGCGGAGGGCGTTGTGCCGTCCGTGGCACGAAGCGGCCCAGGGGCTCTACTCGGGACGTGCGCTGGATTCGTGCCGAGCGATCTTCGACTCGCTCCTGGAAGGCTACGACCTGGTCGACAAGCGTTTGCACCGGCTGATGGACGAGCAATCGATCATCCGGATGAAGTGCCTGGGCGAGCAGGCCGATCCGAAACGGATGACGGTCGTCGAGGTTCTGAGCGACCCGAGTCGTCAGCCGGGAACGGTGATCGAAGAGACTCGTCCGGGATACTGCTGGAAAGGCCGAGTGTTGCGGTTCGCAGAAGTCAAAGCGGTCAGCGAGCAGTAGGTTGAAAAGAGCAGGATTACAAGAGAAACTCACCTGGCAAGGCGCCGGAATCGGGAGGCTTTCTTATGGATATCATTCTTGGCATCGATCTGGGTACGACCAACAGCGTTGTTTCCATCCTACGCGACGGGAAAGTAGAGGTGCTGGCAGAAGACGGGCAGAAGATCCTGCCGTCGGTGGTGGGCTTGGGGCCCAACGGCGAGCTGCTGGTCGGTTTCCCGGCCCAGAACCAGTGGACGTTGGCCCCGGAGCGCACGGTCCGGTCCATCAAACGGAAGATGGGGTCGGGCGAAACCGTCCGTCTGGGAGAGCCGACCTATACCCCCCAGGAAATCTCGGCCATCATTCTGAGGACTCTGAAAGAGAGGGCAGCACGCCAGATCGGCCAGGAGATTCGCAAGGCGGTGATCACGGTCCCGGCGTTTTTCAATGAGCAGCAACGCGAAGCCACTCGCGAAGCCGGCGAGCTGGCAGGGCTGGACGTGGTGCGAATCATCAACGAACCGACTGCGGCTTCGCTGACCTACAACCCGAATCCTGACAAGCTCGAACGACTGCTGGTTTACGATCTGGGCGGCGGGACTTTCGATGTGTCGATCGTCGAGATCGAGCAGGGCGTGGTGGAGGTGCTTTCGAGCCATGGCGACACCCACCTGGGCGGCGACGATTTCGACCAGCTGCTGATGGACCATGTTTGCGACCGGTTCCAGGAGGAACACGGCGTGGACCTGCGAACGACGCTGACGACGAAATCCCGGGTCTTGAAGGCGGTCGAAGAGGCGAAAAGGCAACTCTCCTTCGATGCCTTCACGTCCATCGAACTGGAGTTCGTCGCGGAGAAGGCGGGTGTGCCGCTGCACCTGAACAGGGAGATTTCGCGTTTGGACTACGAGCCGCTGATCGAACCGCTCTTGAACAAGACACTCGTGTGCGTGGACGAAGCGCTTTCCGACGCCAAGCTGACGGCCAGGCAGATCGACCGTGTTGTCCTGGTGGGAGGTGCCAGCCGAACGCCGCTGGTCCATCAACTGCTCCAGGAGCAGCTGGGCCAGCCGATCCACGCGGAGGTGGATCCCGACTTGTGTGTGTCGATGGGGGCCGCGATCCAAGGGGGGCTCATTGCCGGGCTGGACGTGGGACCGGTGCTGGTCGACATCACCCCACACACCCTGGGCGTTCAATGCCTTGGCGATCTGCACGGTTGCCGATCCGATTGCTGTTTCGCTCCCGTCATCGAGCGGAATACGGCCCTTCCTGCCTCTCGCTCGGAGGTTTTCTATACCGCACACGACCGGCAGGACGCCGCACAAATTGACGTTTTTCAGGGCGAGGACAGCGACGTGAGGCATAACGAGCCCGTCGGCGGCTTCCTGCTGGAGGGGCTGGCCGACGCCAAGGAAGGCAACGAGATTCTGGTCCGTTTCGACCTGGATCTGGACGGGATTCTGACGGTGACGGCAACGGAAAAGCTCACGGGGCTGGAGAAGGGCTTGACGATTGAGAACGCCATGTCGCGTTTTCGAAGCGAACACCATGGGGCCGCCAGGACCCGGCTGGACGCAGCTTTTGCAGGGACGGCGGCACCTGCCCCCGAGCGGCTCCCGACCGGCACCAAGCCGCGGAAGGAAGAGGCCCTATCGCCAGAATTGGTGTCGGCCATCGGCAGAGCCAACGAACTGCTATCCAAGGCCGAAAGCCTTCTGGCCGACGCAAACGAGCAGGATGCCGGAGAGATGCGGGCGATTATGGACCGGCTCCGCCATGCGATCAGGACTCACGCCCTGGGAGAGATGGAGGATGCCCGCTCGGATCTGGACGAGCTGGTCTTCTACATGCAGGACGCCGTATGAGGGAATCGGGGCTGGAACGTACTACCGAGAATGAAATGACCTGTCCGACCTGCAAGGCTCGGCAGGCATGGGCGGATGAGTGCCGGCGATGCAAATGCGATTTGTCGATACTCAGGCAATGGCATGTTGCGCGCGAAGCCGTGCGCCGCGGGTGCCTCGATGAATTGCGACGGGGGCGGCCCGAGCAGGCGCTGCGATCTGCTCGTCGCTACGCGCTGCTTGTCGGCAGCAGGGAGGCGTCGCGGCTCCTGGCGGTCTGCCATCTGCTCTGCCGGAACTGGCCGGAGAGCTGCGCCGCGCTGCGCGAGGGAACGAACCCTTCGTAGCCATGGCAAACACCACGCCCGCCCGTTCGCTCGGAGCGCGCCACTCGAATAATCCAGGCTACCGTTCCGCCGTGGTGGCCTGGGAGCGAGAATGGGGATGCGGGACCTTGTGATCGACAGGGCTGGTTTGCCAGTCGACGCCAAGCATGAGGACGTTGATCCCGGAGCCGATTCCCAGCATAGCGAGGCGATCATTGCGTTGGAGATGGCCGTTTTCGATGCCCATGGCCGCTGCCGTGGGCAGGGCGACGGAACCCGTATTGCCCAGCCGGCTGATGGTAGGGTAATCGATCGCCGGATCGAGGCCCAGGGACTCGAAAAGGAGTCTCTGGTGGGCCCGCCCGACCTGGTGGCAGAAGGTCTTATCGACGGCGGAGGCGCTCCAATTGAGTTCGGCGAGAAAATCGTTGAAGGCCTCCTTGGCCGCAGCGACGCCTTCGTGCATGAGACGCTCCGAATCGGTCCACATGAGGGGTTTCATGTCGTCGCCGCCCGATTCATCGCGGCCGCTCTGGCAGAGTTCGCAGTGATCGGTTGCTGTACGCACCATGCCGCCAAGCAGCCGGTTTCCAGACCGGCTGAGTTCGCGGTCGGCCAGGAGGATGGCAGCGCTTCCGGAACCGATGGTGAGCGAGGCCACGGCCAGCTTGATATCTTTCCTGCTGAGGCTCGTGTCGGAGTTGAGACGCTGAATGGTCGTTTCGACAAGGGCCCGGCCGCTTTCGGTGCCGACGACCAGGCCGGCACGGATCTGGCCGAGTTCGATCATGTTGGCAACCTGCACAACGCCGTTGAGGAGGCCCAGGCAGGCGTTTGAGACGTCGTAGATCATGCACTCGGCGGGCAGATGAAGGCCGTGATGGACGCCGCTGGCCGTGGCAGGCTCCAGGTAATCGCGACATACGGAACCATGGACGAGGGCGCCAATCTCGCGCCGGTCGATACCGCTCGCGCGAATAGCCTTTTCACCCGAGGCAATACTCTTCTCGCTGATCGTGGTACCGGGCTTCCAGAACCGTCGTTCAACGATGCCCGTCATCAACTCCAAGCGGCCTTCCGGCAGACGCAGGCGGCGGTAGAGGGGCTCGAGTCGCTGCTCCAACTCCGCGGAGGTAACGACTTCTTCGGGAAGCGTGCAGGCAATTGTTTCGAGACAAACGTTTTGATAGAGCATGAGGGTATCGATTCCGCGTTTCGAGGCCAGTCGTCCCCAGACTGGTAGTTGCTCGGGCTGTCTGGCAGATCCTTCAGCATATCGGGAGAGGGGCCGATCGTAAACCAAAGGGCCGCCGCAAGAAAGCGAACCCCCTGAAAGAGTGCTAGCAATGCTATCCGTACAGGATGTTGTAAGCAAGCATTGACGCGACACAAAATAAGGGGGCTTGCTTGCAAGAGATCGAGCGTATCCATAAGATGCGAGCCGACTTGCACGAGCAAGTTCACGCGACGACCTGAAAAACGGGTTCAACAAAGAATTGCCGATCCCGAACAAAGAGTGTTCATCGGCGAAGTGCCTCTCACGAGGCACTCAGGGCACCGGGGAAAGATTCGATGAAGAGGATGTCATCGCCCCCCTTCGTAGGGCAGTATTGGCAGGATGCCATGACCGCACGCAGCTCTCGTTGCGGTCGTGCTGCTGCTTCGAATGTCGGTCGTCGCTCTTATCGGCGTGAGGGCTCCTGCCGCCACACAATCCAGTCCAACGCGGGCTGGGTCTCAAGGCTGGAACAGATCCCGCAAAATCCGGCCTGGACGGCTGGCAAGCCCCAATTCTCTCATTCCATTTCCCAACCAGTTCGGCACAGGACGTGCTGAAGGAGAATTCTCGATGGTCAAGAAACCGTTGATCGGCCTGAACGCTGACTTTCGCTCGGCTCGAAGGGATTCGCCCGCATTCAGTTTTCTCTGTTCGGGCTACTATGACGCGCTGAGTCAGATGGGTGCTGTGCCCATCGTGATTCCCCCGCTGCGAGGAGAAGACGACATCCATCAGGTGCTGGACGCTTTGGACGGTGTGGTGATGATCGGTGGATACGATCTGGATCCCCGCCGCGACGGCTACATGCTGCACGCCTCGGTTCGCCCATTGGAGGAACGGCGAGAAGACTTCGACCGCACCTTGATCGAGCTGGTAGCCGATCGTCGGATGCCCTTCTACGGAATCGGGGTCGGAATGCAGTTGCTCAACGTGTCGCAAGGCGGTACGCTCTTCCTGCATTTGCCGGAAGACATGCCGAAGGCGCTGCCTCATCTGGACCCCATGGATCGGGCTCATCGCCACGCTCTCGAAGTCACGCCGGGCTCGCTGATGGAACGGGTCTATGGCGACGGCGAGATCCGCGTCAACAGCATGCACCACATGGCAATCGACGATCTGGCTCCCGGTTTCATCGCTACCGCCCGTTGCCCGGACGGTGTGATCGAGGCCATCGAGAGCACGATGGAAGAGTGGTTCGCCTTCGGCACCCAATTCCATCCGGAAAGCGATTCCGCCTCGGCGCTCGACATGCGAGTCTTCGAGGAGTTTGTCAGTGGAGTTACCGGCCAGGTTTCGGAGATGCGGATGGTTGCCTGAGCCATTGGCAACGCATTTCACGCCGAAAAGAACAACCGTCTCGAGTCCAGTCGTCCCCGTCCCACTCCACCGGCCTACGTCCTCCGGTGGGGTGGTTTGGGGCGGCGCGAGAGCTGAAGACTCTTCGAATGTCAACCCGATTACGCATCGATCCGTGTGAATCTTCTCGCGACGCCCGGCATATTCTTGGTATCGACGTATCCGCGAACTGCCGCCAGGTACGTGCTGCGCCCTTGTCGGCGTATGGCAACGGGCTCCATATTTCTGTGCGCGTCGGGCGGCCCGTTTCGCTCGCTCTTCCCGAACGGGTTACCGAACTGAAGGCCCTCCTCGACAGCGGCAACGGTGGAAACGGCCCAGATCCGCTGAAGACTCTCATGGAATTGCGGACGATTCTCACGGAGCATGTGGCCATTGCCGCCCAGGAATCGGCTGCGAGGAATGCCGGCGCACTCAGCGAGATACTGGCGATTGGAGTGAACGAGCCGGGCAAGTCGGCCGCGATCGACGACGGACTGCGAGGCCACCTGGACTTGATCGATCCAGCACGGCTGGCAGATCTCTCGGGTCTCAACGTAGTGTCTGGATTCCCGGCGAGGGATCTGGCTTCGGGGGGAAGAGGGACGCCCTTGTCCCCCTTGCCGCTCTGGATCCTGTTCCGATCCGCCCATCGGGAGCGAATCTTCCTGCATTTGGGACGGGTTGTCCGGTTGGTACGTCTGCCGCGTCTGACCGGGTCTCTGTCGAGCGTTTCCGGCCTTGGGTACCGGCTCTCGCACGGGATGTCCCTCGTGGATCTGCTGGTTCGGGAGCTGACAAGCGGCCGACGCCAGTTCGATCTGGGAGGACGATTGGCCGTACAGGGGCGGCGGGTGAACGAATTGGTTCGCCACTGGCTCGACATGAGCGAAAGGTTCGAATATCCCTCGGAGGACGACTCACCCGGGATGCTTCGGTCGGCTGTGGCCTTGGCCGTCGAAAACGGGTGGAGCGTCTACGACATGCTCTGCAGTGCCAGCCATTTCGTCGCAGAATCCGCCGCACAAGGCCTCGAATGCCTCGTTCGAGATGCCGAGCCCACGGAGGTGATTCTCTCTGGCGGTGGACTGGCAAATGGGTTGATTCTGCGGCATCTCACTGCCCGGCTTTCCCGGTACTCAGTCCAACGGATAGAACAACTTGGCGGGGAGTCGGACGTTGTGCCGGCTGCCGTGGCGGCCATGCTGGCTCTCCTGCACCTGGACCAGGTACCCGCCAACGTTGCCGGCCTGACCGGTGCAGAGACCCCGCGAGTTCTCGGCAATCTGACGCCGGGAAGCGCCCAGGCCTGGCAGCGGCTGTTGGCGGGGTGCGCATCGGCTGGTCATTCGATTCGCCCCCTTCGCGCGGCGCTCTGACGCCGATGGCAGTCTGTCCCCAAGGGGAGGACTGGTGTCCTGCATCTGGGGCAGGCCACGGGTTCGACACACAATCTTTGGCAGCCAGATTCATTTTTGGACAGACTCTCGCTGTCCGAATCGCGGGCGGATACGAACCAGTCCGCTGCCGTTCGTGGGACCTGGCTGCAGTGCCTGGCCGAACTGGGTGGCCGGAATCCTTGACGGCAACAATCCCAAGGAAATGGGATGGTAAACATGGGAAAGATGGAGAAGACATGTTGTGCGTGACGATAGGCTAAGAAGCCGGATGGAAATTGGCTGGCCCGACTCGCGTCGGAAGTTCTCTGTTTTCCTTGCAGGAGGCACATATCGAGAACTCGGTCTATTGCTGCGGTATTGATCATGGCCTGCCTCACACGACCCCACTACCTGCTGATTGCGGAATCGAGTCACTTTCTTGGGCCGGGACGCTGGCGGTTTGTTTTGCGTCTGGCGGATGGTGGAGAGCGGATCGTGGCCGATGACATCGACCCGGAAGCCCGAGGCGATCGGCTGGAATTGCTCACCGTGGTTCGTGGACTCGAAGCTCTGGAGCAGCCGTCTCGTGTAACGTTATGGACACCAAGTACTTACGTCCGAGAGGGAATCCGGCACGGCCTGCGGGAATGGCGAGAGAACGGCTGGCTTTGGGAGTATTTCGGTCGCATGGTCCCGGTGAAAAACGACGACCTATGGAAACGTTTGGATCGGGCCATGGAGTTCCACCAGGTTGACTGCCGAACCTGGCGAATCGACCCATCGCACTCCCCTGAAGAGGTAGACTACTCGCTGGACGACGAGTTGACGCAGGTGGATACGAATTGCGTGGAAACGGAAGTGGCGAGAACGGAAAAGTTCCGTGACAGGTTGCGGCAGTGGAAAGCATCAATCTCGCACTGTTTGAACAGCCCTGAGGGTGGGGCGCGACTGGCAGAGAATTCGTGAGTTAGCTAAATTACTGAAACTACGTAGAGCTGTGACTCTGCCTACGCTGGCATCTTGGCGTACGAAGTGCATAGGACAGCTCAGGACGGAATGAGGACGGAAGGAGACGTAGGTGCGTACGAGCGTTCTGCTGGACAAGGTTGGACTACTTGTAGACGGACGTTACGAGAATCCTTTTGAGTTGTTGGGACCCCACGAAGTGGAGGTGTCGGGGCGAAAAGCACTTGCAGTTCGGGCCTATTTGCCACATACCGAGCAGGCTTGGGTGCTGGATGGACGCCACGAAATCACACGGCCGATGCGTAGGATTCACCCGGCTGGGCTGTTCGAAGCGATTTGCCCGGCCCATGAGGACGAGGGTCGCCCGCGCTACAAGCTCCGCATTGCCGAAAACGGTGGAGAGAAGAAAGATATGCACGATCCGTACGCATTCCCGCAATTACTATCCGACTTCGACCTTCACCTGATGGGCGAAGGGACGCACTGGCGGTGCTACGAGAAACTCGGGGCGCAGTTGCGGACGATCGACGGGGTGGAAGGGGTGAATTTCGCCGTTTGGGCGCCGAACGCGTCGAGCGTGAGCGTCGTGGGCGATTTCAACTCCTGGGACGCTCGTCGCCACCCGATGCGAAAACACATTCCAGGCGGATTCTGGGAGCTGTTCGTGCCGGGCCTGAGCGAGGGTACCCTCTACAAATATCAGATCCGTCACAACGGGCAGGTCTTCGAGAAGTGCGACCCCTTTGCTTTCGGTGCGGAAGTGCCTCCGCAAACCGCCTCGAAGGTGATCGACCTGAATCGGTACCATTGGCATGATTCGAGCTGGATGTGCAACCGGCCAAACGTCAACTGGCTGGAGCGGCCCTTGTCGATGTATGAGGTCCACTTGGGGAGCTGGCGCCGGCCGGGGGATGACCCGAATCGGTGGCTGACCTATCGGGATCTGGCCCATCAATTGGTCGAATACGTTCAAGAGATGGGTTACACCCATATCGAGTTATTGCCCGTCAGCGAGCATCCCCTTTCGGCAAGCTGGGGGTATCAGACCGTGGGTTACTATGCCGCCACGTCGCGATATGGGACTCCCCAGGACTTCATGTATTTTGTCGACCTCTGCCATCAGCACGATATCGGCGTGATTCTGGATTGGGTACCCGCCCATTTTCCTCGCGACGGGCATGGCCTGCGGCGATTTGACGGCACAGCCCTGTACGAACATGAGGATCCCCGCCAGGGTGAGCACCGCGACTGGGGTACGCACATTTTCAACTACGGCCGGAACGAGGTCAGCAATTACCTGATCTCGAATGGCTTGTTCTGGATGGACAAGTACCACATCGACGGAATTCGCGTCGACGCGGTCGCTTCAATGCTCTATCTGGACTACAGCCGCCAGCCTGGGGACTGGATTCCGAACAAGTACGGCGGTCGGGAGAACATCGAAGCCATAGCGTTTCTCAAACGGTTCAACGAGCAAAGCCATCTCCAGTTTCCCGGTGTGCTGACGATCGCCGAGGAATCCACGGCCTGGGCGGGTGTGTCGAAGCCGACCTATCTGGGCGGACTGGGATTCAGCCTCAAGTGGAACATGGGTTGGATGAACGACACGCTCCGCTACATGCGGCACGAGCCGATCCATCGCAAGTACCACCACGACGAGCTGACGTTCAGCCTGATCTATGCGTTCCACGAGAATTTCGTGTTGCCCTTCTCGCACGACGAGGTCGTTCATGGCAAGGGTTCGCTGCTGGATCAGATGCCGGGGGACCTGTGGCAGAAGTTTGCCAACCTGCGGCTGCTCTTCACTTACATGTGGACGCACCCGGGCAAGAAACTGGTCTTCATGGGGGGCGATTTCGGACAGTGGTTGGAATGGAATTTCGACACAAGCCTGCAGTGGGACCTCCTTCAATGGGAGTCGCATCAGGGGCTCAAGCGGTGCGTTGCGGACCTGAACCGCATGTATCGCAGCGAGCCGGCGCTCCATCGGCTCGACTTCGACGGCCGCGGTTTTGAGTGGATCGATTGCCACAACTGGGAAGAGAGCACCTTCAGCTACATTCGCAAGGCAGAGGACCCGAACGATTTTCTGCTGGTCTGTGCCAATTTCACGCCCGTCCCGAGATATCGATTCCGGGTGGGAGTGCCGAAGCTGGCCACGTACGACGAAATCTTCAACAGCGATTCCAAGTACTATGCGGGGGGCAACGTCGGCAACGGTGCCGGGAAGGTGGCCGACGCCATATCCGCCCATGGCCGTCCCGCATCGCTGGAGATCACGCTGCCACCGCTGGGTGTGACGGTGCTGAAGCCGCGGAAGTAATTGAGTCGAGTTGCCTTGCTGAACACGGCCGACCGCATCGAGACGTTTTGGAGTCCGATGCGGTCGCTGATTCAGGCAGGCGGCGGGGCGCTCCCGTCTGGCCGCGGAATACCATTGCGTGTCTCACGAGTAACCGTGTTCCCGAAACCACGCCCATGCATCACGGGCGGACTGCTCGACGGGGCGAGTCGTATAGCCGAGTTCCTCCTCCGCCCGCCGGCACGAGTAACTCTTGGGAAGCCGGGCAACTCGGATGGCAGCCGAGTTGACGTCCGACTCCCGGCCGGTGAGCAGAGTACCGAGATCGCCAATCCATCCGCCGAGCGTTGAGAGCACCCGGCCCGGGCTGCCGAGCGGTCGCCGCCCACCGCTGACCTCGGCAAACAGGCAGAACGCTTCGAAGTAGGAAAGAGTCTTGCCCGTCAGGAGATAGCGCCGGCCACACTGGCCGCGCTCGATCGCCGAGAGGATGGCGGCGGCCACGTCGCGCACATCGCAAACGCTGAAATGGCCTTGGGGAGCCACCCAAGCCCTGCCCCGAGCGACCTCCAGCAGCATCCGCCCTGAGCTCGGTTTCCAGTCCCAGGGCCCGAGCATGAAACCCGGATTGACGATCACGGCGTCCAAGCCTCGGGAAATCTCTTCCTGAACCACCTGCTCCGCCTCACGTTTGGTGATCGTGTAGGTACAGCCGCCGTGTTCTGCCAGCGGTGTTTCTTCGTCCGCGGGCTTCCGGAGACTGCCGACTCCGGCGGCATCGGAAGAGGAGACATGGACCATTCGGGCGCCCCATTCACTCGCCGCCCGGGCAACGTTTCGTGTTCCTTCCACATTGACGGCTCGGTGCTGGTCGAGCTTCGAGCGACCAATGTGAACGTATCCGGCGGCGTGCACGACCGCCCTCACGCCTCGGCACGCCTGCCGCACGGACTCGGCCTGGCAGACGTCGCCAAAGACCGGCTCGACGTTGAGTCCCTCCAAGGGCCGGCAATCGGAGGATTGACGGATGAGGACGCGAACGGGCGTGTCTTGTGCGATGAGCTGACGAACCACGTTGTTGCCAACGAGGCCTGTTGCACCGGTGACGAGCGTGAGACGAGAGACCATGGCGGGCTACTTTGCTGCAGACTGCAATTTCGAGAACAGCCGCCATTATAGACGAGGCGGACGAGATCGCCCAACGGTACAAGGGCCGTATACGATGGGGGAAGCGAAGCGCCTGACAAAACCCCTGAGTCGCCCACGGGTGCGGACATGCACAATCGGTGGTGTTGCTGGCGGCCCTGAGAGCTTTCGTGCGGCGGCCGGAGCCTAACTGAACGGCCAGAATTCCGCCAGGATGCTGCTCTGAAGTTGCGTCAATTGCGAAATGCCGGAACGGGCCAGGGCCAGCATTTGGGTGAGTTGAGCTTCGCTGAACGTGGCTTCCTCTCCCGTGCCCTGGACTTCGACGAACTGTCCGGTGCCCGTCATGACGACGTTCATGTCCACATCGGCAGCAACATCTTCGGCATAATCGAGATCCAGAACGGGTTCGCCATCGACGATGCCGACGCTGACCGCGGCCACATTGGCTCTCAGGAACGGCGCGCCGGGATGGGGAAGTTCGTGGTTGGGGATGGTCGCCAGGCAATCGACCAGCGCGATGAAGCCGCCGGTAATGGAGGCGGTTCGTGTCCCGCCGTCGGCCTGGAGCACGTGACAGTCTATCGTTATCGACATTTCGCCGAGC
>CAYSCH010000003.1:22961-25957 GCA_964429355.1 uncultured Planctomycetaceae bacterium | reverse complement strand
GCAATCGACAGTGATCGTGCGCTCCCCGAGACGATCCAGATCGGCAACTGCACGGAGGCTGCGCCCGATCAAGCGCTGGATCTCCGAGGAACGGGAGTCGATTTTTTCCCGTTCCCGCCGCTTTCGCGGGGACGTGCTGCCGGGAAGCATGCTGTATTCGGCCGTGATCCAGCCTCGGCCTTGTCCGGTCATCCAGGGCGGTACGTACGCATCGAGGCTGGCGGTGCAGAGGATCTTCGTGTTTCCGGCCTCGATGAGCACACTACCGCCCGGTGCGGCCGTAAACTGCCGCTGGACTCGCATCGGTCGGAGCTGGTCGGGGCGGCGGTGGTCGTGTCGCATGGGGAGTTTCCTAGCAGCCGCGTTGGGTGCCGAGCAGCCAGGCGAGAATACCTTTCTGGGCGTGCATGCGATTGCCGGCTTGGCGGACGATCACGCTCGCCGGGCTGTCCATGACCTCGTCGGTCACCTCCTCGCCGCGCCGGGCGGGGAGGCAATGCATGAAGACCGCATCGCTCGGTGCCTTGGCCATCAGGTCGGAATTGACCTGGTAAGCGGCAAAGGCCTTCTGCCGCTCCTTCACCTCCGCTTCCTGGCCCATGCTCACCCAGACGTCCGTGTAAACGGCGCACGCGTCGGCGACGGCCTCAGCGGGGTCGCGTGTGACCACCAACTCGAGATTGGGGGCTTCTTCTTTCAGCGTTTCGACGAAATCTGCGTCGAATTCGTAACCCTCCGGGGCGGCGATGACGAACCTCATTCCCACCCTGCCGCAACCGGTCGCCAGGCTGCGGGCCACGTTGTTGCCATCGCCGATCCAGGCTAGCGTTCGGCCTTCGAGCGAACCGAAAATCTCGCGCAGTGTGTACAGGTCGGCCATCGCCTGGCAGGGGTGCGCCAGGTCGGTCAGCCCGTTGATCACCGGGCATGTGCAATGGGCCGCCAGATCCACCACGGTCTGGTGGCGTTTAGCACGAACGACGACCACGTCGACCAACTCTCCGAGCACGCGGGCGAAGTCGGAGAGACTCTCCCGCGTGCCGAAGCCGACGTCTTCGCCGAGAAACATGGCGCCGCCGCCCAGATGGATCATGCCGGCCTCGAAGCTGACCCGGGTGCGGAGCGACGGCTTCTCGAAGATCAAGGCCATCACTCGGCCCGGCAGCAGCGGCTCTCGCAGCCCGTTTTCGTACTTGCTCTTCAGGTCCTCGGTGATCGCGAAAATCCGTTCGATCTCCACGGATGTCAGATCGCTCAATGTCACGAGATGTCGCATGTTACTCTCCCCTTGCCCACGTGTGAACGAGACTTGATAAGCGGTTTCAGGACTCCGACGGAAACAGCCACTGGTCGAAATCGCCGCAGGTTGAGAAATCGACTCCAGGGGTTCACTGCGTGGTTTGACCCTTCAATACCTCGGCCAGGATGTCGCATCCCTCGTTGGCCTGTTCCACAGTCAGATTCATCGCCGGCAACAGACGCACCACGGTCTGGTGGGTGCAGTTGATGAGCAGGCGGCGGTCCATGCACTCCTTGACCAGTGGGGCCCCATCGATCGACAGTTCGATGCCGATCATGACCCCCACAATCCGGATTTCGCGGATGATCTCACATTCGGCGGCCAGGGCTTCCAACCGCGTGCGGAATACTTCACTGATGCGGCGCGCATTCTCGAGCAAACCTTCCTTCTCGATCATGTCGAAGGTGGCGATTCCGGCGCACGCCGCGATGGAATTGCCACCGAAAGTGGAGGCGTGCATGCCAGGACGCAGGCTGGGAGCAATCTCCGCGGTCGTCAGCATGGCCGCACCGGCCACGCCTCCGCATATCGCCTTGGCGAGCGTCATCACGTCCGGCGTGACTCCAAAGTGTTGATAGGCGAACCAGTCTCCCGTCCGGCCGCAACCGGTCTGGACCTCGTCGAACACCAGCAGCAGGCCGTGCTCGTCGGCCAGCCGGCGGAGGCCCTGGAGAAAGCCCTCCGGAGGAATCCGCACGCCACCTTCTCCCTGGATCGGCTCGATCATGATTCCAGCC
Organism: uncultured Planctomycetaceae bacterium; assembly: GCA_964429355.1. GTDB lineage: Bacteria > Planctomycetota > Planctomycetia > Pirellulales > Thermoguttaceae > JAAYAY01. The sequence continues at coordinate 23,920 of CAYSCH010000003.1, read as the reverse complement.
GTCTCTTCGTCGATCAGTGCCTCGACGGCTTCCAGATCGCCGAACGGGGCATAGACAAAGCCGGCCATGAGAGGCCCGAGGCCTTCATGGTACTTGGCCTGGGCAGTCGCAGATGTGGAGCCAAGGGTCCGACCGTGGAATCCGCCCTCGAAGGTGATGATCTTGTAACGGTGCTTGGGTGTGTGCAGCCGAACGAGCTTGATAGCGGCCTCGTTCGCCTCCGTGCCCGAATTGCAGAAGAAGGCCTGGCCGCCGAAGCTGCGCCGGCTGAGTGCCTCGGCCCAGCGCCCCTGGGCCTCGGTGTACCAGGTATTGGGGACGTGGATCAACCTCGCGACCTGCTCCTGCACCGCCCGGACGACTGGAGCTGGGCAGTGGCCCAACAGATTGCAGCCCCATCCGGGGAAGAAGTCGAGATAGCGGTTGCCCTCGGCATCCCAAACCCAGGATCCCTCGCCGCGGACCAATGCCACGGGATAGCGGCGGTAATTGGGGATCACATATTGTCGGAAGAGTTCCATTGTCTCCGGGGAGCCTAATGGGCTGTCGCTTGGCACAATCTTGTTCTCCTATGAGGGCGAACGAACAGTTCTGGAAGAAGTCTCACTAGACATGGTGGCCGCTGGGCAGGTTCGGCCACTGGAAGATCATCCCTGGGCGATTTCGGTTCCCACGCCCTCGCTGGTATAAACCTCCAACAACAGGGAATGACGCAACCTGCCGTCGATAATGTGGATTTTGCGGACGCCGCCTTCCAGGGTCTCCAGGCACGCCTGGACCTTCGGGATCATGCCGGATTCAATGGCACCCGATGCCATGAGCCGACGGGCCTCGGCGGGAGTCAACGAGCGGAGGAGCGAACCGGGATCGTCCTTGTCCCGCCGCACGCCGTTTACGTCACTGACGAAAACGAGCTTCTCTGCGCCGAGCGCCTGGGCAACGGCCGTTGCCGCCGTGTC
>CAYSCH010000003.1:0-22951 GCA_964429355.1 uncultured Planctomycetaceae bacterium | reverse complement strand
TTGAGTTTCTGCCCGTCGTCAGCAACACACATCGAGGGGATGACCGGCACAACCCAACGACGGCAAAGATCCTCGATCGTCTCCTGGTCGACACGAGTGACCCGTCCGACATGGCCCAGATCGATCTCCGTTGTGTCGGCTGCCTTCAAGGTGGTTCGCTGGCCGAAAAGCACGTTGCGGGTCTCGAAATTGAGGCCCTCGGCACGGCCCCCGAGTCGGTCGATCTCCTCAACGATTTGGCGATTGACGGAACCCGCCAGGACCCGCTCGACGATCTCGAGGGTCGCATCGTCGGTGTACCGACGTCCCTGGACCCAGCGCGGTTCGAGACCGGCCTCCGCCATCCCTCGACTGATCGCAGCCCCACCGCCGTGGACTATCACCGGACGCATCCCGACGGTTTCCATGAAAACCAGGTCAAGAAGAAGACTCGACAGCGCTGTCTGGTCTTCCATGACGCTGCCACCCAGCTTGATGACGGTGACTTTCCCACGGAACTCACGGATCCACTGCATGGCTTCAATGAGCGTGTCGGCCTTCTGAATCGCTTCAAGCAACGCTGATCAACCCTTGTCTGGAGAAAAAAACAGCCCCGGGCAATACGACCGAACTGCTCGGGGAAACGGCTCATTGTATCGCGCCTGCATCGACTGTCAACGTTGAGCACGCAACCCATCTGGGTGGTGCGCGGCCGGACATTCTGGCCACGCCCCCTGGCGTCTCCATTTGTTTCGTGCCAAGATATGGAACTCGCCAAATCTACGCTGGTTCCACTCACTTGCTGAAGTTTTCTCCTGCGGGCTCCGATCACTAAAGGATTGTTGCCTTGACCATGGGCGAACAAAAAACGGGGAATATGCAGGGGGCAGGCAAATGAGAGAAACGGTTGCGCTCGTGATGGCGGCGGGTAAGGGCACGCGAATGAAATCGGATCTCCCTAAGGTCCTGTTCCCGGTTTGCGGCCGGCCGATGGTCGAATACGTGCTCGACGTGCTCGAGGAAGTTGGTGTCGACCGGATCGTGGTGATCGTCGGGTACCGAGCGGAATTGGTGCGAGAGGCCCTTGGTACGCGAACCGGGCTCGAATTTGCCGAGCAGACCGAGCAACTTGGCACGGGGCACGCGGTGATGGTTTGTCGCGACCACCTCAAGGATCACGACGGGCCGGTTTTTGTCATCGCTGGCGACTCTCCCATGATTCAAGCCGATTCGGTGCGTGCTCTCCTGGACGACTACGACCGGAGGCCGGCCGCCTGCATCCTGGGAACCGCCCACAAAGAGGATCCCTTCGGACTGGGCCGAATCGTCCGCGATGCGGACGGGCAGTTTGCTGGGATCGTGGAACAACGCGATGCCACGCCCGAGCAGAAGCAGATCACCGAAGTCAATATGAGCTACTACGTCTTCCGATCGCACGATCTGCTCGAGGCGCTGGAAAGAATCTGTCCCGACAATTCACAAGGCGAGTACTACATCACGGATGTTCCCGGAGTTCTTCTGAAGCAAGGGAAGGCCGTGCGGGCGTTGCAGGTGCTGAAACCCTGCGAGGTGCTGGGGATCAATACCGTGGATGAACTGAAGATCGTGGAAGCCGCCATGCAGGAGGTCGGCGGTGATGACTGACGAAACCTGAGTGCTTGGACGCCGGGACCGGGCTGAGGCAGGGAAGGACCTGACGGCAAGCTCTTTCCAGGCAGACAGGTGAGAGTGCCTGACTGTCCCTGAATCACACGCAGGGGAGAGTCTCAACGAAATCATGAACGACATGAAGGTATTCAGCGGCCGGGCTCATCCGGAACTTGCACAACGTGTCTGCGACTATCTCGGTTTGTCGCTTGGCAAGCTGAGGATTGATACGTTTCCGGATGGAGAGATCTGGTGCCGAATTGAGCAGGACGTGCGGGGACGCGACGTGTTCCTCATGCAGCCGACCTGCCATCCTGTCAACGAAAACTTGATGGAGTTGCTGATCCTGATCGACAGCTTCAAGCGAGCCAGCGCCGAGCGAATCACCGCCGTGATGCCCTATTTCGGGTATGCAAGGCAGGATCGGAAGGATGAGGGGCGGGTACCAATCACGGCAAAACTGGCGGCCAATCTGATCACGCGTGCGGGTGCGGATCGGGTCCTGGCGATGGATCTGCATGCCGCTCAGATCCAGGGCTTTTTCGACATCCCGGTCGATCATCTGGTCGGGGCTCCGGTGATCGACGCCCATTTTCACGAGATGAACTTCCCGCAAGAGGATATTATCGTGGTCAGCCCGGACGAAGGGAGCATCAAGCGGGCCCTGAGTCATGCGGCCGACCTGAAGGCGCCGGTTGCGATCGTCGACAAACGTCGGTCCAGTGCGCACTCCACAGACCAGGCCAATCTGATCGGCGGACCGGTGGCCGGCAAAATCGCGCTGATCTTTGACGACATGATCAGCACCGCCGGGTCGATTTGCGGTGCCGCGAAGATGGTGAAGAACGCCGGCGCAAGGCTTGTGTATCTTGCGGCTACTCACGGCGTCCTGTGCGGCGATGCGATCAACCGGATTCGAGAGGCTCCGGTTGAAGGAGTTGTGGTGACCGACACGATTCCCTTGCCCCCAGAGCGGCGTCTGGATCGGATCCGGGTGTTGACTGTTGCCCCACTTTTGGGGGAGGCGATCAAGCGGATTCACCGGAATGAGTCGGTCAGCGGGTTGTTTCGGCGGGATGCTCGTAAGGAGAGTCGCTGAAAGGTGACCCGGTGGGGTTGTATTTCCGTGAAAATCCGCCACAATAAGCAGTTTCGCCCATGTGGGTGGAGCCCTGCCCGAGCGTTGGCACGTGGAAGACGCGACCGGTCACGCTGGCGCGTGAGTGGATCGAACAAGGTTATTCAAGCAGCCTGATTGCTGAGGAATTCGATGTCCGAGACATTGAAAGTGGAATCTCGCGAGATGCGAGGGAAACTAAACAACCGGCGGCTCCGCGCCTGCGGCCAGATTCCGGCGGTCCTTTACGGCCACGGGCAGAAACCGGTGAGTTTGGCCGTACCGGCCGATCAGTTCAACGCGATGATCCGTCATGGCAGTCGCATGGTGAGCCTGGCGGGGGCGGTGAACGAATCGGCGTTCATTCGCGAATGCCAATGGGATGCGTGGGGCAATCATGTCCTTCATGTCGATTTTTCGCGGATCTCTGCCCATGAGAAAGTCACGGTGCAGGTGACCGTCGAATTGCGTGGCGAGGCGCCGGGCGTGAAGGAAGGCGGTGTGGTGAAGCAGTTGATTCACGAGATCGAGTTGGAGTGCGAGGCGGCCGACATTCCCGAGAAGCTGACGGTCAACATCAACGATCTCGGCTTGAATGGTTCGATTACCGTCGCCAGTCTGGAACTTCCGCCAGGGGCGAAAGTCTTCGCGGATCCTGAGCACGACATCGTTCAGTGCGTCGAGGTAACCGAACAGGTGGAGGAAGAGGTTGTCGCGGGCGAAATCGAGCCGGAAGTGATCGGGCGAAAGAAAGGCGACGAGGAAGAATCCGAGTCCTAGCCCACGCGAGTCCGTGCCGCCTGGCGGCACGGGTCGGCGAAGGAGCTTGGTGGGATGAAACTGGTCGTCGGATTGGGCAACCCCGGGCGAAAGTACTCGGGGACCCGCCACAATGTAGGTTTCGAGGTCGTAGCCGAGATGGCGCGACGCCTTGGAACCGAGAAACCAAGAGCGAGATTTGACGGCCAGGTTGCCGAGACGAAGATTGCGGGCGAGAAGCTCGTGTTGCTCTGTCCAGCAACCTATATGAACCGAAGTGGAGCGAGTGTTCTAGCTGCGAGGGACTTCTACAAGCTTGCCGACGACGAGATTTTGATCGTTTGCGACGACATCAATTTGCCACTTGCCAAGTTGCGGATTCGCGTCAAAGGGTCCTCTGGAGGGCAGAAAGGACTGGCGGACGTGATCCGGCGACTGGGCACGGAAGAACTGTCGCGGCTTCGGATCGGAATCGGATCGCCGCCGGACGGTTGGGACGCAGCTGACTACGTTCTGGGAAGGTTCACGCGGGAAGAACAGGCAGAGGTCGATCCAGCGATCCACAGAGCGGCAGATGCCGCGGTAGTCTGGGCTCGCGAAGGAATCGACACGTGCATGAATCAATTCAACTGAGGCCAACGAGGAGTGTAGCTTTGGCAAGCAACGTTTACGAAGGCATGTTCATCTTCGATTCGGGAAAGTACGGGCGTGATCCGGACGGTGTCTCGGGCGCAGTCTCCCGGATGATTGAGGAGGCTGGCGGTGAGATCCTCGTCAGCCGTTTGTGGGAAGAGCGTCGCTTGGCCTACCCGATCGATGGACAGAAAAAGGGTACGTACTGGCTGACGTATTTCCGACTGGAAGGCCCGCAGTTGCCGAAATTCACCCGGCAAACCGAGCTCGACGACAATATCCTTCGGAGCCTGGTGCTCAAGGTGGATCCCCGAATTGTGGACGCTCTGGTCGAGCACGCGAAGGGCGCTACGGTCAGACCGTCGGAGCCTGTCGCGGAAACTCCGGATGCGGACGAACTGGAAGACGTGGTTCCCGATTTGGCCGCCGTGACGGACGCCGATGAGGACGAGGCGTGAACGGCCGACGCCGTTAGTCCTTGGGTAGGGAGTCCGGTCGGTCGCTGTTGACGCGATGTGGATCGGTCGTATCGTCGGGGATGCGAAATCTCGCGGACGATTGGTCATCCCCTTGGTTCCGACGGGTGGTTCAAGAGCGTAGGGAGTCGAGACAGTGGCGAGTTTCAACCGCGTTATCTTGATGGGTAATCTTACGCGCGATCCAGAGATCCGGTATACCTCCGGCGGAACGGCTGTGTGCGACATCGGGCTGGCGGTCAACGATCGGCGCAAGGGAGCGGACGGTCAATGGGTCGAGGAAACAACGTTTGTCGACGTTACGTTGTGGGGCCGCACGGCCGAGGTTGCCGGTGAGTACCTCGGGAAAGGCTCCTCGGTTCTGATCGAGGGTCGGCTGAAGCTCGACACGTGGCAGACCAACGACGGCCAGAAACGCTCCAAGTTGCACGTCGTGTGCGAACGGATGCAGATGGTTGGCCCCCGTGGCGGGGCGGGTGGAGGTGGTGGAGGTGGCGGCGGACGGCCGCCCCAACCGAGGCAGCAGAGCGATCCGTACAGTCAGCCGGAGCTTGCGGACGAATCCTTCGGACCTCCTCCCGTTGGTGGAGGAGCCCCTGACGACGATATCCCGTTCTGACAACCTACCCAGGATAGCAGAGCGGGCCACCCCGGAAAGCAATTCAAGCAAACAAGACAGGCGATCGATTGCACGTGTGTTGATCGTCAAAGCAGGCGGCCGACGAAAAGCACGCTGTCCGCTTGCGGCGGAAGAGCCTATACGAAGAAGGTGACGAGTTCCATGGTACAGACCAGAAAACAAAAGAAGATTCGACGAAATCCCAGCCGATTCAAGCGGCTTCCGAAGGGGCGCAACGGTGGAATCGAATTGCTGCTGATCCAGTCCGTCGAGCATCTCGGCGAACAGGGCGATGTGGTTGAGGTCCGCCCGGGCTATGCAAGTAACTACCTTCTGCCGCAGGGGCTGGCCACGATCGCCACCGACCATCACAAGCGGATGGTTGACAAACACAAGGCAAAGCTTGCCGAGATCCAGAAGGCGCGCCTGGCGGGACTCCGATCGCTGGCTTCCGAGTTGAAGCAGCAGAGCCTTACGATCGAAGCGAATGCCAACGAAGAGGGGCATCTCTACGGTTCGGTGGGAGCGCCGGAGATCGTCAATGCCTTGAAGGCTGCCGGAATCACGATCGCCTTGGATCAAATCCGCCTCGAAGGGCCTCTCAAGGAACTCGGCCTCTATACCGTCAAGATCCATGTTGGCCAGGAGATTGACTCGGAAGTCAAGGTTTGGGTCGTGCCGAGCGTCAGTGAGGCTGAGGAATCGTAGGACGGGCCCGGACCGGCCGATCTTCACATGCCGCGCGCGGTGGCGATTGCTTGTCGCCGGCGCGCCGGCGTTCTATGATGCGCAGTACGCTTTTCTCGGAGAAGGATTGCCATGGCGACCTCAGCGCGATTGGAGCCGGCCCATTCGCCCGGACGCGAAAGTTCCGAGATCCTTGATCGGCTTCCCCCCCAGAACCTTGACGCAGAACTCGGCGTTCTCGGCAGCTTATTGCTTGATCCCGAGCTGTGCGATGAAGTGGCGTTGATTCTTCGCTCCCGCGATTTCTATGCCATCGCGCATCAGAAGCTCTACCACCACATCATGGAGATGCACGGGGAAGGAGGCCGGGTCGATCCGACCCTGCTGATCGAGCACCTCCGTCAGGCGGGCGATTTGGAAGCAATCGGCGGCGTAGCTTTTCTGAGCGAAGTTCTCCAGGCGGTGGCGGTCCCGTCTCACGCGAATTACTATGCCGAGATCGTTCGCGACAAGGCCACGCTCCGCTCGCTGATCCACGCGAGCACCGAAATCCTCCGCGACGCCTACGATCCCACTCATAACCCGCGGGAATTGGTCGGGCGTGCCGAAGAAAAGATTTTCGCTGTTCACGATGAACGCAGTTCCGATCAACTGGCGAGCATGCACGATGTCATGGTCGAGGCCTATGCCCACATCGACCATCGCATGAAGCATGGTGGCGCGACCGGCGTGCCCACCGGTTTTACCGACTACGACAATCTCACGGGGGGGCTTCACGGTTCGGAGTTGATCATTCTCGCGGCCCGGCCGAGTATGGGAAAGACTGCACTCGCCACAAACATCGCCGACCATGTGGCGGTCGAGTCCGGGGTGACGACTCTGATGGTCAGTCTGGAAATGGCCCGCCTCGAATTGGGCCAGCGTATGCTGTGTGCCCGGGGCAAGATCGATGGCCGCAAGTTCCGCGGCGGGTACCTTACCGCGGAGGATCGGGAGGACCTCGTGAAGGCCTCGGCGGAACTGAGCAAAGCGCCGCTGTTTATCGACGATTCGCCAAGCCGCACAATCACCGAGATTGCCGCGACGGCAAGGCGTCTCAAGCGGCGCGAGAACCTCGGGCTGGTCGTGATCGACTACCTGCAGTTGATCGAGCCGGAGAATTCGTCCGATCCACGTCAGGAGCAGGTCGCCAAGATCGCAAGGCGATTGAAAGGACTTGCCCGTGAATTGGCGGTACCGGTTCTCTGTCTTGCCCAGCTTAACAGGCAGGCGGAGGCTACGAAGGACAACCGGCCCAGGATGAGCCATTTGCGGGAATCGGGGGCGATCGAACAGGATGCCGACGTGGTCATGTTTGTTCACCGCGAAGAGTATTACATGACGCACGAGGAGGCCAAGGAACGGGAGCTTGCCGGCAAGGCCGATCTGATTGTCGCCAAACAGCGAAACGGTCCCACCGACGACGTGAAACTGACTTGGCGCCAGGAATTCACGCGTTTCGAGAACAGGGCAGTCGACCGTTATGACGAATTCGACAGCTTTGGCGGGGGGGGCGGAGGCGACGACTTCTGAGTCCAGTTCTGGTCCAAATGCAGCAAATCGAGGCATCAAAACTGCATTTCCGCCTTGCCCCATCTGGGGGCATTCTGTATTTGTACTCCTCTTGAAAAGTCCTCGGAAGACTCTGCGCGCCCCGATGCGTTGATCGTTGACGGCGCAGCCGCAGAAACAGACGGTAGCGGTTGGCAGCTTGCGTGGTGCGAACCCTTTGCTCGGGGGACGCGTAATTTGGAAAGCAACCGGTCTGGCGCCAAGGAGTGGCGCAGGTCTCGACAATCAACAACCGAGAGGCGGGAAGGATCCCGATGGTCGCAATCCCTGACATGCGGTTGGGAAACAGGTTCGGTTCGCCGGCGATGTCCTGTGCCAGGCGTGGTTCCCCTGCTCGGCGGAAGACGGCGTTCGACGTCGCGATCCCCTTCCTGAGCTGTCTTTCAAAAGCCTGTTTCCTGGCGCTGTTATGGTTATCCGGCGTGGCGGGCACGGCCTGTGCTCAGTCTCTGCCCTCCCTGCAGACACCGGTGTATCCTGGCTCGCAATCGCCCTATGCGCAGCAGCCCGCGGCGCCGCAAATGCCCGGCTACATTCCTGCGCAGCCAGCCTCGTTCAGCGGCCTGACCGCCGTACCTGCCATTCCTCCCGCCGCCGGAACGATTCCCGATGCCCCCCCCGGGCTGTCTGGTCTTGTCCCTGACCGGCCTTCCGATCTGGTGGTCGATGTCCGAGTTGTCGGCAACAAGCGAACGCCGACCGAGAAAATCATGCGTTACATATACACCAAGCCAAACCGGGCCTACAACGCGGAGACCGTCGAACAGGACGTACGCCGGTTGAATCGTTCGGGTCTTGTCGACAGCGTGAGGGCTCAGTACCAGGATGCGCCGAATGGGGCAGGTCGGATCGTTGTTTTCGACGTATTTGAGCGAGCGACGATCAAGGCCGTGCATTACGTGGGAAACCGCAAGATCAAGACCAAGACCCTATCGAAGGAGGCGAAGATCAAGGCAGGGGACCCGCTCGAACCGTTTGCCATCGAGGAAGCTCGAAGCCGCCTCGAAGCCTTCTATCAAGAGAAGGGATTTGTAGACGCCCGCGTAAGTCTTCACGAGGGCGACCAGGCCACGGATGAACGGGTCGTCTTCGTTATCAACGAGGGCTCCAAGAAGACGATTCTGTGGACCAGCTTCGAAGGAAATACGATTGCCAGCGAGGCTCGGCTGCGCACGCAGATCAAATCCAAGCAGGGCGTGGTGTGGTTGTTTGGTGGCGAGGTGAATCGCAGGCAGATCCAGGAAGATGAAGATCGCCTGGTTGAGTACTATCATGACCTGGGGTTCTTCCGCGCGAGGGTCGGCAGTCTCGTGGAGGAGTATCCGCTGAATGACCAGCGCGACTGGGTCACGCTCAAGTTCGTGATCGACGAGGGACCCCGGTACTCCGTCCGCAGTCTTTCCGTAATCGGCAACAAGCGAATTGACACAGCAGAGCTTCTGCGTGTCGTGGAGATCAAAGAGGGACAGTTCTATCGCGAAGACTGGATGCGACGGGATGAGAACGCGATCAAGGACCGCTATGGAGCCGTCGGCCACGTCTTCGCCGATGTCAAGCCGGAGATCATATTTGACGAGGAGCCTGGTCACCTGGACCTGGTTTACCGAATCGAAGAGGGAGAGCGATACCGCGTCGGCAAGATCGACGTCAACATTGCGGGAGATTTTCCGCACACGCAGATCACTACGGTCCTGAATCGCCTGTCACTCGAACCGGGTGATATCATCGACATTCGCGAATTGCGTGACAGCCAGCGGCGACTTCGATCCAGCCAACTGTTCAAAGTCGATCCCCAGAGCGGCGCGATGCCGGAGATAGCCTTCAGCCCGCCCTCCCCGGAGGAGATCGAGGAAGCCAAGGCTCAACTGGCTCGCCGCCAGGCGGAAGCGGGCGAATTTCGCGGCCAGAACCCGTCGGACGAGGCCCGCCGAGCACTCGCGCAGCCACCGGTCGAGAGCGGGGATCGATGGTACAACTTGACAGTGCTCCCTCCAGTGACCTCGGCCAGCGCCGTGTCGCACACCCAGCCTGCCTCGCAGCCGGTCGTGCAGACGCCAACAAGGGCGGAACCTCCCGTGTCTGCGGTTTCGTCTCCGGCGGTGAACTATGTGCAGCGCGGGCAGCAGCCAAACGCTCCGAATCTGACACGCTTCCTGGTTCCCCAGTCCCGTCCGGATGAGGTGATACGATTTCAGTACTCGGCCGATGGGGGGAGCACGACCCCGCCGCTGCCGTCTGCGGGCACAACGCCGACCTACTCCACCGCGCCCAATCCGAGCTTCGCTTCGCCGGCGATACCTTACACGCCCTCGCCCCCGGTGGGCGGACAGGCCGTCGCTCCCTACGTACCCGCTCCGCAACTTTCACCCCCCGATGCAGTCGGGGCGAACGGCGTTCCGAATGCGTTCGATCCGGGGCTCAACTTCTTCGGTGACCGCGATCCGGGCGGTTTCCTGGGAACTGTGCCGGACCAGGACCCGGCAATCTTCCTTCCACTGCGTCCGGAGGTGGCCGAAACAGAAACCGGCCGGTTCATGTTCAGCGCCGGTGTGAATTCGGATGCGGGGTTGATCGGTTCGATCGTGGTCGACGAGCAGAATTTCGACTGGCGACGGTTTCCTGGCGGCTGGGAGGATTTTCGCAACGGGACAGCCTTCCGCGGCCGCGGCCAGCGCTTCCGCGTGGAGGCCATGCCTGGCAGCGAGGTCCAACGCTATATGGTCACGTTCAACGAGCCCTACCTGTTCGACACCCAGATCGGGCTTGGGCTGAACGGTTTCTACTACACGCGGTTCTACGAGGAGTGGGACGAACAGCGGATTGGAGGCCGGGTTTCCCTAGGCTACAAACTGGCTCACGATCTCTCGGCCTCGACGTCGTTTCGTCTTGAGCGGGTCACTCTCTCCGACCCCATCACCGGCGCACCGCCCGAGTTGACCGACGCTCTGGGCGATTCCGATCTCTACGGTTTCGGCGTTCAACTCACTCACGACACCCGGGACAACACCTTCCTGGCCACTGAAGGGCACCTGCTGACGCTCGAATTCGAACAGGTCGTGGGAAGTTACCAGTATCCACGAGCGGAGATCGACCTGCGCAAGTACTTCATGCTGCACGAGAGGCCGGATGGTTCCGGACGCCACGTGCTGAGCGTCAAGGGAACTGCCTCCTATACCGGCAGCGACACTCCGATCTACGAACACTATTTCAATGGCGGTTATTCGTCGATCCGCGGTTTCGACTTCCGCGGGGCATCGCCGCGAGTGAACGGCATTCCCGTCGGCGGTGAGTTCAATCTGCTGGCTTCGACCGAATACATGTTTCCGTTGACGGCGAGCGACATGGTTCGGGGCGTCGTCTTCTGCGACACAGGCGCGGCGCAGCCTACGATCGACAACTGGGAAGACAAGTACCGCGTGGCGCCCGGCTTTGGTTTGCGAATCACCATTCCGGCAATGGGCCCGGCGCCCATCGCACTTGACTTCGCATTCCCGGTTGTCCAGGAAGAAGGCGACGAAGAAGAGGTCTTCTCCTTCTTCATCGGCTTCCTGCGTTAGTAACCCCGGCGGTAACCGTACGAGATCTGGTGACCGTAGTAACCCTGGTGATAGATCTTGATGGGGCGGTAACGAGCGCCAAAGTAGCCCCACTGATAGGTCGGAACCCCACCAAATCCATAGCCCGTCCAGCCCGCCGGGGTCGTTTGCTCTGTCACAGCCCCGTGCAGACCGAGATGCTTATGCGGAGCGGTATTGATCGCGGGACGCTCGACACTCGGCACGCCGAGCGAATAGACGGGCCCGGGCGGTGAGACGATTCTCGGTGCTGTACCCAGCGGCGGCTGGGTTGGGACGGGACTGTACTGCTCTGCAAGCAGGGCGATGTCCGCATTCGCCACGAAAAACAACAAGATCACCAACGTTCTTCGTACCATATCTGCCAGTCTCCGTTGAAGTTACCTCTCGATAGAAATTATCGAACCGGCGACCGCCATAATTCCTGTCAAACTGTGCGGGATGGGATGTCTCTTCAACGGAGATGACGGGCAATTTCAATCGGGTGACCGTGAAAACGGCACTGCGTCCAGAAAACTGGAGCAGGACTCTATTCGTCCCCCACCGTCTGGTGGGCCGCTTGAGTGTCAGAACGCACAGAAAGAGGTAAATGGCGAGGTAGCTTGCTGCAGCGACCGTCGGGGCTTGCTCCGTCCGCTGGGCGGCCATTCGGAGAGGGCAAACGAAAAAGAGAACCGCGTTGCCCCGGTATGGCTGACGGCTAATCGCCGTCGTACTGGATCAGGCTGATTTTGTTGTATCCCTTGATCTTCTCGGCGCCCCCTTCACCTGTCAGTTCCACCAGGAACAGGCACCCGGCAACAACACCGCCCGCCTTCTCGATCAACTTGCAGCATGCTTCGATCGTGCCGCCGGTGGCCAGAAGGTCGTCGACCACCAGGACCCTGGCACCGGGTTTCACCGCGTCGGTGTGAATCTCGAGGGTGTCGGCGCCGTATTCGAGCTCGTAACTGTGCGAGATGGTCTTAAATGGCAGTTTCCGGGGCTTCCGGATGGGGATCAAGCCCACTTCGAGTTCAACGGCCAGCGGAGCTGCGAACAGGAATCCTCGAGCTTCGGCGGCGGCAATCTGCTGAACCCCCAGGCCACGGACGGCCTCGGCCATCTGGCGGATGGTCTGGCGGAAAGCTTCCGCATTCCCGAGCAGAGGGGTAATGTCACGGAAAAGGATTCCCGGCTTGGGGAAATCGGGGATCGAGCGGATGTGGGCCTTCAGGTCGAACGGGAGGGAGACAGCCATCTGCGGCTCCTTCAGGGCGGAACGAGGTGGATTGCGAATCTGAGAGCCGCTAACAAAACCACCGATGATGTGCACCGATGCCCGTGGAAGACTCACTCGTTTTGCTAGGGTCTCTAAAATATAGTGTGCTGACAGAGGGGGGGGAAGAGGGCGGCAGATGCCGCACACCGTCGTTGGACACCGAAACCGCAACGGAAAGGTGGTCACCCCCAAGGGGATTCGACTATCGAGTACGATGGGGCCATCCTTCGACGGATATTGCCTGATCCCCCGGCGGAACCATAGCCGGCTCTTATATTGCCGATTCGCAAAGTGTATATTTGACGTCGTTATCGGGTGAACGCCGAAACGACCTCAACTCGTGACATCAGGGATCCTGGAAATGCGAAAAACGCATGTATGGACGTTAGTTGGCTTGTTGGTCCTCGCCGTGGTGGCAAGTTCGTTAAAAGCTCGGGAGCCTGCCGTGAGCAAGAAGCCCAATCTGGGCAAGCTTCGCCATGTCGTCATGTTCAAATTCAAGGACGGCGCGCCTGCGGAGGAAGTGAAGAAGATTGAAGACGCGTTCCGGGCCCTGCCGTCTAAGGTTCCCGAGGTGGTCGACTTCGAATGGGGAACGAATAATAGCCCGGAAGGCCTCGCGGATGGATTCACCCACTGCTTCCTTGTGACCTTCAACGACGAGAAGGGGCGTGAGGTATATCTACCCCATCCCGCCCACCAGGAGTTCGTAGCTCTGCTCAAGCCGCAAATCGACAAGGTCCTGGTGATCGACTACGTGGCGGCGGAATAACCTGGCGAAACATGGCGTTCCTTGGCGACTGGGCGGGGGAAATGTGCGCATTTCGATCGGCAGTCTGACTCTGCGCTCGTATACGAAGGTAAGATCTCATGAACCGCCTGGCACCATCCCTGGCCGCAACATTCTTGTTCCTCCTGTCTTCCCACGTTTCCATGGCCAATGATTCCTTTTCCTATCCCCCGACCGATCAGGTCGACCAGATTGACGATCACCACGGCACGAAGGTGCCCGATCCGTATCGATGGCTGGAAGACGACGTTCGCCAGTCGGAAAAGGTAGCCGACTGGGTCAAGGCTCAGAACGAAGTGACCTTCGGATTCCTCGAGAAGATTCCCGAGCGGAAGGCGATCCAGAAGCGGCTGACCGGACTGTGGGATTTCGAGAAGTTCGGCACGTTCTTCAAGGCCGGCGGGCGGTATTACTATCAGCACAATACGGGGCTGCAGAATCAGTACGTGCTCTACGTGCTGGATTCCCTTGAGGCGGAGCCCAGGGTGTTGATCGACCCGAATACCTGGTCGGCCGACGGCACCGTGGCCCTCGACGGGATGTCGTTCAGCGACGACGGCCGTTACATGACCTACGGAATCCAGGACGGCGGCAGCGACTGGCGGACCTGGCGGGTGATGGAGATCGACGGCGGCCGGGTACTGGAAGAGGAACTCAAGTGGCTCAAATTCACCGGCACGAGTTGGACGAAGGACGGCCGAGGTTTCTTCTACAGCCGCTACGACGAGCCGACCGAAGACGCCAAGTTCCAGAGCCTCAACCTGAACCAGAAGGTGTTCTATCACCGCGTGGGAACGTCGCAGAACGAGGACGTGCTGGTCTATGCCCGGCCCGACAATCCTGACTGGGGATTCCAGACGGAAGCTACGGAGGATGGCCGGTTTCTGGTGATCACGATCTGGAAGGGCACCGACGACAAGTTCCGCATCGTCTACAAGGATCTGACCGAACCCTACGGGATGCCGGTTGAACTCGTCACCGATTTTGACAACGAATATACGTTCATCGGCAACGACGGCCCGGTCATGTTCTTCAAGACCGACCTGGATGCTCCCAAACGCCGGCTCATCGCGATCGACACCCGCCAGCCCGAACGGACGGCCTGGAAAGAGCTGATTCCCGAGGCGGAGGACGTGCTCACCGGTGTGAGCCTGGTGGGAAACACGTTCCTGGCAGACTATCTGAAAGACGCCCGCAGCCAAATCAAGTTGTATGCCATGGACGGCCAGTTCCTTTCCGAACTGGAGCTGCCGGGCATCGGCTCAGCCGACGGTTTTGGCGGGAAGCGGACGGATATGGAAACGTTTTACTCGTTTTCCAGTTTTGCCGTTCCGCCGAGCATCTATCGCTACGATCTGGTTGCTCGCAAGAGCACCTTGCTGCGGCGTTCGAAAGTCGACTTCGTGCCGGAAGACTACGTGACCGAGCAGGTTTTCTATGCGAGTAAGGACGGCACGCGTGTGCCGATGTTTCTCACCTACAAGAAAGGCACGCAGCGCCAGGGCAATAACCCGACGCTGCTGTACGGCTACGGCGGATTCAACGTGGCACTCACGCCCCGGTTCTCGATCAGCCGGCTGGCCTGGATGGAGATGGGAGGCATCTTCGCCCAGGCCAATCTCCGCGGCGGCGGTGAATACGGCGAAGACTGGCACCAGGCCGGCACGAAACTGAACAAGCAAAACGTGTTCGACGACTTCATCGCGGCCGCCGAGTGGCTGATCCAGGAGGGCTATACGCGCCGTGAGAGGCTGGCGATCCAGGGGGGCAGCAATGGCGGGCTGCTCGTCGGCGCCTGCATGGCCCAGCGTCCCGACCTGTTCGGTGCCTGCCTGCCCGCGGTCGGCGTCATGGACATGCTCCGGTTTCACAAGTTCACGGCCGGCCGGTTCTGGGTGGACGACTACGGTTCGGCCGATAACGCCGAGGAGTTCAAGGCCCTGTTTGCCTACTCTCCCTACCACAACCTGAAAGACGGCACGGCCTACCCGCCGACGTTGATCACCACGGCCGACACAGACGACAGGGTGGTGCCGGGTCACAGTTTCAAGTTCGCCGCCCGTCTCCAGGCGGCCCATGAGGGCAAAGCCCCCGTCCTGATTCGCATCGAGACCCGGGCCGGACACGGTTCGGGCAAGCCGACGACGATGTTGATCGAGGAGATTGCCGATCAGTGGGCGTTCCTGGTGAAGGTGCTGGGGATGGAGGTGAAGTGACGGGAGTCACTCCTTCTTGACCACAAAGGTTCGCGTGGCTTCCACCTTGCCGTAAAGCTCTTGGGTGTCATAGCGAACGGTGATCGTGAAGGTTTCTTCGTTGCCGGCCAGTTCGAGGTCCTTCGGTACTCGCCACGAGTACCCGCAAGTGCCGTCTCATCCAAAGGGCATGGGGCCTTCGGCGATCTGTTTGCCTGAGGCGTTGGTGATCGTCACGATGGGGTCGAGAGAAACCTGTGTTTTGTAGGTGCTCTTGCGGCCGTCGCCCGTCTCGATTTCCTTGTCTTCCATTCGGCTCGTGTCATTCAGACGGCGGATCATGACAGTCAGCTTCGGATCGATCAGCACGGCCTTGACGCTGATCTCGTCATCGGGGCGATAGGTCTGATCCTTGGCGGGACTGGCAAACATCACATCCGGCGGAGTCGAGAAATCCCAGACGAACGGCTTGTCCTCCCGGATCCGGATACCGTGGATCCAGGAGTCGCGGTCCACCGACATCGGCTTGCCATCGCTGTGGTAGTTTTCCGAGATCCCGATCCGGAGATCGCCGTACTCGATGGTCACGTAGTTGGGGATGTAGTCGCCGACGGGGAGCCGGCACTCGCTGACTGGCTCGAGCCCGCCGGAATCGGCCCGCTTTCCGACGGCCAAGGAAGTGTCTTCCGAATTGAGTCCCCCTTGGATTGTCAGTTTCTCGAGTTTCCGATCGCCGGGGCCGATCTTCAGAATTCCCATGGGCCCCTGGTACGGCTTGACGATCAACTGGTCGCCGAGCGGCGTGGCGGTCGTCGTGTAGTAGGTATCGCCTGCCAGATGCATAGCTCTGAGCTGATCGGCGCCCCACCAGTCGTCTTTCCCGTCGGGATTGTCGGAAGCCGTCAGTAGCAGGCCCGTGTAGGGCCGGTCGTAACGACCAGTGATCAGGTAGCGCTGGGCGAGGACGGCCTGGTAACTGCGGTCACCCAGCTTGATGCTGCCCGTCCGGACAACGGCCGAAATGAATCCGACCCCCGGATACTCCTTGCCCTGGTATTCCTGTACCTCCAGACGGGGAACGAGTCGCACCGGGCGGCGGCCCAAATCCTCCCCGAACTCCAGCGGCACGGAAATCTCCTCGAAGACAACCTGTTGCCGCAGGCTCGAATAGCGGTAGATAAGACTGGCCGGTGGCTTCTTCATGGGCACTACGACCGGATCGTTGGTCAGGTCGAGATCGCCACTGAGATCAACATAGAGCCGGTCGTAGGTATTGTTAAGTTTCGGAAGTTGCTCTTCGGCAGGCCTATTGGCCTTCTTGATGCCCAGGGCAGCCCCCAGTGTATCGAGGATAGAAGCCTCCTTCTTCGGTTCTTCCTTTGCCGGTTCTTCCTCCGGTGGCTTCTCGCCCGACTCGTCGGCGACAAAGTAGAGAGGCGTTCCCGATTCCTTCTGGTAGGGGTCTGCAGCGAGCCGGATCAGGCCGTAGACCGGTTTCTTGGAAAGGAGTTTGGGATAGGCTTTGACCGCCTCGTGAGGCCCTTCCTGGCACTCGGCTCGCGCTCCCCGGGTGAGGTCGCTTTGCAGAGCGCGATCGAGGGTCGTCTTGAGAATGGAGATCTCCTGCAGAGGGAAGACGACCTCCTCGGCCGCAGTCTCTTTTTCGGGCTGCCCCGCCCTGGCCAAGTCTACGGGGCTCAGTACCGCCACTGCCGATGCCAAAAACAACCCCTTCCAGATCCACCGGTATCCCACGCCGCGTCTCCTTCTCGAAAAGGATCCCCCTCGTTGCCCACGGTTGCGATTGTTACAGAAACCGGTGCTCCAATGCAAGTCATTGGCGCAAGGATCCGCAGATTTCCGGCCGATCCGAGAAATCCCGCTGCGGCGCTGGGTGCTTTCGCTACGGGGCGCCGAGGCAATACACCTTGGACGCGGTTCGCAGAACAAGCTTACCATTTGCGATGGCCGGACTGGCCATGCACATTTCTTCCAGACGGTTGGTGCGGGCGACCTTGAACTCGGGCCCCGCCTCAATCACGTAGGTGTCGCCGTCTTCACTCAGGCAGAAGATTTTGCCGTTGTAGGCCCAGGGGGAGGATGTGAAGCTTGCTCCTTCAGGAAAGCGAGTCTTGCCGTAGATCTCTTCGCCCGTGCGGGCATCGTGGCAGGTGAAGAAGCCGCGGTCGTGAAGGGTGTAGAAGTGGTCGCCATAGACGATGGGCGATGTATTGTAGGGGCCCGCCTGGGGTTGGTACCAGGCAATCGACGGGTGGGCGGACGGGTCATCCCCGAACTGAAGCTCGCCCTCCGCGCCCGGGCGAACGGCATAAACGGGGCGTTGCCGGTCGCCCACGTAACCGGAAGTGACGTAGAGCAGCCCGTGAGCGGCGAAGGGTGACGGGATCACTAGGTTCGACATCGGGCCCGACATCCACCAGAGGAGCTTTCCGTCGGCGTCGTAGGAGCGTGTGGCGTGGTAACCGGGCGTGACAATCTCGGTGCGAACCTCGTTGGTCCAGACGAAGGGCGTGGCCCAGGTGCTGCGTTCTTTTCGATCCGTTCGCCAACGCTGCTGCCCCGTCAGTTTGTCGAAGGCGGCGAGGTAGGACTGGCTCTGGTTGTCGTAGGCCATGATCACCAGGTCGCCGCAGAGCACGGGTGAGGCGGCCGCTCCATAGCCGAAGAGAGTCACCTGGGGCTCGATCTTGTGCGACCAGACCAAATTGCCGCCGAAGTCATAGCAGTAGAGGCCGACGTCGCCAAACAGGGCATAGACCCGCTGGCCGTCGGTAACGGGCGTTTCCGAGGCGTAGGTGCTCTTGGGGTGCCGGGGTGATTGGGGCTCGCCCTGGTGAGCCTGCTGCTGCCAGAGAACCTTGCCGGTTTCCAGATCCAGGCAGTAGACCATCCAGTGATGGATCCCCTTGGGCGGTTCCGGACGGCCCAGGCCCTGGTAGAGCCCCTTGGTCGGCTTTTCGTATTGGCTCTCGCTGGTCACTGCCGTAAGAAACACCTTTCCGGCGGCGACGATCGGGCTGGACCAGCCGAGGCCGGGGATGTCCGCGGCCCAGCCAACGTTGTCGGTCTTGCTCCACGTGTCCGGCAAACGCGGATCGTCGTCCGCCACGCCCATGGCAGTGGGGCCACGAAATCGGGGCCACTCCGGGTTGGGCTCGGCAGCGCGGGCGGCAGAGGCAAAGAAGCTCAATACGATGCAGCAGGATAGGGTAGACTGTCTGGGCACAACCATTCCTTTTCACGTGTTTTGACAGAGAGAAACCATAACGGCATATTTCACCAACTCAAGCTGAAAATGGATAGCCACGCAGAGCACCAAGAGGCACGAAAAATGGGCAGGAGACGGGGGGAAGGAAAGATCTACGCGCCGAAAAGATCAAAGAGGGGTCGATCCCTCCGCGGGCAAGAGTTGGGGGATGTCGGGGGCTGTTGTAAGGCAAGGGGGCGGCAGGCGGAATGGGATTCTACGAGGCAGGAGGGGTTTCGGTCGGAAGGTGGGCCAAGCGGGCTGGAGAGAAAGCGGCAGCTTATGGAGGAGATGGAAGGCATGGACCAGTCTTCGTCGTACCGCGGCAACGAGGAGGTCAAACCGGGCACGCCCACGTCCACTTACCTGGCCCGCATCACCGAGGAAGATCGCGCCAAGGCGATGGCCGAGTCGTACCAGAAGGCCATGAAGGCCGTCCACCACAGGCCGGACCCGAGAAACTTCCCACGGAAACACCCAACTAGTGAACACTTCACACCGGGGAAAAGCTCGCCGATCGACATTCAACGTCCCGTGCGGCCGGAGCAGAAGTCTTTTTCGTGCAATCGTACCCGGAGGTCGCCTTGCATGGTCGTAATCCACAGCTCACGTGGATGGGCCTCGAACAGGTAGGGATAGGAAATCCAGCCCTTGTCGTTACGGGCGATGACCACCGGGTCGGTCCACGTCCTGCCGTCGTCGTCGGAAAACATCACCGACAGTTCCAGCCGGTGATTGCTTACCGGGACCTCGGACCACTGGTTGTCTCCGCCGCTCAGGGGGAACTCGGTTTTCCCTTCGGGCCAGTAGCGGTTCCAGGCGAGGATCAGCCGCCCGCTCTGGAGCCGCTGCAGCAGCCCCGGGGCGCTGCTGGCGTCGATCTTTGTGGCGGCTGTGGAAGTCCAGGTGAGGCCCTCGTCAGTGGACCAGGCTTCCCAGAAGGTTTTCCAGTTGGTTCGCATGAGCATCCAGATCCGGCCGTCGGCGAGTTGCTCGATGGTGGCCTCGGTGACGCCCCCGTGGTGTCCGATCCCGCCCAGGTCGAGGATGTTGCTTCGCCGCCATGTTATTCCGTCATCAGGGGAGGAATAGGTGACGACGGAATGACGGCCGGGGTTGTGCCGCATCATCATCGAGGTGAAGACGATCGTGCCGGATCGCGTCTGGAGGATGTCGCGGATGGCGCCCGTCCAGTCGTCGTGGAGTTTCCGGGGCGTCTCCCATGTCTTGCCGTCGTCCGGGCTGCGGACGGCGTAGGTAGGGAGGCGAGCGCCTGGCGAGTCGGAGATCGCGGCGTCCCAGTTCCAGTTGGCTTTTTCCTTGCCATTGGAGAAAGCAAGGACGACCACTCCGCTGGCTGTCCTCAGCAGTGCCCTTTCCTGGCTGATGGAGTACTTGGCGGGGTCGGCGAAGATCGGGCGCGATTCCCACGTCTTTCCCTCGTCGGCGCTCCGCATCGCGCTGGATGCGGCGTCGACTGTAAGAATGCTCCCGTCGCCGAGCCGGACAAAGGGTCCCATGGGGAGTCCGGGCATGTCTCCCACGCCCGGGGCGAGCCAGGTTCCCTTCGAACTCTTTGTTCCTCCGTCTGCTGCAAAGAGGTTTGAGCCTAGCACTGCGATCAGGAGCAGGCTTGCCCACAGGGTCACTGACGGCGGCTTTCGGTTGAGGCACGTCAACTGATACATGGTTGCTGTCCTCCTTATCTTGCAGGCATCTCTTGCTTGAGAAAGTGTTCAAAGAACAAATACAGTTGCTCGTTCGATTCTTCAAAAGCTTCAAGCGCGTGAACGGTTCTGAAGTGGCGATGTCCAACTACGGGCGCCGGTCGGCTTCGGCGCGGTACTCATAGGCGCCCAGGTCGACGCCTTTTCCTTGAGGCCTCGGTGTTTCGTCGGCGTCTTGCGACGGCGCCAACTCCGGGCTCCCGGCATCGATCGCTTCGCAGTCCCCCTTCAGGCGCAGATCGTGGGCTGCAACGTCGATGAACAAGGCATTCGGGTCCTCGATGATCAGGTTGTGATCGGCCGTTACCCCGTCGCCCACGCGGATCGCCGTGGTGAGATTGTTGCGGACGATGCAACCGGAGGAAGGAGTGCCATTCTTGTGATTGCCAATGCAAACCCAGGGCGGGCCGGGGCGTCCTTCGCGGCAGTCGAGGACCGTGTTGTTGACGATGCGGCAGTTGCGGGCTCCCGACATGGTGATGCCGTGGTAGTGATCGGTGATAATCACGTTGTTTTCCACGACCCAGTCGACAAACATGCCGTCGAAACAGCCGATGCCCTGGAGGGTGCCCCGGAACGGCTGGTCGCGATCGACGAAATTGATGATCGTGTTGCTGCGGAGGACAATCCCTCGGACCTGGCCCGTGCCGACGCGGCGGTCGACGCCCCGCGACCAGGACTGGAAGCCGTCGTCGTGGTTCTGGTTGACGTCGTAGCAGTTCTTGACGGTGTTGTACTGGAAGGTGGTGTTGTCGCCCAGGCCGCGCATGCCGTCTCCCGCGAAGTTTTCAACCGTGTTTCGCTCGATCATCGAATCGGTGGCCGTTACGGAGATGCCGAAATCGACGTTGCGGAAGATGCAGTTTCGGACGGCCATCTTCGTGCCGTCGACGTGGATTCCATCCCAGGCCAGTGTATTCCAGTCTTCGATCGTCCATTTCGAAGAATCCTGGGCCGACTCGGCCTGGCAGTTTTCGACAAGGATGTCGTGAACGGGCCCGTGAAACCCGTGCGACTCCAGACCGATTAGTGCCCCGGCTTTCTTGGTGCCGACAACCGGAATCACGGTCATGCCGTGGAGCTTCCAATGCGCTCCGGAGCGAATCAGGATCTTCGTGAATTTTGGGGTATGCCCCTTCTCGGCCGCGATCGTGATCCAGTCAAGGTTATAGTATCCGCGGATCTCCAGATTGCCGTAGTCCCCGGAACGCAGGTAGATCGTATCGCCCGCCTTGACGGGCGCACCAGGGTTCTTGGAAACGAGCGAGGCCCCGTCCTTATAGGGCAGCTTCTCCCATTGTCGGCATTCGACGAGCCCCTTGTCGAAAACGGCCTGGAGGCTCTGCCACGGTTTCTGGGCACTCCCATCGTTGTTCGCATCGCCGTGAGTGGGATCCACGAAGAACTCCGCCGGCTCGGCCGGTTGGAGCAGAGCCGTAAGGCAGATTGATATGGCAAGCAGACTTGTTCGGACCACGGGGATACTCCCATCTGGAAACTGGGGGCTGAAAGGCTGATAATCGGGGAGCCGTATGATTGCCTGCATCGGTTCGAGCCTAGCTGGACGGAGCGTTTCAGTCAACCAGTGAGCTACTCCGACGTGGAGACCTTGACGCTGAAGGGCGGCGAAACGGGCCGAATGAAGATCAAGAAGAACATGACGCCCGTTGCGGAGATTCTGGTGACGCCCCATCTCACGGCAGGCGGCGGAAGTTCGAAGTGGAGGGGGTAGATGCCGAAGGGGAGCCAGTCAAGGGAGTTCGAACGGAGTCGGAGGCAGTTCGAGACAGAGCGGTGCTTATTACGAGCAAAGGCTTGCCGACCACGATTGACGGCAGAAACGTGATATTCAGGATCCAACTGAAGTTGGTGGCAGCATGACGCGGACCTGGCGGATATGCCGAAAGACGACTGAAACGTTGGGCGACGAGAGGACGCGAAGATACTCTTTGTTGCTCGTCGCCGCGCTCCTGTTGGCAACGTCGTGGGCTTGGGCTCGCTGGGCGCCGATCAGGCGGGCACCAGAATTCGAGTTGGAAGCAGTTTCTTTTGGTGTCAATCTGCTCATCGCCGGGGCGTTGCCTTGGTTCATGCAATGGGCGGGTATCACGTGTCTGCTTCTCGGGCTGAGGCCCTCTCGGTCGGGCTTGGATCGGCGAGCTGTCCTCAAGGCGGCGGCTGTTCCGCTGATCGTCGGAACAGCGTGGTGGACGGGGATTGTCGCCACGCATTGGTCGGAGGACCCGCTCGAAACAATGACGAGCATGTTCGCCCAGAATTTTGCTCGCCGGCAAGGCACAGAGTCCTTCGGCCAAGGCCTGCTGCACGAAGTGCTCGGTCCGCTCACGGCACCGTTCCTGCTTCGGGGCCCCTATTCCTTGACCGGATGGGACTTCCTCTTGACGGCGATGTCTACCGCGGCTGTGACCTGCCTGTGGCTTCCCCTCGCCCGAGCGGGCAAGGGGAAGGAGCCGCGGCTGCGGGTGTATGGCCTTGTGCTTGGAATCTGGCTCCTGCCGGTGGTCATCCGGGCAGTGGCACGAGTGACGGAGACTTTGTGAAGCGATCAGGGATGGAGATCGCGTGTAAGTGATGTCTGGCGGGTGA
>CAYSCH010000002.1:61746-86741 GCA_964429355.1 uncultured Planctomycetaceae bacterium | reverse complement strand
CGACCGGCCGGCGCGAAGGCGGGCTGGAGATCCGGCGGCTGGTGAAGACCAAAGTTCCCAAGGTCGAGACCCACGTGTCTCCTGCCCGGTCGCCAGAGCATTTTCGTAGGCTGTTCAGCCTTGTCCGCTGCTATCTGGACGACCTGGACACCGGGAAGTTCGTCTATCGGCCCGGGCCTGGATGTCTGTTCTGCGACTTTCGCGAGAGCCATTGCCGGGCGTGGTGCGGATGAATAGGGGGGCCTTCGATCGAAAAGACCTCGCTGGGGCGTTGGCTCACGATGACTGGTCCTGAAACGTGCAGGGCTGCCGATCCGGCAGCCCTGCACGTGTGCCCTTTTTTTAGCTATCAGCAGCCAGGTGATCAGCTGCGTGCGCGTACTGCGTGAGGCAGGTTATAGCGGCGTGGTCTCGTTGGAAACCGAGGGTGATTTCGACGCCGAGGAGGGCCAGCGACTGATCGAGGCCAGCTATCGGTACCTCGTCGAGGCAGCCGGCAAAATCTGACCCGACGCTGCGTGCGCAACTGGCGCCACCCACAAATCGGCCTGTTGACTGCTTCGCCGTGACGAGATTGCGGCGACAGACTCGGTCCGCCCTTGGCTATCGGCAAGATTGAAGGTTTCTTGGTCATTGAAGTCGGCGAGTCCATGCCCAAGAGGTGCCGTTACCGGAAGCCACACACCGGCTTGCCCTGCCTGTTGCGGCGTGGTTCCGTACCCCGTAGTCTGTGGGAGCGTTACTGTGACTCGTCCGCTGGGATCGGTAGAGTGGGAGTCACGCCGCGCGGATCTTCGTTTTGGCAGTCCGGTCCAATCAACTCGATCTCTTGTGGAATGATTCCCATGCTATTTGCCAGTTTAGCCACGTGCCCTCTATCACTGGCGTTGATGTTGAACTCCACATTCGTGCCAGTAGCTTCCACAATTCATGGCTCGACCCTCTTCTCCGGCAAGTTTGAGAAAGGTTCCAGCCCGGGTCACCACCCGTCTCCGCGTCAGGCCCGCCGGCCCTAGAGGCCGACAAGATTTTGCAGGCTTGCCGAAAGGACACAGTCTGCACTCTACTCCTGATTGGACACTGCGGCCGATGAACAGTAAATATGCGACGAGCCAACGGCTCCGGTGTTGTTGTTATTTCGGAAATTCACAAATCCGGGCCTTGACTCGACGGCGGTAATGGGCCACCCCCTTACTCGTCCTCCGCTGATGCCTTTCGAGCAATAAAGCTTAGGAACTCCGCATCAAGCATATCGAAGTCGCCGAAGCAGTTCTTGAACTCCTCCAGTCTCGTCTTCGGGTCATCGTAAAGTAACGGTTGTTTTTCCGAAAGCACTCTCAGGTATGAAACGTAATGAGTGGACCGATTGTGCAAGAGGAAGTAGGTCAATGCCCAGCCTTCAGCTAGACCAGCCAAGCCTTTCGACCGTTCGTCGTTCGCGATGAGCGTTGTGAGCGAGTCGCGAGGACGATCGTCAAGTGACTTCTGAAACTCGGCCAGCCGAAATCGGTTAATCTCGCCCACGGTACTCCATCCTTCGGAGGACCGCAGGTCAGGCGTTTCAAAGTAACTGGCCATTCCCTGACTAAACCAGTGCGGGCAATCGCTGTAGCGTGCGAGCATTCCGCAGTTGTACATGATCTGGAGCGTGGCAATGTGGATGATGTTGGCCACGTTGCGTTCCGCATCGGGCATGGCAAACAATCGACTGGGCTCCACGATTGTGGTCGGGGAACTTTCCCCTGCGGCATCGAAGCCTATCGCATACATCGTCATACGGTTCGTCATGAGACTGTAATGGCCTGTGATGATTTGCTGAGATGCTTCGCCCAATTCGTCCCTGGTAAATTCCTGGTAAGATTGTTTGTCGTCAAGTACCAAAGCCACCAGTGGAAAGTCCGGCTCAAGTAACTCGATGCCCTTGCCCGCCCAATACTCGCGAAAGGTAGTGTACAGCCGCTCAAATAGCATGCCGCTCCACTGAGCGTAGGTTTCTGACTTTTTGTAGAAGACCAGATAATGCGATGTGGAATGAACATGAAAATCACTGGGCAAGTTGGCGAGTACCGTCGTCGACATCTCCTCGCGTGTCACGGGATTGAATCGCGACTCGCCAGACGTACGCGCGACCAGTTCTTCTGGCTGGATAGCCCAGAGTACGCCGTCACGGGCCAGCAGGAAAATGCCGCCGTCCTGAGCTTGCATTACGAGTTTGCCCTGGATGCGAATCAGTCTCTCACCTACGCGCGCGGTAACATGATCCATTATTGGCTGTTCCAAATGTCCGATCTTGGCGGCCATCGGCCTTTCTTCGGGTTCGATCGGAGCACTGGGGCGATTGCGCGGCCGTGCTGCTTCTCCATGTTCTCTCGTCAACTCCTCTGCGTCGACCTTCACCAGATTCCCGTCCCGGACCATTGCGTACTCTCCCATCTCCAGCACGTCCTCTCCGACCCTCACCGGCTTCGGTCCAACGTTTACCAGCACGTACGTCGGAGCCCGCGATCCGAGGTCCAACGACGAGCCGGCAATCCACCCCATGGGCGCAAAGTACATCGTCGCCCCACCCTTTCCGTCCAGCTTCCATTTCGCGAGGGTGATGGAGCCTCCCATTTGTTCCGAGTAGACCGGGAGCGGGTCTTTTCCGAGCTTCTTGATCTTCGCCATTTCCTGTTTGAAGGTCACCGAATCAAAGTTCGCGTCCTGCGCCCGCGCTGGCATGTCGGACGACATCGTCACCAGCCCCGCCACCGATTCCATCACCTTCTTGACGCTTTCCTGGAATTGATCGTTGTTTTCGGGGAAGAACGC
Organism: uncultured Planctomycetaceae bacterium; assembly: GCA_964429355.1. Lineage (GTDB taxonomy): Bacteria > Planctomycetota > Planctomycetia > Pirellulales > Thermoguttaceae > JAAYAY01. The sequence goes on along the minus strand of CAYSCH010000002.1, from coordinate 83,930 downwards.
GCTGATTGCCACCGTGAATTTCGGTGAGGGGCCACCGGCAAGGTTGTAGATTAGCGTGCGGTTGTTCTCTCCTTGGGCCGCGACGTATTCAGTTTCCAGCACGCTTAAGTCCTTGCCCTCGGTCAATTTGATCTTGATGACCCGTTTCACAATGCCTGACTGCCGGCCGTACTCGAACTTGGTTTCGTTCATGGCCCGCAACTTGGTCATGTAGTCGTGGACCGGCATCGTCGCAGGCACCAAAACGTTATAGACAAGCACCATAGCGTCCTCGGGCGTCTTGAACATGTAGAATTGCTCGATCTCCATCGAGCCCTTCTCCGTGTCCAGCATTTGCCTCGCGCCCGCCAACATCGTGCGCTTTAGTTCATCTTCTTCCGATTTGGGTGCTCGTGTCCATGTAGCGGGAACCTTGAACTGGAACTGGCCCGCATCCACGGTTGTCGCGTTCTCCTCGCCACCCGCCTTCGGCTGCACGTCAGACTCGCGTGCGGGCTGCGGTTCGCGTGGCACCTCCTCTTTGGCAACAGGCTTCGATTCTGCTGGCTTCGACTCGGCCGGCATCGACCCAGCGTCTGGTTCCCGTTCCAGAACCATCGAGATTTCCTTCACATGCCTCCGGGCCTCTTCTGTCGTGTTGTACCAGTCGCTCGGGTCGAAGAATAGCTCTTGAACCTTGTAGCCAGACTTGTGTACCCTGACTCCAAGCTTCGTATCACCGACACCCGGAGCACCAAAGGCAAAATGCGCGCCCTCTCTCTCCGTGGGTGTCGTTCCAAGACTCGCATTCACGAACTTGCCACCGGAGATTTTATTGTCCATCAAGGAATCGACCGAGGCCCCTGGTGGGTCGGAAGTGACCTTGAAAGCCACGTACTTCTTGCCCATTTCAGAGCACCCGGAAAGGGCGGCTAGCCCGAAAGCTAGCAAGAACGCCGTCATCAGGGCAGACCTGTTACGTCTGTACGCCATAGTGTCACCTCCGATTTGTGCTTTCATGTGTTCACCATCACTACAACCGCTTCACTGCCCTGCTCAACGATACGGTCTGAGTCTCTCAGCCAGGTCAGGGTGAATTTCTCTCCCAAGCTCCTTTGCCTTATCGCAGTGCTGGATTGCCAACTCGAATTCGCCTTTGTGGTAGTACGTTCCCGCAAGGTTGTCGTGGGCCTCGGCGTCGTTCGGATTGATCGACAACGCATTCTGGAACATCGAAATTGCGGCGTCTCGCATCCCCTTGGCTTCGTAGGCGAGACCGGCATTGTTGAGAGCCATACAGAGCGCACCGGGGGTAGGCTTCAAGGCCACGGCCCTCTCAAACTCGGAAAGGGCCTTGTCCATGTCGCCCTTGTGAACCCAGTATAGTCCCATGTCGTTCTGCGCCGCACCGTTGTCAGGGTCAGCCGCAAGGACCTTCTGAAAGCACTGTCTTGCCTTCTCCAACGTTCCCTTGTCGTCGAGGTAGGCGGCTCCCAGGTTGGTGTACGCAGGCAGGTAGCTGGAGTCCAGTTCGACGGCCTTCAACCACTCCACAATCGCGTCAGCACGTTTGCCGTCTCTCGCGTACTTGACGCCCCTGAACATGTGAACGGCGATGTCGGGCCTTGTGCGGCCGTTCGAAGCGCTTTCGACCATTGCCAAGCCGGTTGTCGCGGCGTGGCTGAATGGATCAAGCTCCAGGACTTTCGCGAACTGCTCTTTCGATTCCGAGAATCGACGGGCGACCGCAAGCTCAACGCCACGGGCGCAGCATTCGGCCGCTTCTTGCCGATTCGCGGGCTTGGGTTCGCGCGCCGATTCGGCCACCATCGGCTCCCGTGGAATGCCGGTGCCTGGAACGTCGTGTGTGCGAGACTCCTTAGGCGTCAGCGGAGCCTTTGTCGTTTGCGATTCGGTCGCCATCGACTCAGTCGGAGGTTCACTGGACGCAGGGGCGCAGCCCGCGACCCCGAGCATGTAGGCGACGCCCCAGATCAGAGCGGATCGCCATCGGCAAGGCATCGTTGCGAGAACTCCGCTACGCATTTCGGAACTCCGTCAGGTGGCCGCGCGGGTTAGGCGGCTCATTCATGTTCAGCCCACACTGTCACTCTTTCGCTCCGTGGGCCTCCAAGATGCGGACGACTTCGGCGTGGCCTCGCATCTTGGCGAGGCCGAGGGCCGTGCGTTTTCTTTTTGTTCGCTTATTAACCTCACCAGTGAGTTTCTCCACCCAAGAGGTTAGCTCAAGCGGATACCACGTTCGGGCACTGGCATCAGCCCCTCTTCGCAGAAGTAATTCAACGATATCTGCGTGGCCTCGCTCGGCGGCAAAGTGCAGTGGTGTAGCCTCAAGGAAATGCGCTCTGGCATTCACGCTGGCGCCCTTTTCGAGCAACCGTTCCGCAGCGCGAGTCTTTCCGCTGCTGGCGGCGTAGTGAAGCGGAGTCCACCCGTCATCCGCGCTCAATGAAGCGCGACGTGAAAGCAGCGTCTTTATCATTTCCTCGTCGTTATTTTCCACCGCCAAGCGAAGGGGGGATATTCTCGCATCCCCGCCTACCAGGGCATCGACATCAGCACCTTTCTCCAACAATACTTGAGCCGCCGCAATATGTCGCCTGGCGACAGCATAGTGCAAGGCTGTAATGCGCCATTGATCTTTTGTGTTGGCGTCCCCTTATGCGGCCAGATGCTCCCTGAGTTCTTTGTCGGCCCCTTTGTGCGCCAGGCACAACACCGGTTTATCCTCCGGCGGCGAAGGAGGTTCTCCGCGAAGCAGGGCCTGAAAAACGCGATCCCGAGCCTCTTTAGCAGGATCATCGCCAGACTTCTTCCCGGCCTGTGGGTTGCAGCCCACCAGAACGGCCAGAGCTGCGATGGCAGCAAGGACTGCGCACCTCATTTTCTACCTCCTTCGCGAGTGTTTCTTCCAGCATGGCTTACAAAGACCGTCGTGCTTCTCGGCGGTAGCGGAGCGGATCGGTGCTCCGCACTGGATACACCGAGTTCTCGTCTCTGTCTCTCCGGCTGGATGCACGAAATCGTGGGCGTCCGCATCCCCACGCCGAATGCGTTGAACGGCTCCTTCTGCCTCCCCAAAGCCCTCGCTGCGCGATTCCTGCGATTTCTGAACAACATCCCCGAGGAATGCGCCGACCGGCCCGCCGATAGGGTCGCCAACGACGACTGCCAACTCCCTGTTAGTGTCGATGTCTTTTGCCTCCGCTGTCAGGCTCCCGTCTTCTGCCGCCGCAATGGCAATGTGGAGTTGCTTCCCCGCTGCGCCTGGGGGGACACCTCGAATCTCAACGTGGGCAACGTGACGGTTTGCCGCACTGAGGGGATCGTCCCCTTGGTAAAGGTCGAACTCCATCTTGTCCTGGTCCTCAACCGTGGTGGCGAGGCACAGATCGTGGTGGCACGGGAGCTTCATGCCATCTGGAAACAGTGCAGTGAACAGGCCGCCGTCACATCCGATCCCGACACTCCCAGCAAGAGCGCCGCCTTGAACGACGAAGAATCCCGGAGCAGACTCCGGTGGTGTTGGCTCCGTGACCGGGGCAGACTCCGCGTTGTCTGCCCCGGTCGCAGACGTAATAAGCACTGCCTCCCGAAGGAACGAAGCCAGCTTCGAGAGCCCTTCCGCACTGCATACCAGGCTTACCGCCAATTGAGGCCCTAAGACGACGGGACTACTTTTCGACTCATGCCGGACATCGTGCGCGCTGATGTCCGAGAACTTCACGCATCCCGCGCCTGACGCGCCAGCCGAGCACCAGTGAACGCCAGTACATGTTGCCAACAAGCCGGCCTTCGCTGATCCAAACGCCGTGCTGTCTTGAAGGCCGACAATCACTTCGTCGGCTGAAACGGGTGCGTAGCTCGCCTTGGCGTTCCTGAGTTTCTTCTCTGGGATATCCGGGAATGTGTAAAAGCCGGACTCCTTCAGAAAACGAGATCGCCATTCCTTGACCACTGCGCATTCAGCAGGGGCAAGTGCCTTGCCGTAAATCGCTTCGTATTTTGCCTGAAGCTCCTTCGCAACCTCCGTGAACCGGAACACTCTCGCGTGCATGTACTCGGTGAAGAACCCCTCGACAAAGGCGTTCAACCTGTTCGGAATGCTCTCGAAGAAACCGATCTTTAGCCTGGTTGTCTTGACCATTTTGCCGTTTTCAAAGATAAACGCTCCCGGAAACGCCCAGTCATTCTGCTTCAAATACGTGAAGATTTCCGGCGTGTACCCCAGGTACTTATCCATCCACCCCACGATAAGACCAGCTTGCTGAACTCTCGACAGGATGCGCCCGTCAAGGTCCTTGTCGAAATGCACGGGACCGGCACCGGCGTGGTTGAGGAGGAGAACCGGCCCAATCGCGCATAGTTCTTGGACTTGAGCGAAACTCTCCACCTTATGGAACTTCAGCTTTGTTGCTCTTCCAAGTTCCTCATCCCCCACGTGAATCGGACCGAGTTCCAAAGCTTTCCGGCGGAGGGCCTCATACTCGGGCTCTTCGATACCAAGGAAGTCAGGATAGCGAAGGATTTCGTCCTTGGTCGTCGTGCTCACGAGCCTCCGCATAGTGGCGACCGCCTGATGGGCTGCCACCTGACGACCCGGCCTCAACTCCCACTGCATCCCAATCAGCCCGGACACCCACTTGAGCCGGCGGCCCTCAGCCATGCCGTCGATAATGCAGTTGTGGCAGTGCTCGTAGAAGTTCCAGGGCTTATCGAGCGCCGCACCGCAGTTCCTGCAATTACTTCGTGCCATAAGAGTCAATCCTATTCTCCAGGACGCCCTGCCGGGGCTGGTTCTGGCCACCTGCGACCGCGATCTCCGCGGGGCCTGTGGAGAATCTCCTCGCCGCCAACGTTGCGCACACAATCGACGGGTGGCTTGATCGCACAATGCCAGCGTGTCACTGTAGGCCCTGGACAACCTCCAAAGCTCGTTTCTTGCCCGCCTCCCGCGCTTGCACAGCCACTCTCCCCTGCTTCGTAATCTCGAACGTAGCCTCTACTGCATGACCTTTCGGCCGTGGCTCCCAACCGGCGATGCGGAAAACAGCGACCTCAGTGTTCTGCTCCGCTGTTAGCGAATCGCCTTGGTAAACTTGAACGTCCAACAGCAACTGGTGGTCTTTGGCTGTATTGACTGTCAACGTCCGTTTGCACGGGACCCGTGTCTCCTTCTCAAACAGCACCGTAAAGCCCCCTTCCGGCGATTGGAGCCCAACCGCTGACGACAGCTTCCTTTCCTGCATTGAGACGCAGCCTGGCAACAATGGCTGGTCGCGTCCATCCCTGATTGCCTGACAACGGCGTTGTTCTGCGGCGCGGTCTGCCTCCTGCTTAGCATCACCGAGGGCCGCCCCGACAAGCCCGCCGATAGGGCCGCCGACGATCATCCCCAGAAGGCCACCGGCGTATTTCCCTTTCCATCCCATGTGACACCTTACCCTTTCTGTAACCGGACTCAGAGGCTTGATTGCTTCGTTTACTCCAAGACGAAAACACGCTCAATCCTGTCTCGGTTCCACCGAGTTCCTGCGCAGCTCCTCCAAGATAACCGGCGCAACCGGGAAGCCCAGTGCCTGCGCCTTGTAAACATGGTTCCAGGCTTTATCATACTGCTGCGTACCCGCATAGTACGCCGCGAGGTTGTTGTGCGCCTTCCCGTAATTGGGACTCGTCCGCAGTCCCTCCTCAAGAGCTTGGATCGCAGCCGAGGCGTCTCCGAGCAACGCATGTGCGGTTGCCAACATGACGTAAGCTTGGATATCACCGGGATAGTCCGTGACTGCCTGTTTGAATTCCGCAATTGCCTGGCCGAGCCTGTTCCAATGCCGGTAGACCATCCCGAGGAAGTAGTGGGCGTCAGGCGCGTAGGGGTCTAGTTTTAGCGCCTCGACCAGGACTCGTTCCGCCTCCGCGTATTCCTTCTGATAGAAGTGCACGGCCGCCATTTGAACACGAACATAGGGGTCTTGCGGCCGACGTTTCAGCGTTTCGCGGTATTCCGCAAGCGCCTTGTCCACTTCGCCTTTCTTGCGGTATGCCACCGCCAAGTTACTTCGGTTCGGGAGGGTTGGGTCAATCTCGATGGCTCGCCGCAGGGCTTGAATGCCGAGGTCGAGTTGACCATTCTGAACGTATGTCTCACCCAGCAGGGCCTGAGCGATGGCGAAATTGGGGTCGATTTCCACCGCCTTCCTGCATTGGGCGATCATCTGGAAGCCTCGCCCTTGTTCCGCAAAACGGAGTGCCTTGGCGAACTCCTCATACGCAGCGATGTTCGTGACGGGGCGCGCTCGAATCCTCTCCTTCTCCTGCTCACTTGGAACGACGCGCAGCTCTTCGAGCACCGCGAACACGATGTCATCTCCAAGGGCCAACAGGTCCGCTGCTGAGAATCGTTTCTCAGGTGGCCACTCGGCCGTTGCCCCGTGGACCAGTCGAACCGCAGCCTTCAGGCCCTCGGGGGTGCGTTCAACAGAGCCGGCGACAAGCAGGTCAGCATGTACCTCGGTACACAGCCTCCGTGCCTTGGCTACGTCTACCGCTCCAAGCAGCTTCAGAAGTTCATCCTCTCGTCCGAGGAAGACACGCCGGAGCATCGAATTGGGGGCCACAAGTACGGACGGAACATGATTGAGGTCCCAGCCTACGGCATGGGCCACCGCATGGCCCAGATAGGAATCCTCGGCGCGATCGGACTTGGTGGCAAGCGGCCAGATCACAACGCGCACGCGGCTGCCTCTGCGTGGCGCAGTCGGCTCATCGTCACGTTTGGAAGAACCGTTCAACCCGCCTGTTGACTCCGATGCAGTCACCTGCGCCTGGGCCATAGACTCACCACAGGGCTTCCCGGTCGCGTCGCACCCGGCGAGGCCAAAGAGAAGCGGCTGCATAACCGAGAAGACGACAAGAAAGGCCGGACGGCGCGCTCCCGCTGGTTTTGTAGCGAACATGGTCAATCTCTCCGGTCTTCCGTGAGTGTAGTCAGCGTCGCTGCGCCTCAATCAGACGCAGATACTCTCTTGCCGTAGCCGGCTTCATGTCCACGCCTAGCTCCTCGCCGACGGCGTCGTCGGACAGGAAACTGGAGGCCACGGTAGCAAATTGGTAGCTGGCGAACCACGGCTGGTTGTTCTGCATGGGGTACTCGGCGAGTCTGAGGTATCCCTGAAACGCCTCTCGCGCCAGGTCATTCTTGCCGTCCTCGAACAGCGCAACAGCATACCAGAAGCAGGACTCCCGTGATTCCGGTCGAAGCTCTGCGGCCTGCTTGAGCGTGTCCACCGCCTCGTGGACCTTGCCATCAAGAAGCAGGCACAGCCCAAGGTTGTGACAAGGATCGGGGTCGTTCCGATTCAAAGCGATAGCGGCCTGGTATTCCTTCGCTGCCCCTTTCAAGTCGCCCTTGTGTCTCAGGCAAATGGCCAGGTTGTTGTGAATTGAAGGCAGAAACGGAGCCGTCTTGACGCCCTTACGGAACATCTCCTCGGCTTCCGCAAGGTTGGCTTTGCGCATCAGGAGCACCCCAAGGTTATTGCACGCGCGTGCGGCCTTCGGGCTTGTCTTCAAGGCACGCCGGTAGTCCTGTTCCGCCACGTCGAGCTTGCCCAAAAGGCGATGCGCAAAGCCTCGATCACTCCAAGCATCGCCGCACTGAGGATCAAGCTGAAGGATTCGGTCGTAATACTCGATAGCCGCATCAGGGCGGTTCTTCCTTAAGAGGAACGTGGCCTGACTGAACAAGGGCGCGATTTGGCTGGGATGGGCCAGTCCGTCGGGGACTGTCACGTCCACCGGGTACCCGTCACGAAAGGCAACCTCAACATCCCAGATTAAGGCGGTGGGGCCAGCGGCACGGCGTGCTGCCAGCACTAGGTCTCGCAGTGCGCGGGCGTCGCCCTTCTGGAACTGCACGACCAACGCGAGGAGATCGACCCCACCAGACAACGTAAAGCCTGCCTCGCGGTTCTCCACTTGCAAGACTTCCACTTCCTTTGGCGTTTTGACTTCCGCGGGCGGATAGCTGGCCAGGAAGTAATCCACAGGAGGAAGTGACTCCGCCTGGGCCAGCCCCTTTGCCAGTGCTGACAGTCGCGTGAGGCCCCGGAGGGTCTCCAACACGGGCCGCCATTGCGCTAGATGATCGTACTTCTCCGTGAAGGATCGGACGAACTGCTCCACCGGGGGATTTGGGAAGTTATCAGGCTCGGCCACGACCTGCCCGTCGATTTCCACGTACTCCACTTCGTGGAATACTCCCATTTGGAACCTTTCCAGAAGAACGACCTCGGGGTAGACGCCCACACGGTCAACCACGGGGAGGAACCAGAGCCGAGTGCTAATCCGCAGTCCCCGCAGGGGCGTCCGGTGCGACTCTTCTACCCTAAGGTCGTAGCCGGTCTGAAACTGCTTGATCGGCGGTCGGTCCAAGCCAAAGTCGATCCGCTTCAAGAGCCAGTCCGCCTCGAAGCAGACCTGACCAAAGTGAGTGCCTTCGACGCCCGCAAAGTACCTTACGTCCTGCTGCCCGGAATGGAAACACCCGCGATCCTTTCCAGCAGCGCGACATGCCGCACACGGGCGAGGGTCGATGCTCATGCCAGGGTCCCGCTCGCCGTGCAGGAAGCGCGCTCGCACGGCCGCAACCCAATCGTCCAGCGTCAGCACCGAGCACCGTGGGTCCCGCTCACCTACCAGAAGCCAGTCTCGGCCTTGTGGGTCGAGCACTACAGCCCAGGGCCGAGTAATGCCGCCCAGATACAACAACTCGGGGCGCGCTTTTCGGAAGTCCTCGCCGCGGCTGATGGCCTGCCGAATGCGAGCTTCCGCCTGCTTCATCGAAAAGGCGACGAATGTCTTCTGCTGTGCTGTCGCCGTTACGGGCGGTAGCAAGGTAGCCAGCGCTAGCACCCTTGCCACAATCAAGCATCGTTCTGTGATTCGCATCGCAGTAGTCTTTCGTCACCGGGATTGCTTCTCAATCCTCAACTTGTCCCACACATTCCTCTAACGCTTAACTGCTGTAGCGTGGGGTTACGGGATTCATTGGGCGTCTCTTCTGTTGGGAAATGACATTGCGGAAAATGGCAGGAAGGGGCAACAGAAGGCCTGGGACTGCGGTACGGCCATCATCCGCGTTGCCGGTGCGGTTAGTGGCAGCCGTGGTGCGATTGGGACCGTTTCCTCGACCGGCTGGATGGCTTGGATGCCACCGAACGCTTCGGTGGTGTCCGCTGAATCGCCATACTGTTTGCGCCTTACCTCGGCGAGCATCTTTACGCCGCCTGGCTTACCTCCCGAGCCATCCACGCGGAGTTGGTCGCCCTCGACTCGTTCTTTCTTTATGATCTGCCCGTTTGGGCCAACCGTAATTATCCACCGGCGTTTTCCATCCACGTAAATATAGATGATCTGGCCGTGACCCACCGCGATTACGACAATCTCAACGCTGTGCCCTGCCTGAAGCAATCCGAGTAAGTCGTAGTACACGTCGTCAGGAAGGTCGAGGTCCCGCCACTTGCCGTTGATAAGAATCCTGATCTTGAAGGAGACGATCTGCCCTCGGGCGTCCTTCTTGAAGACCCACTGATGGTCGCCGTACTCCTCCACGATCCTGCCGAACTGATCGGTGTACACCTTGACCGGTTTGTACTTTCCGCCGCCTGGATGGTTCGGTGGAGGATTGTCGTCGTCCGAATGGCGGTCCCCGCCGCTGTTGTCCTCGTAGCGATTGTTGCTCTTTGAATCACCGCCTGGAGGAGGTGGATCGTCATTCCCGGGCCGCTTACCCGAACCGCCACCCGGCGGAGGAGGACCGCCATCGTCTTTCCAGTTCGCACCACCTCCGCTTGGGGAAGGTGGTGGATCATCGTAATGGTTGGCATCGTTATGGGGCGGCTTCTTCGGTGGACCACCGCCGTCATCGTGGTAGTTGTTGCCGTTGCTTCTGCGGCCTCCTGGCGGAGGAGGGCCGCCATCGTCATCGTTGCCTCCGCGGCCTCCTGGCGGAGGAGGGCCGCCATCATCATGGTCATCATCATGGTCATCATCATGGTCATCATCATGGTCATCATCAACCACAGACAATATAGGTGTAGGACCGGGACCACCTCCCCACCACCAACAGAATTCATCCCTTTTGCGAACATAACGTACCACGTACTGCCGAAGGGCTCGCCTGATCGCTCTGCGGAAAGCAATCCTCTCATCGGCCATTGCGTCAAATTCCTCGATCCGGTCCTCGTCAAACCCTAGTTCTGTCAGGTATTCCCCGCCGAACATCTGCGACATGGTTCTCGGTGCGCGATGGGCCTTCTCTGCGGCCTCCAACTCCTCCAGGTACCACTCCACTACCAGCCGACGGACCGATCTGCGAGCTGTCCACCGGCCAAGCCCTTCCGCAGCATCACTCAGCACCGCTCCGACAGCGCCTCCTATGTTGGCGCCATACTGGCCGCCGAGAACAAGACCGAGTGCCGAGCAGGACAGCTTCATCAGCCCACGCAGGTAGTAACCTCGTACAACCAGGTTCGGCTTGATCTGGCCACTTCCGATGTGTACAAAGGCCGCGCTTGTGAAATCGCCGACAACGCTCGGCACCCAGCCTGGACCTACCCTGAAGTCCTTCCCTACCAATCCCTTTCTCTTGAGTAGCTCAACCAACGAGGGAATTTTCGTGAGTGATGTCTTCGCCACCTCCTCAGTCGTGTGCGGCATCCAAACTGTAGATTGACCTTCAGCCGCTTCTTGTAGGTCCTCGAAAACCGCACCGAGAATTGCGGTCCCTGCGCCGGCTTTGTCGAGAACACCCTTGTTCTCCGTGATCGCGGTTAGCACCTTGATCCCCTTACTAGTGGCATCACATGCTTGAGCGGCCCAACGCAATTCAGGCAGCGCGGGTGCCGCATTCAAATCGATCGGCAGCATGCTACCTTCGTACGAAGCGCTGTCCTGCGAAGAGGCTGGCCGTGGACCAGTGTCAACCAGATGGATTCTCGTGAAACCTTCCGCCACCGCAATGTGCTGCAGCGAGGGCAGGTCCGTCTGAGGAACCAGCCGAACCCGCCAGTCACCTCGGTAGATCGCTTGCACCATTTCGCCAGCGGCTTTTTCGCTGGCCCCTACCAACACCGCGTCCCTCTCAGGATCTGTGAGCCCCCGGCGTATCAGGGCGGTTGTCTGGAAATGTACTGCCGGCGAATCACTCGAAAAAGAATATCCAGTCGGCACCCCAATGCGAAGCTGGTCGGCATACTGCTGAACACGGGCCGGATCACTGCCGCGGAGGTAAAGACCAACCAATTCAGGAACAGGATTGACTTGGCTGCCTTGCCATCGCCCAGCGAAAAGCGCAGCGTGCGCTGGCGGAGTCTGATTGCGCTGCCAGACCTGAATTGACGAAGTGCCCAGGAGCGATTCGGCAAGCACTTGGCCAGGCGTGGTGCCGACACTGTCGCCTTGGCGCGTAGTGATAGCTACTACTCTGCCGATCCGCTGTTCCTGGAAGGCCGCGTCGACGCGCTGGCCGGCAATCGGCACTCCAATCATTACGACACGCCCAAGATGGAAATCCGAATGCAGCTTGCCTTGCGCAGCGAGATCGGCAACGGTTACGGATTCAGGTTGACCCCGCAGGAGCAGTCGCGTCGCGTGAGATTCCAGTACCACATCAGGTGGTCTAACGCACACTCGGTTTGCAGCAACAACCAGTCGCTCGAAGCGCCTTGAGTCCTCGTCGGCAATCCGTACCTCAGATGACTCACCAAGGCGTGCCGATCTCTTAAAGCTATTACTCAAGTCCACAGAAACCGCAAAATCCTTCCCCGCAAGAAACGCCATTTTGGCGATGTTTTCACGCTCGATATACGCATCAGAACCTGGCCCAGGCTGGACAACCAGGACATGTGGCTTCCAGTTGGGTGCAGACCGACCTGCGACTTCCACAGTCAACGTAGTGATCACTTCCCGAAATGCGGCCTCAATCCCCTCCAAACTCGCCGTTTCAGAGGTATTCCGAAATACAATCACATCGACCGTCTTTGCCTCACCAATATCCACAATATGCCGATCGAACGTTTGCAGCCGCGACACCGCACTTCTGGGCTCGGAAGTATTTCCCTGACGCAATGATCGAACCTGCTCATTGGCTCTTGTCCAGCTTGCCAATTGGAGATTGCCACGGAGGAACGGGATTTCCGGGGCTGCTACTCTCGCCCTATCGAAATCCGTTTCCGACGCAGGCCACCACTGCAATTGAGCATGGAGCACACCCCGTGCGTTGTACGCTAACGGGTGGTTCACTCCGGTAACAATCGCGACGTCAAGGTGAAGACGCGCACTCAGCAGATCGCCTTCAATCAAACGTAAGAGGCCCAGATTTACCAACGGATCGACAAATGTCGGAGTCAGTGAGATGGACTTCTCAAAGTCGGTGGCAGCCGTCTCAAACTTGTCCGTCGACACCCGCACGATGCCTCGGACGTTGTAGATCAGCGAACTCTCCGGATCGAGTCGTACCGCTTCATCAAGCGAGACGAGGGCCTGACTATACTGTCCTTGCCGGGCAAGTGCATCGCCACGAAGCAGTTGTGCGATCGCGCTCGTTGGGTTGTCCTTGACGAACACATCCGACCAATCACACAACGCCTTTGAGGATTCCCTTCCAGCCAAACTGGAGAAACATTCGGTCGCTAACGCATAGTCGCCCGTTGCCAATGCCGCGTAGCCGAGCAGCCAATTGGGAACTACGGCCGTTGAATCGAGACGTTTCCACTCCGTAGCCACCTTCGTTACCTCTGTCCAATTCTGGCGAAGCAGTGCTTGTTCAAGTGGAGAGTCCGCATCCTCCCATTCACAGAAGCCGGAAACACAAACTATGGCCAGTAGCAGAACGCTCGCTGACGCATGGACACTTTTCATTGGGGTTCCTTTCGGACCAACGAGTTCTTCCGAAGAAGCTACTGCGTCGTCAATTCCTCCGCCCGCTTGTCCACTACGGTGACTTCCCAAACTCAACCGATGCTACAACCTTCCTGACACTTTCGGGAAAGTGATCATCGTTTTCAGGAAAGAACGCGCTGAGTGCCACCGTGAACGTGGGCGAGGAACCACCGGCAAGGTTGTAGATCAATGTGCGGTTGTTCTTTCCTTGGACGGCTATGTATTCAGTTTCCAGCACGCTCAGTTCCTTGGCCTCTGTGAGTTCGATCTTATTCACCTGTTTCACGATACCTGCCAGCCGACCCTACTCGAACTTTGTTTCGTTCATAGCCCTCAACTCGGTCTAATAGTCGTGGACTGGCATCGTTGTAGTTGTAGGTACCAGAATCTTGTAGACGAGTACCATTGAATCCTCCGGTGTCTTGAACATGAAAAACTGCTCGATCTCCATCGAACCATTCTCCGTGTCCAGCATTTGCTTTGCACCTTCCAGCATCATGTGCTTAAGCTCGTCCTCTTCCGACTCAGGTGCTCGCGTCCATGTGGCAGGAGCTTTGAAGTGGAACTGCCCGGCATCCACGACTGTCGCGTTCTCCTCACCATTTGCCTTCGGCTGCACGCCAGACTCGCGTGCGGGCTGCGGTTCGCGTGGCACCTCTACTTGGGGAGCGGCGCTGTCCGAGATGCCGGCTTCACTTCCGGTTCCGCGGCCAGCCTTGACAGTATACGAGCCTTCGTGGCGCTTTCCAATATGGTCACTACCTCATTGTGCCCAGACTGGCGTGCAACACTGAGTGCTGAACGGCCGTCGCGAGTCGTAGCATCAGGATCTGCGCCCGCTACAAGTAGCACGCTAACAGTATCCTTGTACCCCTTCCAGGAAGCATAGATCAGCGCCGTCCCGCCGCCTTGGTCGGATTGATTTGGATCAGCACCGCGTGACAGCAGGAACTTCACCATGTCCTCGTGATTTCGTGCAGCCGCCAGCATCAATGCCGCGCAGCCAGCGGGCACGTTTCCGGCCGCAGGACCGCCCGCGTTCACGTCGGCCCCTTGTTCTAGGAGCTTGGTGACTCGCGCAATATCGCCTAGACCGGCGGCTAGGTGCAACTCCGAAGTCATTCCTGCTGACGTAGCCTCAGAGGGATCGGCTGAATGAACGGGAACTCGGCGATTGCACGGTCCTGCTACGTTATCCCAGAAACGGCGTTCCGTTTCCGTGGAAGCTGATGGATACATAGTCCTGCAAATTAATCCATCTGGCCCACAGGAAGTACAACAGACCAACAGCACGGCAATAGATAAACACTTCATGACAACGTAGTACTTGGACATCTCAACTCTCCTTTGCAGAATGGTATCACAAGATTCAAATTGGCGTCGAACGAGTCAATCATTCGGTATCAGCCTTTGGTTGGTACCCGTTCGGATAGTCCCGTTTGGCTCGACGCAATGCTGCGTGAAACGAGCCAGGAGACTGTAAGCCAAGCAAGCGTTGGCTTTGTATCCAGACAACAGGCACACCGGGAATCTTACTCCCTTCAAACCACTTGGTTACCTCCTCAATTTGTGTATCTATAGCGGGTTCTGCGAAACACTGACGATACTGGACCATGTCGATGTTCAGGGTCTCGGCCATTCTCTCACAAGCGTCAGCGGTCAAATCGTTAGCAGTAAGCAGCATCTGCGCCATTTCTTTGTGTTTGCCTTGCATCTTTGCATAGTAGTAGGCACGAGCGGCGCGGCAGCTACTGGGAGACTGGTTACACGGCATAATCAACAGGATCGATTTTGTGCGCACATCACTCCTTCTAATGGCTTCGTTCAAAGCCACGTGGTTTTCACGGCAGTAGGGACACGCGAAATCGGTGACCTCGACTACGGTGATCCTGCCACTCACCCAGTGTGCCTTAACGTGCTCGGGCACAGGGGGCATCGGCTTAGCTAGGGACCAGACTAAGGGACTGCCGACAGCGAGCACGCCCGCCATTCCCCAAAGCCATCGCGAAGGTGCAGGTAGTCTCGCTGGTTGTTCTTGGCGCGTTCTGATACATACTTGAACGCCACCCAAAATCACCGCAGCAACATCAATGACCAAGCACAGCGGACAAAGCTGATCAATAGCAAGTACTTGAATCAGAATCAGCGCCATACCACTGATGCACGCAATGACAGCCGCTACGCCAAGCAGTCTGCCAATGGAGAAATCAGAAAGAAATGTCAGACAGTAGAACGTGCCAAAAGCCAATAGGCCCACCACTGGCAAGGGTATGCCAAGCAGACGCCCATAAGGCGAATGAATCGTTTCATCGCATCCTGCGCCAAAACCACAAAAGACTGGGCTCGGCAGAACGTCGTCGAGCAAACTCATACAACACGCGGTCAGTGCGGTAAGAGTGGTGATTCGAAAGACGATCGTTTTGAGTGTGCATGTCATGTCTGGCAGACCAATGATTAGGAGTCTTCTCGCTTGAATCCTCGATCCCATCGGAAACGCAGTTCTGTGGGGATTTCACAAGTGTCCCATGCCTTCTGGCGGCAACCTGGGCAGTCGCCGTCGGCCACTGGATTAGCAGAAACATCACAGTGTGGGTGGAGCGTGAGTTCGTGGTCGTTTCATATCCGACGCACAGGACGGCAGGAGCCGGATGTATCCGGTCGGGCATAATTGTCTATCAGTGATCTACCTCTTCCAGTGCAATCCGAGCACAAACCCCGACACGCCTTTTCAGAAATCCCAGAAAAACCGCTGGCAACGCCCCCAAACACCCATATCCGAGGCGGAAAAGCAACCCCAGCCCAGCCTTGCGAAGAGAACCAAGGTCGCTAAAATCTGGGGTAATCTTTCCTCCAAAACCTATCCCTCGGAAGGATTGCCCGGATGAACGACGAAATCACCCAATGGCTCCAGGGACTGTCGAAAGGCGATCCGAAGGCCATTCAGGCCGTTTGGGAGGACTATTTTGACAAGCTCATGCGGCTGGCACGGGCAAAACTCGATGGCCTGCCCCGCAGGACCGCCGACGAAGAAGATGTCGCCCTGAGCGCACTAAACAGCTTCTTTTCGGGCGTGGCGGCGGGCCGGTACCCGAAACTCGACGATCGCCATGACCTCTGGAAGGTGCTCGTGACGATCACCGCCCACAAGGCGCTCATGCAGGCCCGGTATCATCGGGCCCAGAAACGGGGCCGGGGGAAGGTCCGCGGCGAATCGGCTTTTCTCGGCAATTCCGACCAGGAGGAGGTGGCCGGTCTTCAAGGGTTTCTCGGCAACGAGCCAACTCCGGAGCTGGCCGCCATGATCGCGGAGAACTGCCAAAGGCTTTTCGAGAGTCTCGACGAGCAGTCATTGCGGGAGGTTGCTGCATTGAAGATGGACGGTTTCACGAATGAGGAGATCGCCGTCGAGCAGCATTGTACGGTTCGCACCGTCGAGCGCAAGCTGAGTCGTATCCGCGCCCGGTGGGAGCGGGCGGAGGAGGAAGAGCGAGGATAGTCGCTTCCTCAGTCGGCGCCGGCACGGCATTCACAGCGCGCATCTTTCATGAGAACTCAAAACTTGATCAGCCCCTTGGCTCGCAATTCCAGGGCGATCCGGCAGAGTTCCATGATCTCGGGCGTGTAGCGGCAGCCCATATCGCCGCCGTCGGAGGCTTTGCCGATACAGGGGCTGTCGGGCATGAGGCGGAAATCGAGGTTCCGCGGCGAACTGCGTCCCGCGCCGCTATCGCGCAAGGCGGTGGAGAAGTTGTCCATTTCCCGTATGATATTGAAGCCAGACGCAAGAGACGAGGTAGCCGGTTCCCCGCCTGATCGAGAGGACGCACGATGAGCACAGTTTGTCGCAGCGCACAAATGCCTGCCGCCGCAGGGCGACTGGTATGGACCGTCGCCTTGCTGCTGCCGCTTGGCGGGTGGGCGGCGGCTGAGGACACGACGGCAGGTCCCATCCCCGCGGACGGCCCCCCGGTCGGGCAGTCCGAAGTATGGCTCTGCGCCGGCGACCGGATCCTGGAGCTGCTACAGCCCGGCGCCGAGTGGCCGTTTGTGAAGCAGCACCTGACTGGCATCAAGCTGTATGTCGGGCAGCTTCACGGCAAGCGGTCGGAAACCAAGGAACAAACAATCGAGCGACTTCAGCCCCTGGCGCGTTTCGTGCGGGCCCACCATCTCCGAGTCGCCGTCGAACTGGGCGGCTGCCTTGATTTCTCGCCAATGGACGATACGGCCGGCGAGTGGTCGGCTCAACACGAATTGGCAGCGCTGGCCAATTTCTATGCGGCGGGAGGCCGGGTGGATTACCTCGACCTCGACGGGCCCATCCGGCGTCTTTTGCATCCTGAAAACCGACGCGACGGCCGGCGGTTCGATTCGATCGACAAGGCCGCCGATGAACTGGTCGACGCGCTGAAACTGCACCGGGCAGCTCATCCGGAAATCAAGTACTGGCTGCTGACCAACTTCCCCAACTGGGGCTGGCGCGGCGATGTGTCTTATCACGCACGCGGGCCGCAACGCCTGGACTACGGGGACTATGACCAGGTCGTGCGGATCGTACTGGAGAAGTTCCGCGCCGCCGATATCCGGCTGGACGGTGTGACCGTCGACAATCCCTACGACTATCTCGTGGGCGAACACTTTTCGGTCAAACTGCCGGACCCGAAGTCGGTGAATTGGCTCGCGCGGGTGCGCAGCTATGAAGACTTCGCCCGCGAGCAAGGCTTGACGTTCAACCTGATCGTCAACTCCGAGCGGGGCGGGCAGGAATCGGACGAACGGCTCTTTCGCGACACGGTGGCGATGGTCGACACCTATCAGTGTGCTGGCGGCCGGCCCACGCGCTGGTTTGTACAGAGCTGGTATCCCCATCCCAAGCAGATGCTCCCCGAGACGGCTCCGCACAGCATGACTGCGCTGGTCAAAGCGGTGATCGAACGGGTGCGTGGTGAAACGCTTCCGCTTGAAACGCCCGAGGGATCCGAGGAACGTAGCGGCGGAGTGCCCTCGCCGCAGGAGCAGACGTTCCTGCAGCAGCATTTGCGACTGGGCGATGAAACTCAGAAGCCGGCTCCCGAGCAGGTTTTTCTCGTGCCACCAGCAGGACGGGTAGTACATGGCATGGGCCAATGGGAGGAGTACAATCAGCGACTCCTGGCGGCGCTTCCGTCAAGGCCGGCGCTCAGGTCGAAGTGCGCATCGGCCCCGATGTCGGCCAGGACCGGGAAGCCGATGCCGCCGTGGTTGTGACATTCATGTGTCATTGGCTGCTGCCACAATAAGAGTGTGCATGATGCCGATAGCTCTGTCCCGCCTATTTCACCGATGCCTCGCTGCCGCGCTTTTCTGGGGCGTGGCAAGTCCCCTGGCCGCGGCGCCATCGCTGGCCGGCACGGGCGGTCCACTGACGGTCAGCGTCAGCAATCTGGCTGCCGAGTCGATAGGTTCCGTGCCGGTCACGTTTGGCCAGCCGTTTCGTCAGGGCGACTTTCCCCAAGGCGTGCGAGTCTCGGCGCTGGGCAAATCGTTGCCGGCCCAGGTCGACGTCAAACGCCGTTACGCGGACGGCTCGCTGCGATTCGCGGTCATCTCGGCCACGCTGGACCAACTGGCTTCACAGGAAACGTCAGCGATCGAGTTAACCCCAGCCGATGCTCCGGCAGCTCCACCCGCCGCTGCGCCAGTACCATCAGACGTGCTGAAGCGAGGATTCGACGCCGTTGTCAAGTTCCGCTTCCCCGACGGCGCCGTCCGCACTGTGAGCGCTCGGAAACTGCTGGAACGCGAGGGTCCACAGGCCCGCATGTGGCTGCGAGGTCCCGTGGCAACCGAATGGCTGCTGGTCGGCGTGCCGGAGGATGGGCACGGAAATGCAGATGAGGATTTGTGTGTTCGTTTCCAGGTACGGGCGTATCAGGGAGGCGAATCGGCGCGCTTGTCGGTGATCGTGGAGAACTGCTGGGACACGTGGGCCGGCAGCATCCGGTATGACCTGACAGTCTCAGTCGGCGGTCGCGAGGTCTTTCAGCGGACTGCCGTGGATCACCATTCCCTGTCCCGGTGGCGCAAGGTGTTCTGGTGGGGACGGGGGGAGCCTCCGGTCCACGTGGCACACGACCTCGGCTATGTCGCCGCTACCGGCGCGCTGCCGAACTACGACCGCGACTTGCCTTCTCTGCCGCCATCATGGCGAGAGGACGACCCGGCCATGGAAGGACCGCAGTGGGACATCCTGGGCCGGGGGCCGCTGACCGCCTACATGCCCACCACCGGCGGACGGCCCGAGATCGCCCCGTATCCGCTCTGGACGGTCTGGTTTCTGCTGACGATGGAACCCCGGCGGCGGGACTTCGTTCTGGCCGCCGGGGATCTGGCCGGATCGTGGCCGATTCATGTGCGCTCCCGTACGACCGACCGGATCATGACCATTGACGAGCGGCCCGATTTCTGGCTGGACGAGCGCGGCCAGGACCGCCCGCGCTGGAAGCCGGCCCGTCATGTGCCGGACGCGAAACAGGAGAAGCTCTCGCCCGACCTGGCACATCAGCCGTCGCTGGCCTATGTTCCGTATCTGGTCACGGGCGATCACTACTACCTCGAAGAAGCCTGCTTCTGGGCGAACTATTGCCTGTTGGCCAGTTGGCCGCATCCGCGCGAGAAGTCCCGCGGGTTGTTGGCCGACCAGATTCGCGGAGACGCTTGGGCCCTGCGCAACATGGGCGACGCCGCCTGGGTAGCGACGGACGGCGACCCGGAGCAGGCCTATTTCGAGGAGAAGATCCGCAACAACCTCGCCCATCGCACCGCCGTGATGTACGGGCCGCCGGAATTTAACCGCATCGGCGCCTGGGGCCTGCGCACGGTCGAGGACGCGCGGATTCAGAACCCGGCCAACCCGCGCTGGATCATCACCGTGCCTTGGGAGGAGGACTACCTGCTGTGGAGCCTGCATCACCTGTGCGAACTCGGCTGGCACGGCGCCGCCCGGCCCCGGGACTTCTTGCTGCGTCTGCGAGTAGGAACTCTGCTCCATGCTCCTGACTTCGATCCGCGCCTCGCAACGCCGTACCGGATGGTCGTCGGCGAAAAGGGACCGGATGGGCGGCCCGTCGTCTACGACGACTGGAAGGTCCTGGGGCGCGAGAACGCCAAGTTGAGCGAACCGGACGTGCCCAACTACGGCAACAGCTTCGCCTACAGCGCGCGGGCCGCGCTCGTGTGCGGTGTCGACGCGGGATTCCCCGGCGCTTTCCAGGCCCTGAGCGTGCTGGAGGGGATGCTTCCTGACAACTGCGATGTCATAGCCCGCGAACCTTTCTGGGCCATCGTGCCGCGTCCTGCCGGGCCGTTGCCACGGTTCAAAGCATCGGGCGGGACTCCGTGAACCTCGCCTGTCATACCACCAGGAGAACCGTGACGACTGGTATCAACATACGTCGCGAAAGCATGATTCAATTCCTCCTGTCGCGCGGCGCTTCAAAATCGAACAAAGGAACGCGTTTGCGTTCCAAGAATATCATTTCAGTCGGGCGATTGCTCCGACTGCGTTGCTACTTGTTGCCCTGGCACCACGAGCAATTTCCCGCAACCTGGGCATCTGTATTTCGCGGCGTTCTCTTTTCGTTTGACTCGGTATCTCTTGCCGCACGTGCATGCGAAAGCAATCTCAGGCAATGGCAAGTCGGGCGTTCCGCGCGAAACACGTGGCACCTCTGCTCCAGGATCGTTGCGGCCGGTTCCGTCATCCAGAATTCCGGGCGGGCGCTCACTTGTGCCTTCTGGCGTCCACCCTACCTCGTGCAGAGCATCGAACGCCGTTGCGATTTCATCGAGAGGCACTGTCAGCGCGAGAGCGACTTCATGACTTCGCGTGAGGATAAGCAATTCACCGTGGCTGATGGAATTGGCGGAATGTTTTGAGAACCGGTTCTTGATGATCCCAACCACGCCGCCAAGAACACCAAGCAGGAGAACCGTCTCGAACCAAGTTTGTATGGGATGTGAGCTTGGCCGCGTGACAGTCGCTATCTCCATGCAATGCGATATGAAGCACAAACCGACCCCTCCCCCTACACCAATCCCAATGCTTCGCCAAAGGTCAGTATGAAGTTGCTCCTGCACTGCTACCTCGCGATATCTTACCTTGGGCGTCCCGCGTATCGGTCTTGACAGTACCTCCGCGTATTCTTCGTGCAGGGCGGTACGAGTCAACGTTTGGTGAGCGGTGCGAGTCAGTTTCTGGTAGAGTGAAAGCCGGTTCCTCTCCGGAACGCAGATCAGTGAACAAGTGCCCGAAGTTCCCCCGACACAGAAGACTCCCAAGGCCTCTGAGAGGCCGCCGCTGAAACCGGCGGATGGTAACGCGCAATGAAACTGAAACTGGCGATCTTGTTCTTTTGGTGCAGATGTCTGTGCGGCAATCGTACACGCCTTGAGTTTCGCAACAATAGCATCCAACTGTTGCCTCTCATGGGCCTGCAAGAGATAGTCCCCAGGGTCAATCGACGGGGTTTCGCCTAGACCGAGGCCACAGCGAAACTCAAATTGGCGACTGGGAAAATCTGAATACGGAATGCGCACAGAAAGCATACGTTTATTGTAATGGCCGTAGAGTGCGTGAGATGTAAGAACCAATGCCTTCTTGGCCGATCCCAAAAGAGTCATATCGAAGAGCACGAGAATCTCTTCCTCATTGGGTATGCAGTGAATTTCTCTTGCGTGCATGGCATGCTTCTTGGGAATCGCCGCTGCTGCCTTGGCGGCCACGCCTCGCTGCTCGGCGACCGCTCGAATGATTGACGGATAATCGGGAGCGAGGGTCGGGGCGGTAAGTGGTCCATCGAGGTTCTTCTGGATGTCACCGAGAGGAGGGACGAGGCATGTTTTGGTACAGTGAGGACATGGGACACGACGCCCCGCGGCTCTCTGATCAATGACAATCGTCTGCCCGCATGTTGGACACGAAAAGCTGATGTCTGGCATATCGGAAGTTCCGTCTAAAATGAAGTCGGGACGGAGGTTCTTTTCCGGCGGATTCGTCTTTCTGCTGGATGTGACGGCAGCGAGGTTGTCGGAGCTGCTGATCGATTCATTAACACCCGCTGGAATTCCTTGATTTAGGTCCGCTCCCGGAGTCGGCATTGGTGACGAGCGCGTAGCGTGGATTGGCTTGGCACCAGTCTCGCAAATAGACGGCACTAAGACTGTGCCTCCACAAAAGGGACATGTGAGCGGTAAACCGGCCC
>CAYSCH010000002.1:50927-61736 GCA_964429355.1 uncultured Planctomycetaceae bacterium | reverse complement strand
TCTTTTCCTTCGAGCAAGCCAGTGCACTTCTCGCACCTGAATTTCATGACCCACTCTCCCTGCTGAGGCCGATACTGTTTGACAGGAAGGCTCCCAAATATTACCTATGTCAGTGACATACGTTGGCCTTCCGACTTGCACTCGGGACACTGTTTTGTTTCAATCACGCCCATCACTGGTATCTCCCTACGTCGGTTTCTCGATCACACGTGAACAGCTAGGACGCGGCTTCTTCTTCTTCAGCAACCATTCGTCAAAGCGTTTCAGGAAGCCTTGAATCTCCCGGTACCGTAAACTTGCCCGGTTTGTATGTCTTGCCAAAGGCCTCAACATTGTCGGGAATGGTTATCTCCATCCCGGGGCGCCAGAGTATAGGCAAGCTCTGAGGTCAGCAGAATGATCTGACGGCTGGTAAAGGTCTTTCCGCCGACAGTCACGCTGCCAGGGACGCCGACCACGAAGACAGCACCAGGCACGGAAGTGGCCGCCTTCCCGTCTATAATTGAAACCGATCCCTCCAACACAAACGAAGAAGGATCGTACTTGTCCACTTCTGTGATGACCACAAATGCGTCCTTCCCGAACTCACGGTTCCGATCTTCCCCAGGAAGTAGCTTTTTTTTGCCACACCCCGTTAGACTGACGATCATCAGCAGAACTACCGCCACAAAAACCACACCTCTTGTCATCGTGTTTCCTCCTTCTGAATTCCCAACGCTTTGTTCTACTTTTGTCCACCTCAACCACCTTCAGTTCAACTGGTTTCTGTCCTGCGGGCTCCCGGTTCAGCCTTCCCGGCATGGATCACCTTTTCGCCCGGAGCCCGCAGGACAGAAACCTTAACGTTCTGTGGCCAAGCCATGGGGTGATATTCTCGACCTCCGTGCGAATCACGCCCACAGGTCATTTAGCGTTGTTAACAAACTCGCTTGTGTCCGACCACAACTCCTCAGGGAGGTCCCAGACCCTGACCGTGTTGTCGTAACCCCCACTTGCAATCCGCCGGCCGTCCGGACTGATGGCGACACTCATCGCGCAGACGGTGTGGCCGTCGAGTGATCCGATGAGCCGGCCCGACTCCGCGTCCCAGACTTTGACCGTTTTGTCAAAACTCCCGCTGACAATTCGCTTCCCGTTCGGACCGATGGCCAGGCTTCTGACCGGCTTTCTGTGGCCCTCCAAGGTCCTAAATTCTTCGCCTGTGTCCATGTCCCAGAGTCGGACCTTGTTATCGGAACCGCCGCTGGCGAACCATCGCCCATCGGGGCTTGCGGCCACGCTATTTATGATCGCGTGTCCATCGAGCGTCATGAGTTGCCCGCCTGTGTCAGCATCCCAGAGCCCGATACTACCGTGTCGAGTGGCTCTGGTGGAGTCGCCTATGCCTCCGCCGATAATCCGTCGACCGTCATAAGTGAAGATCGCCACATCATAAGAATAGTAGTACGGTACCTCCAGGGTCCTCAGATTCTGCCCCGTGTTCGTGTCCCAAATCGTGATCTTTTGCTCCAAGCCAGAGCCGGCGCTGGCAATCCACCAACCATTCGGACTGAATGCAACGCTCATGACGTTCTGTCTCTGCTCAAATGACTTGATCTCGCGCCCCGTGTTTGCGTCCCAGATCTTGATAGTCTGGTCCTGATTTCCGCTGCCAATCACCTGGCCGTCTGGACTGTAAGCGACACTTGTCACGATACCGCCGTGTCCTTCAAGCGTCATGATCTCATGGCCCGTGTCCGCGTCCCAAACCCTAATGCTTTTGTCCGCACTTCCGCTGACGATCCGCCGACCATCCGGGCTGAAAGCGACGGACTGCACGGTCTGCGCATGTCCCTCGAGGGTGCGCGACGCAACTACCGCAACGGGTTCGCTGAGGGTGTCTGGCGGAGATGCTGGCTCAGAGGGCTCCGTGGGACCTCCTGCGAGAGCCATAGCTGTTCCCCGAACAAGTGCTACGCGGAAGCCCACGGTGCAGTTGTGACCATTCTCCCACTCCTTACCGCGAGCTGCTGAGCGGCAGCTTGGCGGCATCCCATAGCCCCCACGAATGACGCGATCCGAGCCGATTGAAGATGGAGATGGGGCCGAAGGCCCCGCAGGATCATCCGACTCGCACCGCGCGTAGTACTCGCTGTCGTACCAGTCCTGACACCACTCCGCAACGTTTCCATGCATGTCGTGCAGACCCCATGCATTCGGTCGCTTCTGCCCTACAGGTTGGGGACGGCCTGCAGGGTTATCGAGGTTAAAGAACCACGCGTACTCCGTGCCAAGCTCGTTGCCACAATTGTATCGCGTTGTCGCGTCAGCGCGGCACGCATACTCCCACTGCGCCTCGGTTGGAAGACGATACTCATTTCCGATATCCAATTCAGAGAGCTTCATACAGAATGCCGTTGCTTCCTCCCAGGAGGCAAATATGACGGGATACGATGGGCCTTCGCCATACAATTGGTTTATGTCAAGTGCTGGGTTGTATCCTGTAATCTGTTCAAATTGAGCATTGGTTACTTCAGTGACGCCCAGGTAGAATGGCTCGGTAATCCGTACTGTGTGCTGTGGAATCTCATCGCTTCTCCGATCCGGATCAGCTTCCGGGCTTCCCATCAGAAATGTGCCTGCTGGAATCAGCTTGAACTTCATCCCAATCGCGTTGGTGTATTCCGGCAACGTGACCGGCTCAGGGGGCGTCTCACGTGGGTTGGGTCCTTCAACTGCCGGTCCGGCTGCGGCCAGCGGTATTTCTGCACGCTCCACGGAAGCCATCCATGCGGTGACTGACCCAGATAATCCATACGCAAAGAAGCCGAGCAGCACAAGGAACCCAACAACACCGAGAAACCGAAGGAACCCGTGAATGACAGAATTGCCTTCGCCGGCAAATGTCTCCAACAGCCGATCGATCCATCGCGCGAATGCGAGAAAGGACATTCGCCCTGAAACAACACTCGGCGCTGCGGGCTTCGGGGCGCCGTTTTGCAGCGACGCCTCGGCCCTCGCCCTTTCCGCCGTCGCGGCTTGGAACGATCCCTTCGTGTCGCCCCTGTACAACTCGACGGCATCTGCTGCCAACGGCGTGAGCGGCTGCGCATGGGCGTCGGCAGCTTCGTTGGACTGCGGCATTACTTCGTCAAGCAGCGGCGTCTGCACCAGCGGCCCTTGACAGGCCAAGAGCAGATGTCGGACCAAAGCTCGACAGTCGTCGTCCGGTAATTCCCACAACGCGTGAAAGATCTCTGAACGGGCGGGGTCCAGAAAATCCTGCTCGCGGAAAAGCAGGTTGTCCCCCTTGTTGAAACGCTCCCAAAGTTTCTGCCCTCCCACGGCGAGGCAACGAATCGCACAGCAAATCACCAGTTGAGAGAACCGATCCACCTCTGGCGAGTAGGTTCCTTCGAGAGTCCGTTGCGGATGCTGATAGGCAGGATGGCCTAGTTCAGCCGAGGGCTTGCCGGAAAGCCCCGGAACGTGCATGCCATCGTAGTCGATCAGGCGCAAGCCAAGACGCCCGTCAGATGCGGGCACCAGCAATACGTTGCTGGGTTCTAAGTCGGCATGCGCCGTCTGGGCTTCCTGCAACCGTCGCGCCATTCCTGCCCAAAGTTGCAGAAGCTCTCGAAGAGTCTCAGGACGCTCCAGATTCTCCTCGACGAAATCATTGAGCTTGATTCCCCCCTCGACCCAGCGCATCTTGAGGGCCGGATACCACTTCCCACGAACCCGAATCCCCCGATCCAGGTACGTGAAGTCGACCATGAACGGAAGCCGAGCTTGTTCCAGATGGGCCGAGATATGCTGGTAGCGATTCGCCCGGTCGGCAACCTTCCGCGTAAAGCACTTCAATGCCCAAGTGTGGCCGGTCTTTGCGTTATGGATCCTGTAAACCTGGGCATACTCACCCACCCAGACCTTCGGTAGCCCCAATGGCGTAACTGCCAATGTCCCGTTGCACAATTCCTCATCTCCCACGGAATAGAGCAGATTCCTTACGGCTTCGCCGAAATCTTCTGCACTCGGCCAAGCCGTGGCAACCTGGAAGAATCTCTCGATACTGCCCAAGAGCTGTTCAGCGGCATGCTTCTCGGACGGCGTGAGGGGAATCACATAGCCGTTCGTGGCCTGCCCAGGCGGTGGCGTCAGGCCGTCGAGCAGGGGCGTGTGCTCCAGTGGCCCTTGGCAGGCCAAAGCGAGTCGACCGACCCAAGCTCGGCAATCCTCATCCGGCAGTTCCCACAGCGAGTGAAAGACCTCGGAATCGGCGGGGCTCTGAAAATCGGCTTCACGAAACAACAGATTGTCTCCATTGTTAAAGCGATCCCAGAGTTCTTGTCCACCCACTGTCAAACATTGAATCGCCGAGCAAATTGCCAAGTGGGAGAATCGGTCAACCTCGGACGAGTAGATTCCCTCGCGGCTGCGTTGGGGATGCTGGAAGGCCGGATGGCCCAATTCAGCCGATGGTGTGCTTTTGAGGGCCGGCACATGCATTCCGTCGTAGTCGATGAGCCGCAGGGCAAGTCGTCGATCAGACCGTGGCACGAGTAGCACGTTGCCGTGCTGTAAGTCGGCGTGCGTTACCTCTGCCTTGCGTAGCCGCAACGCCATCTTGGGCCACATTCTTAGGAGGTCTCTCAGGGTTTGGGGGCGGTCGAGATATTCTTCCACGAAGTCATTGAGTCGAATTCCGCCCTCGACCCAACGCATTTTGAGGACAGGAAACCACTCGCCATGAATATAAACTCCCTGGCTGAGGTAGGTGAAGTCAACCATGAATGGCAGCCGGGCCTGTTTCAGATGTGCCGAGATGTGCCGATAACGCTCCTCCTGTTCGGTTACCTTACGGGTAAAACACTTCAACGCCCAAGTGTTTCCCGACCTTGGATTGTGGATCTTGTAGACATCGGCGAGCCCACCCGCCCAGAGCATGGGCATTCCCAGCGGCGTTACGGCCAGGTCCCCGGCTCGCAACTCCTTGTCACGCATGGAGTGCTTCAGGTTCTGAACGGCTTCGCCGTAGTCTGCTGCGCTTGGCCAATCCATGCTATCCCCTCAAGATGGCCGTAAGCGATGATCTGTGGATGACAAGAGACGCTTCAGCGAGTGATGCCATATCCTTTTCCCTTACAGGTCGATTGCCAATAATGTCACGTCGTCATTTTGCAGTTGCCCGGTGTTGCGTTGCTCGTCAACCCATACCTCGAAGTCCATTCGGCCTGTTGGTGAGGCCAAAAGCGACGTGATTTGGCTCCACGGACACCTGCCGGCTTCGTGCTGAGCGAGGCACCATTGGGCCAGTGCGTCGGTCATCATGAGAAGACGGTCACCCGGATCTCCGCTACCATTTCTCTTCAGAACCGAGGCGGCACCAACCGATTTCAATGGGGTACGCGAGCCGAGCAGTTGGGGGAGTGCGTCGAACTGCTTCCAGGAATCGAGGGGAAACGAGTCGTGCAGTTTGTCTTTCCGGATATGAAACAGACAGCTGTCCCCGATGGCGGCCGCCCTCCACAGAAGGGATCGGCCCGTCGCTTCCACAATCATCCCCAGGAACGTGGAGAAGGCTCCTTGCCGTGCGCCTTCCTCGGCATACCAGGGAAGTATTCGCCGGGTAATATCCTCTTGCCATTGTCCTTGAGCGGCAGAAAGGAAGGCATCCAGATCGTGGGGCTCACAATCGGCATGATATACGAACTCTTCGACGAGGAACCTCGCCCAAAGATCGGCGAAGCAACTTTCCGAAGCGCCGTCAGCAATTGCGAATCTTCCCGTCGCCACAGCTCCGGCGAAGGCATCCTCAAACTGCTCGGGTGTGTTGCCTCGTCTCACTGCCCAGAATGTATTGAACCTCATGGACATGGCGTGATTTCTCAACGAAGTCCACTATTGACTCTGGTACCGATTTCCAGGAGCATAACGACGGAACTCAAGTCCGCGTTAAAGGCGAAGCCTCTCGCCCCATTCACGACAGGTGAATTCAATGAGTGGGCATGTTCGAGCATCTCGCCGGGCAAGGGGCTCGACATCCGAAATAGCCGTCTAGCGTAATCGTCGGGCAGTTCCGCTTCGCTGGCGGGAAGCAGAATTGCGCGGTTTCCTTCCGGAGAGATGTGGATGTTCATCAGGAGGACGTTGCCGTCTTGCGACGCAAGGCTGCATAGCTCTGCCGCAACCACCTCGGGATCACCGTCCGTGGCTATTCCATCGGTCACGTTGATCACGATCGGAGGAAAACAGCCGGGAAACTGGCCGATGAAATTGCCGATTACCTCGCGTGCTACCTGCAAAGCCTGGCACATAGGCGTGCGACCCTCTGCACACGGCTCAAACCATACCGGAAACTTGGTGGCCTGTCTGACCAACCCCCCCGCTCCGTCCTCGACAAGACGCACGCGTTCATCGATGCGCAACGGATGACTTCCGATGGCACTGACGGGTCGCAAAACGTCTCCTGCCAGTTCTCCTGCAAACCCCAGGTTGACGCCCGCACCGTAACCGATCACGCCAACAAAGTACCGGTCGAGGATGTACTCTCCCTTGGCACAGCGAGATACGAGCGTATGCAAAAGGCGGTTGACCGCGTCGGCCACGCCTTCGGCCATGGTTCGTTCGGAGGTGGCGGCAAACGGCCGTGACATCGATCCCGATTGATCCACAAGGAGTAAGAAACAAGTCGGATTGGCCCTGCTGATTTCGGCCGAATAGGTCATAGCGAGGCTCCTCGGCTGTGGAAAATATTGTCATTGACGCTGGAGGTCTTGGCTACTACACGGTGGCAGATAAGGGCTCGGTAGGTTGGCATTGCACCCCGGGCTGCCGCCGAGCGGCAACGAACGCCTGTCCTCGTAGTGTCATGTCGTGGTCGATCTCGTCTGCATGCAAGCTGCGGAGAGGAGATAAAGCGGCATCTCGCTCAACAGCACCTCCATTTGAAAGGGAGGTCAGCGATGACATTGCTGTCCCTCCCACGGAATCGAAACCAACGGTCGCCAGGGCTTTCTTGGAGCCTGTAAGTCAGCCTCCGCCTCGGGGCCTCGTTTCCGACGGCCCCTAACCTAATGAAATGGAACTGGTCTACTCCCGTGCTGCGTGGTCGACCTCCCAATGGGGTTGGCGTTGCCAGAGAGTCTGAGCCTGTTGAAGGGCTACATCGGCAACTCCCCGTCCCTCAAACCGACCGACCAGTTGCCAGTTACCGCTGGATGGCGGAGGTTTTGGCACAGACATTCGTCTTGGCTGCTCGCTTGACGCTCGAATATACTTCGACATGTGTGTGGTAATTGTCTGAATCACAGCTTCCTTGCCTTCGACCACCACGAAATCCGCGTTTGGGACTGGAAAGAACTCTCCGGGACTGCCACTCCGATGCTCCGTGCTATCACCAAGAAACAAGCCGTCGGGACGGCCCAGCAGACTTCGAGGCAATCTCCGAACGACGTTCTTGTGATATTGTGTTTCCATTAGCGCCACGACAAAGACGTTTCCCTTCCCTCGCCGCAGTAAGCCCTCGATCTTCTTACGTATTGCTTCCAGTCGGCGTTGCACTGCCTTCTCGTCTGGTGCGCTATTGGCGTTTGATAACCGCCCTGCTCCCGTCTCCTGCGCTAAGGCTCCGTATCCGTAGCTCGGCCCATCCGCATCCCACTGACGAAACATTGCCTTCTCATCCAACTCACCATTATCGCCCGATAACGGCCCACCACTTGTATCCTGGGTCTCGACCTTTCCGGATAGTACGGGCCGCGATTGACCGTTCAATATGACGAATTCCTGATCTGCCTTGCTGAGCTGTACCAGAGGAACAAGAACTTCTGCCTCGTCCCTCTTCTTGAGTCGGACGGCCGCATCTTCAAATCGCACACACACGGCTTCTATGCTAAATTTGCCCGTATGATCCGTCCACATCCGGTATGCTTCGCCGCTGCCAGTCTCTGCAACTGCTGAAATGGCTGCGATGGAGAGAGCGATGAGGCATTCTTTGGCCGAGATGTTGAGGCGGTAAAGGGTCATGAGAACTTCCTTCCGAGAGTAATTACTCCCAAGCGAATCGCAGGTGTTGCCGTAAGCCGGCGCCTATCGCAAGATCCACCTGGCGATGATCCCATGAATTGGGCAAGCGTTTATCTGTCCATAACACGGCATCCGTGTTGTGTGAATCCTCTGCGCAAAAGTTGCCAATGATAACAGGCTTCTTGACGGCTAGAACGTGCGGTCCCAACAAGTACATCTGCAAGAGCTATCCAACTGCGATTCATCAGCTGAAGCATTCTGGTGTTTGGCATTTTCGGATTTGCACAGAATGATTGCGGCGGGCAACCTTCGCACTCACGACACTCACTGGTCCACAACCGTCACTGAGCCGTTGGTAGGACTGTACTCCCACCTACGTTGTACCCGCATTACACCACCATTGGAGTCTGTAATCGTTCCTTCAAGTGTCAGTTTGCGGCGACAATCGCCGTGCTTCTCTATTAAGTCGTACTTATAGGTCTTCGCGTTTGCCGACTTGTGGCTAGTACTTGAATTATCTGTGATGATAATAACCGCGCGATTCTCGTCATACTTGTAGGTGCGATTCAGATTAAGCGTTTCACCCGTGGAGTATGCGATGGTTCCCACTAGTCTTGACGTGCGGCCCAAGTAGTCGCGTGTTTCCGTTAGGTCACAGCGACAAGCCTTTGCGCCCGGGTGGCTAGTAGTCAGCTTGTGCGTAATCTTGAGAGGCTCCTCCATGATGTCACGGTTCCAGGTCCGTTCCACATCTAACCTCTGACCTGTGGAATCTCTTATGAAGCCCCTAATAGATACTTCACAATCCCGGTAGTCCAGCTTCTCCGTGAGGTCATACGTGTAGGTTTTCGCGTTCGGATTTGTGTGAGTCGTGGTGGACCTGTCTCTCACCGTGGCAGTGCCGTCGTCACCGTAGGCATAGCTGCGATCGAGGTGAAGGGTCTCACCAGTTACGAGATTAGTCTTGGTTGCCTTCC
The DNA here is from genome assembly GCA_964429355.1 of uncultured Planctomycetaceae bacterium. Lineage (GTDB taxonomy): Bacteria > Planctomycetota > Planctomycetia > Pirellulales > Thermoguttaceae > JAAYAY01. The sequence goes on along the minus strand of CAYSCH010000002.1, from coordinate 52,752 downwards.
TGCTAAGTGGTCTACCCGTAGGCATACCCGGAGTACCAAGAACGTTATCGTCGCGGCGAAACTCCTCCTCGGCGATTTGACGGTCAAGATACTCGGTGATGAAATCGGCATAGGCAAGGCAATCGGCCCTCTCATCTGCGCTCGCCAAATGCACCACGACCGGCGGCTGCTTAACGGATGTGCTCGTTCGCTGTGTCACATACTTTTGATCATTTTCACTGAGCTTTTGAACCGGCACGTTCACTATGCTCCCATCTTCCTTTGTTAATTGCACTTTCCCGTCCCTGAAGTCGATGAATGCAGCTTCAACCTTGAATTTGCCGGTAGTATCCCTCCAAGTTCTGAACTCATCTTCCCGAGCCTTCTCCCTGTTGTCAGTGAGTCTATCATTTTTGGGTCCTCTCTGCTCCGCAACCCCTCCGGCCTGAACTGCCTGCAGCTCAGCCGGTTCATTTCGGGCAGGCAAGTTCGCCTCCTTGGACTTGCCACAACCACCAGAGGCTAGTACACCCCCAACGATGAGGATGAGTACTGTTCTCATGGCCTGCCTGAGCGTCCGGATCTTACCCAGGAAGGCGGAACGTGTCAACCCTTTTGAGACAACAGCGAGTTGGAAATAGTGTAGTTGGTCTCGCTTCGCGAGCAGTTTTGTTTGGGTGTGGGGGCCAGCCCCCACGCCCCCGGGATTTTTTGAGGAATGGCTCGGGTGTCCGAGGGTGGTTGTGTCGTGGGGGCTGAATCGGTTATGGTAGCGTTGTCCGGTGAAACGGAGTCAGGCTCTGCGGGGACGCAACCTGGCGAGGGATAACCGGATCGAGGGTGCGCCGAAGGTGCATCGGGCTTCTGGGGATCCAACATCACCGGAAGCCCTTTTTGTTGGTCTTGTGTCGCGGTTGGTGGATTGATCCAGACCGCTTGTGGCAACGCCAGCGGTGCGGGTGGTTTGTTCACAAATCGCTCTGGGTGTTTCGCATAAGCTGCCGCAAGGACCTGTTGGCGAACTTCCAGGATCTTCGCGGCCTGGCCGTAGTGGACCGAAGCGGGCGTCAGCATGCCGATTCCGGAGTGGTAATGCTCCTCGTTGTACCAGTGGAAGAAGCCTTGGCAGAAGCCGTGTGCGTCTTCCTGGCAGCCAAAGCGATCGGGAAATTCCGGCCGGTACTTCAGCGTCTTGAACTGGCTCTCAGAGAACGGGTTGTCGTTGGACACGTGAGGACGGCTGTGCGATTTCGTCACTCCCAGCGTGGCCATCAGTTGGGCCACCGTATGCGACGTCATCGACGGTCCGCGGTCGCTGTGAATTACCAGGGTATCTGCATCTAACGCCTGCTTCTCGATGCTTTCACGAATCAACCGCTTGGCCAGATCGGCGCTTTCCCGAGAAGCCAGCATCCACCCGACCGCGTAGCGGCTGAAAATATCGAGGATTACGTACAGGTAGTAGTAGGTCCATTTGGCCGGCCCCAGCAGCTTGGTGATGTCCCACGACCAGACTTGATTGGGCCCTGTGGCCAGCAGCTCCGGCTTCTTGTAGCTCGGGTGCCGCAACTGATTACGCCGTTCACGAACTTCGTCCGCATCCTGCAGGATCCGATACATCGTCCGAGTCGAGCAATGGTACACTCCTTCGTCGAGTAAGGCCGCGAAGACCGCTGCCGGCGCCCGATCGACAAACCGCTCCGAGTGCAGGACATCGAGCACGGCTTGACGCTGCTCGGCATCCAGCGCGCGAGGCTGGCGATTCTTGGCTCGCGTCTCGCTCGCCGGCTGTGCCGGGTTACGCCGTCGGTACAGGGTCGCTCGGCTGACACCCATCGCCCGGCAG
>CAYSCH010000002.1:41407-50917 GCA_964429355.1 uncultured Planctomycetaceae bacterium | reverse complement strand
GTATGTTCAGCATCTCGGAGACTTTTTTTTGAACGTCGATGACCAACTCCGCCTGGCGGAGTTTCGCCCTCAGACGCTCATTCTCTCGTTCCAGGCGTGCAACTTCGTCGGCCAGGGGGTTCTTCGCCTTTGGCTTCCGGCCTCGCCGCTTAGGCGACAAGCCCGCCAGGACTCCCTCCTCACGCTGTTTCTGCCATGTTCCCAAATGGGACGAGTAAAGCCCCTCGCGGCGGAGCAACTCGCCTAACGACCCCCGCTCGGTGCAGGCATCCGCCTCGGCCAGGATCCCCAGCTTGTACTCCGCCGTAAATCGTCGCCGGACAGGCTTTTCCGCCACTTCCGGACTCGGCATTTCTCGTTCAGTTCCAGGAAATCGTCGCTCGTTCATTCAGCTTTCGCCTCCTTCGCCCTCTACTCTAATAAATCGGGAGGCTGTTGTCTCACTCATGTTGACACAGAGGGAGGCGTCCACTTTGGCGTAGAGATCCCCGACCTTGTCTCGGAAACGGTCCGCACCGTGGATTTGTCCCGGGAACGAATTGGCGGCTTCAGGCGAGGACATGATAAGACCTTTCATGCGTTAGCCGGGTTCACTTGGTTGAGAGCATCCTGAATCTCCGCTAATCCGCCATCTACGCTGGTAAGAAGTGACAAGGTTCTATTGTTACGTGGGTGTATCAACAGCGACACCTCCAACCGAGATCGCCAATTCTCCTACTCAACGCTCAGCATCAGCGGTACCAGCTTTAGCCGCCACAGGATCCAACCGAACTTCAATCGTCTCCCGCCCGTCCGCTACGACGTAGACTTTCGTCGTGAACGCCTTAAAACCAGCTTTCGTCACTTCGACGACGTGCTTGCCTTCAAGGAGCACGGTTTCGAGTGGCTGGGGGGCGTCGGACATCCTGAAGCTGGATTGCCCGTTGTCGAAGGAGACCGTGGCGTTCGGTTCGGTGATGCTGAGGGTGAGGTGACCGAGCGGGATGGTCTGGACGGGACGGAGGCCAACAAGGTCGCCACGATGCCACGGGAGAGTTCCATCACGAGCGGCAGAGCGGACGTACCATGGTATAAGTCCGAACGATCCGCCCCGAAATACACGTCTGTCTCCGCTGGACGGGCCTTCTGGATCATTCACCGGGGATTCCTTGTAGTAGTCTCGCTCGTACCGGTCGGAACACCATTCACGAACATTCCCGTAGATGTCAAACAGACCAAATCCATTCGGCATCTTCTGCCCCACTGGTTTCGTAAAATCGCCTCCGTCGCTTCCACACCAGGCGTATTCTCTCAGTTCCCCCTCATTCTCGCCGAACCACCACGTCGTCATGCTCCCGGATCGGCACGAGAACTCCCACTCGGCTTCCGTTGGCAGGCGATAGGTTTGTCCTTCCTTGTTACTGAGCCATTCGCAATAGGACACAGCGTCATTCCATGACACCCACACCACGGGATGGGCATCGCTTTGCTCAAAGCCCGGATTCCTCCAGTCGTTATTTTCATCAGCCATTTCCGCATCGGTCTTGTAAGCAGTGGCTTCCACAAACGCCTTGAAGTGACCGACAGTTACCTCATGTGTGGCTAAGCAAAACGGTTTCGTGATCCGGACTTTGTGTTGCGGCTTCTCGCGGCCGTCGTCATCCGCAACAGAGTCCGGCGACCCCATCATGAATTCTCCGGGTGGGATCATAAGCACTTTCATTCCTATCGAGTTCTCAAACTCGACCGGCACGCCCAAATGGTCGGCCCACCGCTGTTGATGCTGCTTGGCCTCCTCTGCAAGGAAAGGGGCGATGGCGAGGGGTGGGAACACCGAATCCGCCTTGGTTGTCAGCGGCTCCAACCACGCCCGGATCACCTTCTCACGGCCCGACTCAATTTCAAATACCGTGGTAAACAACGAGAAACCGTTCTTGTTCACCCGCAATTGATGCTTGCCCGGATCAACGGAAATGGAGAGTTTCCCCGCCTCGCCCTTACGTTCAATCTCCACCGTGCCTTCTTCGTCCAATACCTGGATCACTGCGTCAGGCTCGTTGATCTCGACTACGAGGATTCCTTCGGGCTTGAGTATCCTGACGACGATACCGGACATAACAGCCGCTGTCAGAAAAGCGATCCCAAGAGCTCCGGCGATCCAGCGCCGCCATGATCCTTCGCCCGAGGGCTTGTTAACGACCCTAGGCTCGTCACCAGACACGTTCTTCCCGGTAAGACCCACCCGAACAGAAACCGGCTCATCTTCCGCCACCTGGCAAGCGATCAACGCCTCAATCACTTCCGTGATCGACTGGTAGCGATCTTCCGGCTTCTTCGCCATCATGCGACGATAAACAACGATCAAATCTTCCGTCGCATCACTTCGACCTTCACTCAATGGCGGAATCGGCTTCTCACGATGGGCGAGAATCGTCTTGATTTGCGTATACTCCCAGTAAGGCGGCTTGCCGTTCAGAAGGTGATAGAGAGTACAGCCAAGGCTGTAAATGTCGCTGCGAGCGTCGGCATCGTGGGTGCTTGCTGCCTGCTCCGGTGACATGTAAGCGACCGTTCCCATCACGCCATCGACTGCTGTTAGTTCCGCTTCCGTTTCCATCGACGCATCGCCAGGTGTTTCTAGCCGGGCGAGTCCCATATCCAGCACCCTGACTGTACCAGCGGCATCCAGCAGCAGATTGCCGGGCTTGATGTCTCGGTGGACGATGCCCTGAGCATGAGCATGTTCCAAACCGCGTGCGGCTTGAAGGATATAGTCCACTGCTGTGGCAACTGGCAAGGGACCATTTGTTTTGACAACCTTGCCAAGATCCTTGCCCTTTATATATTCCATTACCAAGAAATGAATCCCATTGGATTCGTGGGCATCGTAGGTCGTCACGATGTTCGGGTGAGACAGCCTCGCTGCTGTCTTGACTTCCCGCTGGAAGCGTTTGACCTTTTCTTCCGAATTGAGAGCGGACGGCGGCAGGGTTTTCAAGGCAACCACTCGATCCAGCGACCGGTGCAGAGCCTTGAACACCAGCCCCATGCCACCGCTATCAAGCGTGTCGAGTATTACATACCTGTCGAGGAGCAAAGGATCGCTCCTTTCTGCAAGCAGCACAGATGCTTGGTAGAGCGTGAGTTTCTGCCGCTGGACCAGTTCGCGGGTAAGCGACTGAGTGTCGGAGGCAGCATCGGCCGAAACGCTCTGTTGGAACGCTTCGATTTCCTCTACGGTCATCAGTCCACTTTCAGTGATGGCATGAAGGAGCTGTTTAATGGTAAGCGAAGAGGACGGTAGGTGGGAGCCATTCACGGCGACAGGTGCCAACCTCGGCGACGTGAAGGAGTCGTCGTCTTCCCCATCATCTGTCTCGAAGAGCCAATCCATCTTCTTCAGGAATTCCAGACGAGCCTTGTATTCATCAATCAATTCGGGAAACTCCGCACAGACTTCTTCAGGCGCGGCATTGTGGCCCTGATCCAACAAATCGTCTCGTCGGACCAACAGTTCGACAAGTCTCTCGTCGTCACGCATGTCACTTACGCTCCCCGATGGGTGGAACCTGACCATCCATAATTGTGTACAACAGGAGTCGAGCATGATACCATCGCCTTTTGACCGCGACCAGATCCAGGTTCTGGTCGCCGTTGAGGTCTGCCGCGATCGTCAAGATAGTTGTTGCCCCGCCGAATTCCAGCATTTCAGGAGGCGAAAACGTCGTGCCGACGGAAGCAACGGCCGTGGGGCCCGCAAGCAGGGCCCGCAGTTCGAGGGGCTCGAAGCTCAAACGCCGACTTGGCAAGGAGCGGCGAATCTTCGCAAAAGAACGGCCCATGGCGCGGTCAGCGGGACGACTCGTGGTGAACAGTCTGGCGGGCATGGTCGGGACTCCTGGGGAACGGTCGGGGGGAGTAAAATGGAAATAGCGTGAGCCCTCAGCGCGCAGTACAAGCCGCGTTTGGGGAACACCGGGCCGGGGAGGAACCGGGTTGGCGCCTTGGGCCTCCCTGGCCGCTTTTCTCTAAAGCGGGAAGTGGAAAGCGGAACTCGGAGCGCAGAACTGGCTCCGCACCCGCGGGTGAGGGCCGCTTTCAGCTTTCCGCGTTCGGCTTTTCTTCGGGTTTTTCCTTTTCTTTGGCAGCAGGATCGGGCGGTTGGGGTGCTGGGGCCGATTTGAGCAATGCTTCGGCCTCATCGCGGAGAAGCTTGAGCGTCAGGCGGCGATTCCAGTGCATGAACTCAATGCCTTGGTCGGCCTCGGCGATAGCCTTCTCGGTCCAGGCCTCGGCCTTGTCGAGCCACTGCTTCGCCTCCTCAGAATGCCCGAGACGATGATGGGCCATGGCCAGGAAGAACCAGGTGTAGGCCGGCAACGACATATCGCTCCTACTCGGTTGCTTAGCGAACCGGTCGGCGTCCGTGAGCCGTTGGAGTGACTCGTCGAATCGCCCGGCGCGGTATAGCACCGCGCCAAGGGTATTCAGGAAACTCGCCGACTGGGGATCGCTTTTGGCCGACTTCTCGGCCAGGGCGACCGCCTTCGGCCAGTCCTTGATGGCGTCTGGGGCAAGTGCGCAGGTCCAGGCCACCCAATAGGCGTCGTTGGGCTTGGTCGTCTGTCCGAAGCGTTGGAGCATCTCGGCGCAGTCCTTGCGGTACTGGTCCGCCTGTCCCTGGCCCAATCGGGCCAGGGCGCGGCGATACCACAGGTTCGCTTGCTCTGGTCTTAACGCTACGGCTTTGTCGAAATCGGCCAAGACCTTTTCCCACTGCCCCTGTTCTGCATGGAATATTACCTGATGGTTCCACACTTTAGGGTTGTTCGGTTCTAATTCGATGGCCTTGGCAAAATCGGCCAGGGCTTTTTCCGGTTGTCCGAACGCGGCGTGAAGGCGCGCCCGGGTCGCGTAAGCCTCTGCCGCCCCCTTGGTCTTTTCGATGGTCTTATCGGCCAATTCGAGCAGCCCTTTGCGCAGACGCTCATCCGGGCATTTCGCCACCTGCTCCGGCGGAATCCAAAGGAGGGTGTCGTGCGGCATGAGTTCGACGACTATGGCCAAGTCGGCCAGCGCATCCGCGTAGCGTTGCGCGCGGAAACGTACTTCAGCCCGATTCCTGTGGAGATCAGGGTTCGTTCCGAAGTCCTTCACCTGGTCATACACGGCCGCCGCGCTTGCGACGTCACCCTTGTCCAGGTACATACTTGCAGATTCGTCGATGGCCACAACCCCAAGCCACGTCGGACTGGCTCGGAATGTATCCTTGTAGTCGGCCATGGCTTCGTCGAAGTTCCCTCGGTCTCTGTGAAAGCGGGCCCGGTACAGGTAAGGCACCCCGTATTGTGGACCGCCGACGCGAACCGCCTCGTTGTAGTCGGCCAGAGCCTTGGCAGAATCCCCTTTCACTTGGCGAATCGCCGCGCAAGACATGTATCCCCAGGGGTTTTTTGGATTGAGTTGAACAGCCTTCTCGAAATCTGAAAGGGCCTTCTCCAAATCTCCACGGTGGCAATAGATGTCGCCACGGAAGCAGAAGGCCCCGGAATCATTGGGACAGAGTCGTAGTCCTTCATTCAAGTCGGCTAGGGCCTTGTCCAACTCGCCCCTGTCCATACACACCAAGCCACGCCCGAAATATCCTAACGCATTTTTTCGGTCGAGACGAATACATTCCTCCGCATCGGCCAAGGATTCGGCAGATCGGCCCATGTTACGGTAGACGCAGGCCCGCGTCCAGTAAGCCATGACGGATCCGGGATCGAGGCGAATGGCGCAATTCAGGTCGTCAATTGACTTATACAGGGCACCCTGGTCAAAGTAGATACCACCCCTCGCTACATAGGCCCAAGCTGACTTCGGGTCAATGCGGATCGCTTCGCTGCATTCAGCAAGGGCCTTTTCGAAGTCGCCCTTCGTACGAAATTCCGAGGCCCGGCGGACAAGTGCGCCAGCCAAGTCCGGGTCGATCGTCCTAGCCTTCTGGAAGTCGGCCTGAGCCAAGAGAATTCTTCCCTGCTCCAACCGACTTGCTCCCCGCTTCACATAGCCGAGGACCGTCTGCGGGTTCATGGCGATGGCGCCGGTGAGCATGGCTTCGGCGGACTCATGCTTTTTGAGTTCGCCCAGAGCGACTCCCGCCGCTAAGAGCGAGAGGAAATGATCGGGCTGCCGGGCCAGCGCCTGCCAATAGCTGGCCACGGCCTGGTCCAACCGCCCGTGCTGGCCATGGTGCTCACCCAGGAGGAAGTGGTCCATTGCGGTCGCCGGTCGGAGGGCCTCTGCCTGGGCTCGGGCCTGCGCCGCCGCCGTCTTCTCGCCCAACGCTTCCCAGGACTCGGCAATCCACAGATACACGGCCGGGATGGGCTTGTGGATCGACTGGATCTTGGAGAAGGCATCCACTGCCCGTCGATGTGCTGCCTGAAGCTCTGCGCTCGTCTGCCCGTCGCTCTCGTCGATCTCCAAACGGGCCGAAACGAAGAGCAATTCGACGAGACCTTCTTCCAGACTCGCTTGCCGCTCGGGACTGAGGTCCTGAAAGTCCCGTGGCTGCTTCCAGGAGTCGCTCGCCATTACCTGGTAGAGGTCCAGGGCCGATCGGCAATGCCCCTGGGCCTGATCCAGGATCGTGCGGTCCACGGCATACATCTCGGAATGGATACGATGCCGCAGTTTCTGGAACTGATCGAACCGCTCGATCGCTTGCTGCCGGGCGTGAAGCTCATCGGCAAGCCGAGTTACCTCGTCGGCAAGAGGCCCGTTGCCGTAGCCAGCCGTCTCCAGGCGCCCCCGCGCCCCGGCCAACTCGCGGTCGACGGCCGGATAGTCGGCCGACTGAAGAAATGCGTCGGCCGCCGCCAGATGCTCTCCCACGTCGGCTGCCAGTTGAACCGATTGCCGGTGTTGATTCCAGGCCAGGCCTGCGGCCGTGACAGCGGCAATCACCGTCAGAACAATCGCCGACCAGACGGTTGGCCGGTGCCGTTTCGCCCACTTCACAGCCCGCATTCCCAAAGTCGCTCGCCGGGCACAAATCGGTTTGTCGGCAAGAAACCGCTTCAGGTCGTCGGCCAGGTCCTGGGCCACGGCATAACGCTGCTGCGGGTCCTTCGAAGTGGCCTTCAGTACGATCGTTTCCAGGTCTCGCGGGATCGCCGGATTGATGCTTCGCGGCGCCGGCGGATCTTCTTCGACCAGCCGCCGAACCAGCGTCTCCCGCCCGTCACCACCGAAGGCCGGCTGCAATGCCAGGAACTCGTAAAGCGTGATGCCCAGCGAGTAGACGTCGGTGCGGTGGTCCATCCGCCGGCGATCGCCGAGAGCCTGCTCGGGGCTCATGTAGCGGAGCGTTCCCACAATATCGCCGGTCATCGTCAGTCCCGGATCGGTCTGGGTAATGGCCAGGCCGAAATCGGTGATCCAGAGATGGCGGTTGGCATCGACCATCAGGTTCGACGGCTTGATGTCGCGATGCACCACTCCCACTTGATGCGCGTGGTCCAACGCCTCGGCTGCCTGAATGCCCAATTGAGCCACCAGGCGGAAGAAGTCGTTTGTCCGGTGGGGTCCCTTGGTTGAGTCAGAGGCTGTCGCTCGACGATGGGTCTCGTCGGCCTGCGCGGTGGTGGGCTCGATCGAGTCCATCGCCACCGTCAAGTCATTGTCACCCGGTTTCCGAACGTCCTGGCTGAATTGGCCTGCCACCATGCTCTGCGTCACCTGGCTTACTTCCACCGCTTTGCCGGCGGTTTCCCCAAGACCGGCCAGGTGACGCACTTCCTCGATCAATTGAGCAAGCGTCCGTCCCTCGATGAACTCCATGGCAAAGTAGTGAACGCCGCGTTCGCAGCCGACCGAGTGAATGCCCACAATGTGCGGGTGCTTCAGGGCCGCTGCGGCCTGGGCCTCATTTCGGAACCGCTGCAATTGCCGCGGGTCCAGAGTTGCGGCAAACGGCAACACCTTCAAAGCCAGCCGGCGACCGAGCGATATCTGTTCCGCCTCGTAGACCACCCCCATCCCTCCTCGGCCGATCTCGCAGACAATGCGGAAATCGCCCAGCCGGCCCCGGAGACATGACGTCGTCTCCGGCTCGCCGCCACGGCAGTCTCCTTCCTCTTCGGGGCCGACTTCCGCCAGCAGCGACATGGCGGCCGCAAACTCGCGGATCTCCCGGGCCATGTCCGGGTGTTCGGCGACCAGGGCGTCCAAGTCAATCGGCAGGCCCGAGCGGTGAGCGGACTGGATCTGCTCCGCAATCTGACCGTAAAGCAGGTAGCGAGCGTCTTCCGACTGGCTGAGCTGTGACGCTGGGGGGCGCGGGTCTTTGGCCGAATCGCTCATCGCACCAGCCCTCCGAAGTCCGGATCGGCCAAAAGCAGCTCCTTGAGGCGATAAAGGGCCCGGCCATAGCGCATCGTCGCCCCCGACTCCGACAGACCGAGGGCCTGGGCCACCTCCTGGTTGGACATCTCTTCGAAATGCCGCATCAGAATCACCTCGCGGTCCTTGGGGCCGAGCTTCTCCACAGCCTTCTGGATCTTGCCCCGAAGCTGCTTCTTGCTCAGGGCAGCACTCGGGCTTGTTCCCCCCGCAAAAAGGCGATGAGCCAGGGCCAGGGACGACTGGCTGGGAAGCGGCTCTTCACGCCGCGTCGTCCGGCACTGGGCCGCCACGTGATTGCGGTGGATCTTCGCCACCCGCTCCTGCGCCAAACCTCGCAGCCAGACGAAAAACACCACTCTCGGGTCCTCCAGATACGACTCGACCTGCTGCTGGGCATCCACGTACACCTCTTGAACCACATCCGAAGGATCCACACGCGTACGGACTTCCGAGGTTAACCACAACCGCACCATCTGCCGCAGACGCGGACCGTAGTAGTCCAAAAGCCAGCCCAGGGCGTCGAGATCGCCTCGCTGCAAGTCACAGATGTAGCTCTCGCTCTCCGATGGTTGTTTCCCCACAACTCTCCCCCTATCAATAAAAGGCCCAACACACCTCGCCAATTCACAACCTGTTCTGAGATATTTCGTGCCACAGAAGGCATGAGCCGCCGCTAAAGTTCTGGTAGATAATGACTTGTGTCTACTTCTCCATCGCGAAAGACCCGCTGCTGCTTCCCGATAGAAATGAACCAACGACGTCTCTCCCCGCCATTCCCGACCCTCGAAAGATCGGAACTCCACAGACCCTACCGCCGTGAATGGATCCGAGCAATCCCAGGCCGAACACCGCGCCTCGGAATGCGTTCCATTCTCGGGGCACAGAATCTACCCCTGATCGGGCTCGGCCGCCTTGATCAGGAATCCGGCGTTCGTCTCCCCCGACAGAAATGGTACCACTGCCTGGAATCGCGCCCCGGGATACGGTCGTCTCTTGGCACGTCCCAAGCGCGATGGGTATCCGCTCTCATACTCGCCAGCAGGCGGTCGTCTACATCACACAGCCGTTTTGGGGGCACGAGCGGGCGGCCGCTGCCGGGTCGATCAAGTCGCTTCCGCCGTGCTGATCACCGAGATAAGT
>CAYSCH010000002.1:2022-41382 GCA_964429355.1 uncultured Planctomycetaceae bacterium | reverse complement strand
GCTTGCCCGCGACGTGGTTCTGTTCATGGATGAGCGAGCAGTACCGGCTTTCGACCGCTGAACACGCTGGCCGATGACGGGCCAACCTGTCGATCGAATAGGGATCGCTGCCGGCGGGATCAGCTTGGAGACGATGCTGGCGGTGTTGGTCGGTGCAATCTGCGGCATTGTTCGTGGGCGTGACGCGTGCTGATCTCGCGGCGATGCAGCTGGGCTGAACAGGGGGCACCCGCTGTAAAGTGGCGAGGGATGAATTGCAGCCACAGCATCCCGTGTAACTCGATCACGGCGGCAACGTCACGCCCGTGTCGGGCCCATCCAGGAAATCGGAATCCAGCGATCTACCGTGCCGCCTGACGCGTGATCGATGCCGTGCGCGAGTCGGAAGCCGTCCAACCGTCCGAAGCGATTCTCGCGGCATCTACGGCGATTCTGCGAGGGCGCCACCCATAAGGTGTGCAAAAAGGATCGGCCACGGGGGGGGAGAGAATGAACCCGATGTGGCCGATTCCTGCCCGCCATACAAACGGGCGTTAGGCCTTAAGCAAGGATAGCCCACGATTCCGGCGCAGGCTGTCGAGGCGCCGCTTATTAACCGGGGATTTCGACATGCTCACCGCCCCGGCCGCAATCAAAGATTCCGCTTTCCATATTACCAGCCAGCCGCTCCAACCTTATCGCTCTCAGCGTTTCCAGGCGCCTTGACCCGTCACCGCACATTCTGCCCCAGCTTGAACGTGACCACAGATTTCTCGGGCACAAGAAACTTCACTGGTTCTCGGGTTGCGAGGAAGCGCCAGAGAGGCTGCCACGAAAAACAGCGCCCCCGAGTTCGCATACGCCCACAGCATGCCGCGACGAAGCTTGTGAGTTTCTAATGGCACTTTTCGTACCTATTAATACTTATCACTTAATATCAATCATGATCAATGTATATCACTTGTACTCATAAGACTACAGGAGAAACAAGAGCGGCATCGGTGGAGCGTTGTTTCTGAGAGTCTGCGCGGTCGCGGCTTTCTGACCTGGCGTTAGGACTGCCCGCACCGGTAAGATGACGAGTGTCAGCTGGCCGGCGATCACAAATTCTAGCTGACGAGTTTTTTTCGGCGGGAGGAACAACATGCAGCTAAGTCAGCGAACGGCGAACATAATCTTCTGGACGTATCTTGCCTGCTGTCTGATCCTGATCGTGATCGGCACGATCCAGGGGCCGTGAGTTACGTCCCGCCTTCTGGTGCACGATCTGGTCTGGGCTGCGCGGAAGAGTTGTGCCGGCAGGTATTCAAGAGGCCGGGCACGCAGCACGTGCGAACTGGCTGGGTGGCATGGCGCAAGTCTCGGAGTTGTACCCGGTTTCGCGTGCCGTGCAAGAACGAGAGCCCATTGCCGGCAAGGTAGAGGGCACGGCCGTGGCAACAGGCCACGGCCGTGCTGGGGGAGAGAATTTTGTTGCCCGGCGGCCTTACGGCAGCAAATTGCGACTCCAAATCCTTATCCCGACCGCTGCCGCCTGCGTCGTGATCGTGGTCAGCAGCGCCTCTGGGTCCATGTTCCCGGGGTCAAAGCCGTCAGGCAGCCGCACCCGCACGATCGGATTCGGCCAGCCTCGGATCATCTCATGAATCTTCAAGGCCGAATTGTCCCAGGTTTCCGGGTCCAGACACAGAATAATGGGCTGATTCTCCGAGAACGCCGCCCGTAGCAGGTTCTGCTGCTCAACAGATATCGTCTTACCCAGAAGGGCCACTCCGTACCCTGGCAGCCGCCAAACGTCTGTGACGCCCTCGAAGACCACACAGAAAGACCGTCCCCGGGCGTTGTCCAGGTTGTACAGCACTGCCCGCTTCGGGAAGTGCGGCATCGTGTAATACTTCGGCATATGCCGGCTGGTCGGCTCGCCGGGTGTCCGGCCCTGCCAACCCACCATCTGCCGATTGTGGTAGATCGGGACAATGATGCGCCCCGCGGCACTTGGGAACTCCTGGGAGCCGACACAGTACCGCAACCCGAAGAGGGACACCGTGTCCCCCCGGAAACCCCTCTGTGCCAGGTATGCCAGGCAGAAATCAGGCAGTGGCTCCATCTGGCCAGGCCACTGGCAGGGTTGTAACCGGGGGCCCGCCGCCGTCACGCCGGACATATCCAACACCGGAGCGACATGCTCCCGCATATTGGGCAGCTCGAAAATCCACTCGAAAAGCTGCTTGCGGTTGTCCAGGTCCTTCAGGCAATCCTCATTGAAGCAAATTACCAAGCCGTCCGACGGCCACGACGGGTTGGCAGGATCAGGCTGCCCGTACCTGTGATTGACCCACAAGCGATGCCGCGTCTGGAGGGCTACCCCGCTCGGTCCTTCCCGGGCGGGAGTTTTCCGAGAATCGTGACCCTCGGGCATCTTCCGTTCCGGCGATTTACTTGCACCAAGCCGGCTTTTTCTAAGGCGGCTAGACCCCTACGCCCCGAGTCGGGCAGGACGCTAAACAGTCGCAGCGGTTTTCTGGTCAGCGTGACTTGATCAGACTTCTGCAATCCGGCCAGATACCATAGGGCAAGTGCCACATGCAGGGCTTTGCCAGGTTGTGCTGCCGCCTGCTCAAGCCAATCCCCAGGGATGGGACCCTTGACAAACCAAGTTCGGTCTCGCTGCCGCAGTCGGTTACCCTCTTGTGGCAGGGTGTTGCTCTTTGTCAGCCGAAACGTTTCGAGATCAAGGCCGTCCATAGTATCTATACTATAAGATCATCTATAAGATATAAGATTGTACGGGGCCGCACCGGTGCGGATGTACCCCAGCACCCGTGCTGGGGTAACCCCCGCATGAGTGCGGGGGTTTGGCGAAGAAGGCTCGCAGGCATCTGTTGGAATTGGCAGTTTCATACCGTCCAAGATTGACATCACCGTTTCCCACATCTTCTCCCCCCTTGGATCACAATACCGTTCGGGATATCGCACAATTTTCGTGTCACTTCGTAACCCAAAACCATCGAGAACGATCCGACTCGCTTCGACCATTGCCCGTTCGGCCGCGTTGACGATCGCGTCGATTTCATCCACGGGCCCTTCGACGAGCACAGCGTCGTGAATCGGGCAGCAGACGCGTATCCCCTGCTCGACAAGGAGACAGCACGCGAGCCGCAACATCTCGGCACCGTTGGCCTGCATCGGAAAATTGGCCAGACTCCTCGGGTTCACCCTGGCACCCACATGGATCTGCCAGCCGAAGACGGTTCGAAGCCAGCCCCCCAGCATGGCGTGATTGACAGCCGCCTCCGACCACTTCCAGTAGCCCGGATAGGTCTGGCGGTGCAATCGCAGTAGTTCTCGTGCGTAGGGCTCGGGTTGGTCAATTCGTTGCGCCAGGGACTTGGCTCCCATTCCGTATTGCACCGCCAGAACACACGCCTTGAAACGTTCTCGCTCGGCCGGGTGGCTGACCTTCGTAGCATCCGGTGGCACCGCCCTGGCCTGTTTGGCGAAGGCCAGGTAGGGGTCCCCAGAACTGTAGGCGTCCATCATCGCCTGATCCGCTGAAAGGGCCGCCGCGATGCCGAATTCCTGCTGGGACCAATCAACATATGCGATAGCCATCCCTGGTTCCGGCTGGATCAAACTTCGCAACCATGCCGACGGTCCAAACATGAATTGGGCGTTGCTCGGCTGATTTCGGCCAGTGATTGACCGAAAAGGGGAGAGCAGGCAGCGGATACGGCCATCGCTCCCCACAGCCAGATCCGAGAACAGACGCATCTCGCCCAGAGTGTGACGCAGCTCTCGCAACGGGGCGATAGCAGGCCAAGCTCTCGCCATCTCGCGAAATGTGTCGTCGTCGAGGACCAACTTTCCTGAGTCCAGACGCGGCCAGGGAATACCTTCCCGGGCCAACCATTCGGCGAATCTCTGGGACGAAAACGACAACCGCGGAATCGGCCGTGTCAGTTTCTTTGAAGCAGCCGGCTGTGCCCCGAGAGCCGGTGCCACGAAGATGCCCGCGGTATCGACGCGTTCGACCAGTTCGCCCTTGATGGCATCCCAACGAGACCGCAGGGATTCGAGCGTGGTAACGTCAATTGGCGTGCCGTTCCACTCCATCCTCGCCACGGCAGCCATGTAGCGACCCCTCAACAGGGCCCGGGCCAAGTCGATCTTCGGCAGCATGGCCGGTAACAACTTGGTAAGGGCAACAACGTCCGTTTCGCAGTAGTCGAGGAGTGCGGATTGCTCGGCCTCCGTGTAGGGTCCGCCCCGCAAAGCCAGCTCTCGCATCTCAACCTTTTCGGCCACAGCGATTCCGCCCAGGCCAAAGTGAGCCATGGCACCGAGCAGGCCGTTGCCGGATACGGTGTCCTGACCGTTGGTCAGATGGCGGAACTCACAAAACAGGTCGAGGATTCGCCGTGGCATCGGCCAACCTAGTGAGAGAAAGCAGCCGCACTCCGCCGAAGCGTAATAGGCCACGAACAGGACGTCGTCCCCCGTCGGGAAGGGCGGGGCGGCCCTGTTGGCCAACTCATCCGCCCATACCCGAAGGGTGCGTCCTGAGCGATACTCCCGGGCCACCATGCAAATGGGCTCCGGCCGCTCGCCGTTGAGCGAACGGAACTCAAAATCCACCAACCAGATTTCCTGATAGTGGCCCATGGTATCCATCAGATTTGCCCGCGCAGGGCCCGGATCACCGGGTGGTCGACGGACGTGATGAACCGATCACGGAAGGCTAACTTCAATATCTCGGCAAACGACAACTCGGGCCACTCGGGTTCCGACAGGTTACCAGCAGCCTCAAACACGTCGTACACACCACCAGGCATGTTCGCCGCGACACGGACCCAGCGTGTTTCCGCGAGCCGGGCAGCGGCCAGGGCCGATTCATTCCAGGAGTTGGAACGGCCGTCCGCCCCGGGGAACTTTGTGGGCCACAGGAAGACGTCGCCCTGGCGGTTTATCGCCAGGAACAGGGCGACGGGAGAAACTTCGCCCAGGAGTTCCGCCCAAAGATGGCGCTGGACCAAGTAGAAGTCCCGATTCACCTTATCCTCAAACATCCCGGTTTCCAGCCGCCACTCCTGGCCCGGGCGGACCCGAACGAATTCCTGGCGATTGGGCTTGCGGCACGGCACGGTGGTTAGGACTTTCTTCACACCGATTGCCGAAGTGAAATCCTGGCCCAGACGCAGGCTCGCCGGGTCGAACGGGTCAGGGGCCGGCCCGCCGCTGGGAACGCGGCCGTCGGCCGACGCTTCGGCCGACGTTGACTGGCTCACAAACAAGTTATCCTGGATTTCACGGTCGTCGTCGTGGCCATGATCGTCGAAAGCTGCTAAGATCATATTCATGTGACTCTCCCATCAATAGGGGGTGAAGAAGTGAACGGGCGACCGGACAGGATCGCCCGTTCGATTTACCAAAGCCGTTTTTCACTTTTCCCGTAATTCGCCAATTTGGGTGATCGTGCGAGCGGCAAGCCAATCGTCCAAATTGCTGCGCCGATAAAGGGCACGGCGCCCGACCCGAACGTACGGCAAAGAGTAGCGGCCGCTCGACGCCCAGACCGCCAGGGTCTGCGGTTTAATCCCTAAGTACCGGGCTGCCTCCTGACGGTCGAGGAGCGGGTCGTCGGATCCAAAAGTTTTCATACTATTTGCCTCCATAAAACGAATCTTCTAGTCACGTCGATCTCCATCATCTCACACGCTTTTGGATGATCAACGGACAAAATCTGGATAATCTCTTCCACTTCAATAACGCTTCGGAATACGCCGTGCGATGTCGTACAACTGCATGCTTGAAGATGAGAGAGACTTCCAAGAATCGGGCGTTCTACGCCGAGGCCTACCTGTTGACCGGGATGTCTGGGTGAGAGATCGGTCGGCGGTTGAGCATCAGCCGCACGACGGTGCGGGAAATCGTCGAGCACAGGGCGTGATCCCCAGATGGCAGCGGAAGGACAAGATCCACATCGACCCGGATCTTCTCCGGTGGTTGTATCGCGAGTGCAACGGCTGGGCCGAGCGGGTCCACGAGAGACTGGTCGAGGGAGAAAAGATCCAGGTGGGCTATTCCACGTTGACGCGTCTGCTGCGTGAAGGGGGGGGGGGGCTGGGTGGTCCGTCGGCGGCTACGGTTTCCAGTTCGTCTGTCACGCGATCGGCGATGTGAACCGGAAAGCCGCTCTTCGAACGACGGTTCGGGGACGTGGAAGTCAACTTCCTGCCGGGCCGCACTTTCGAGAGTCTGGAGGATCTTAACCAGCAGGCGTTCCTATGGGCCACGGAGCGGATGGACCACCGCCCGGTGGGCAAGACTGGGCTAATTCCCGCCAAGGCCTTCGAGCACGAACGAACTATTTGATCCAACTGCCCAGCCCCCCCCCCACAATCAACCCACTGTCGATTTTGAAGCGCCGCGCATATGTCGATTTTCAAGCGCCGCGCGACAAGGGGACTATTACTGGGTCCCGGGAACCAAAGGGAAGCGGTCAAAGTGCTCCGCTGCGCTTGAAGATCTACCGCGAACGGACCTTGCTGGTCGAGTTACCCGTTGGGGGGGCGCCTGTTTCAGCCCCGAGTGCCAGCCTGCACCACGGCGCCTGCCCAAACACCGCAAGCACGGCGCCAGTTCGAAGAACAACGGCCGCGGGCCATGGAGCCCGGAGGCTGCTGCCTACGTTGACTACACGCTCCAGGCACCGGGAATGCAGCGCCACTGTCTGCTGCGGGAACTGGTGGCCCTCAGCCGCAAAGTCCCCGCGGCGGCGTTCGTAGAAGCCCTCACGCGGGCCCTGCGTTATCCGGCATTCTTACCAGGCTAACAGCCAAGGCCAGAAGTCAACCTAAGATGGGGCTTTCGGTGGGAGGCGATCAAGACAGATTCGGGTGCCTTTTCCGGGTACGCTTTCAATTAGCTTTTTGATTCCTGTCGGCAGCTTGTTTAAGACACGAGACGGCTTCGTTCCAGACAGCTCTTTGTTCATTGAGCAGAATTCACCGGGATTTTGCATCAGACATTCAAGGTACGCCATCTGATTGCCGCTTACGTTGTACCTCGTGCCGTCAAGGATAGCAGTATCTGATTCCAGTACGAGTCGCGGAGCCGACTGTTCGGTCTGCTTGACTGATTTCGTAGGTGCTATCTTCTCAGGCAGCTTGTCCAGCCCCGCACGGATTTTAGGCAGGAGACCCCACAACGCAACTTCTTCCCAATCGACTTTCTTTCCCTCTTGGAGGATCTTTATGGCCTTAGCGATCCGTTTCTTGCTGGAGAAGCGTAAGATGTTTTCCCGAAGTTCCTCGAGTTTCTCCTCCTCCTCCTTAGTCTTGCGTCGCGGGACGGAATCGAGAAATCCAACGAAGTCCTGGGAATAGCGTTTCTGTGTAGCTTTTGCTTGGTTCAGCCGCGACTCGGCAGAAACCCTGCTATCAACGTCCGATTCCGTGATATGCCACGACTCACGGATGTCCTCGGCAAGGAAGCCTTCTTCGCACTTGGCCCGTGCCAGAATAATTTCTTTGATGAATCCAGCAGCCGCGAGCCGCATCTTTGCCAGGAACTCGGGATCTCCATTATCGAAGGGAATCTCCGTGGGTTCCATCTACGTTCACCTCGAAAAGACATGGTTAGTGGGACACGTGATCAGCATTCTGTCTGGCTGTTGCAGCTGCATCAAACGCTCGGCGATACTCAAAAACGGCCTCAACGACCATTGCTGGCGTTATGCTGGCCAAACAGAGTGGTATAGTTTGGCCGGAGTCGTCATGTACTATCTGGTCACATAGGGTTTCCTTCGAATTTGCCGGCGAAGGTGCAGTGTGAACAGTCCAGCACCCCATACCGCGCGGGCAGACATCTGAGCCCGTCAGGTACTTGTGCGGCGTTTTGATCGGCACGCAATCCTCGCCGAAGTGCCTCTCAGGAGCGTTGACGTAAGCCTCCCACCACCAAGGTTCGCGCCCGCCCGCAATCACCACACATGGCTTCTCGAGAGCCGCGGCAACGTGCATCGAGTAGGTCACCGGACAGATCACCCCTTCGGCGTGATAGACGAGCCAGAGCACGTCGCGGAGGCTCGTCTTGCCGATCATGTTCCTAACCCCGTGCAGGGGTGGATGTAGATGGCCGGGGTGTGTTGCGCCTCCCTGTACAACTCTCACATCTTGCTGGCGCAAGCAATCAACCACTGTTTGGAAACGCTCAGTGGACCATAACTTGGTTGTGATCTGCGTCTTTCCACCTGCAACTAAGTACCAATAGGGTTCCTCCACAGGTCGTTGCCGACGTTGCTGGGGGCTCAAATGCAGGTCCCCCCTCGGGAATCGAACCGGCACGGGCACTCCAAGCTTCTCGCTCAGGTCGTGGTGGAACGCGGTCAAAAAGTGAAGTTGACGTTGGTGGCTCTGGCGGAGGCAATCGAGATATGAGAGGCGATACATCGGCATATTCTGTGGCGGAGTTGCACCCCAGAACTTGGTCACGTGCGGATTATCCTGCCACAGACTGGCGCATGAGCCGGATACGTGGATCTCGTACCGCCCTGGATAGGTCAGAGCCAAGTCGCGGACGCACGCCGTCATGCAAACGATGTCGCCGGGCGAGCGCCAGTGGGTGAGCAGGATTGGTTCCATTCAGCCTCCTTCCAGCGTACAATCCGGGCCGGCTGCCTCGAGTCCGGTGATATGCTGGCGCAAACTGATTAACTCTGCGTGCCCTGCGTGACCAGATCGCCTCCGGCCCGTAGCCCAGTCGAGAATCGTGCGACACTCGAAGCCGGAATGGCAGTCTAGCCGGTCCCGTTGCGACGGAAAACCCACTGGTCGTAATTCCTACGACCCCATACCAGCCGCTGATGCGAGATTGCGCCCTGACGGCAGATGGCCCGGAGATGCTGCCGAGTCTGAACCGTCCCTTTCCGTCGCGGCGCCCTGGGCGGCGAAAGCTTCCTGGGGCTGTTTTTGTCGCAACCTAGCACGGGCCTAGCACCGGGTGGATTTTTACCTTCGGGCGAAAAGAAAGGCCTTCCGTAACTCGTTGCTACAGAAGGCCTTTTGTCTACTGGGGAACAGGGACTTGAACCCCAACTAAGTGATCCAGAGTCACTCGTGCTACCAATTACACCATTCCCCAATGGTTGTAGATCCGTCCCACAAGGGACATGATCAGCAACTCCATCTATGTGTATAGGTTCCGTGCGGCAATGCGTCAAGGGGACTGGCGCGGACGGGCGGACGGTTGACTATGCCTGTCGGAAACCTCTAGAATCGGAACCATTCTTTCCGCACGGGCGTCTTCAGAATATACATTCATTCCAAATCGTGACGGTCCCCTTGCCCCTGTGGTGGGGGATGCGGTGTCGGTGTATTCATTTTTGAGTGGGGACGAGTTCAAAAAATGGCCGTCTTACGAGTAATCCAGGGCTCCAACCAGGGAAAGATCTACAGCCTTGAGCGGGATTCCATGACCCTGGGGCGTCATCCGAACTGCGACATTGTCTTGGAAGTGCAGGCGGTCAGTCGCGAGCACGCCCGTGTCATCAAGTTGGACGACAACTTCTTTCTTGAGGATCTCAAGAGCCGGAACGGGACATTTCTGAACGGCGAGCAGCTTGAAGGCCGCAGAAAGCTCAACGAACGCGACCAGATCCGCATCTGCGACCAGGTTTTCGTCTTCAACCACGGTACCCCCGAGGTGACGATCGAGAACGCCGACCATTTCGACGGCAAAGCGGCAGGTCTGGCCACTTTGATGGTCGACGACGAAAAGGACTTCAGCAACCGTTCAACCATCACCTCGAAGATCGACTTCTCCAGTGGCCGGACAGGCCTCCAGCTCACAGTCAATGCTGAGACGAAGCTCAAAGCGATCCTGGATATCCTCCAGGCCATCGGCGCTTCGGTCGAAATCGACGAGGTTTTGCGGAAGATTCTCGACGGTTTGTTCACGATTTTCGTCCATGCCGATCGTGGCTTCATCGTGCTCAAGGACCGAGATTCGAGCAAGTTCATCCCCCGCGCCACCAAGCACCGCCGCGAAGACGATGAGGACCAGATCCGGATCAGCCGGACGATTCTCAACAAGGTGACCAAGGACAAAGAGGCGCTGATCTCGGATGATGCGGCCAAGGATTTTCAGGGGCAGAGCATCGTCGATTTCCAGATCCACTCGATGATGGCCGTGCCGCTCTTGAGCAGCTCGGGAGAGGTCCTTGGGGCCATGCAGGTGGATACGAGCAACATCCTGAACCGTTTCAGCCAGGACGACCTCGAATTGTTGGCGGCGGTGGCGATCCAGGCGGCGGTGGCGGTCGAGATTGCCCAACTCCACGAGGTGGCCGTCCGTGAAGCGGCGATCAAGCAGGATCTGGCCCTGGCCTCGAAGATCCAACGGAGTTTTCTGCCCGACAGGGCCCCGGAGGTGGAGGGCTACGAGTTCTTCAACTACTACTTTCCGGCTCGCACGATCGGCGGCGACTTCTACGACTACATAGCCCTGCCTGACGGCCGGATCGCGATTGTTCTGGCCGATGTTTCGGGCAAAGGCATCGCGGCTTCCCTGATCGTTGCCAAATTGGCGTCCGAATTTCAGGCGTGCCTGGTCCGCGAACCCACTCCCGAAGCGGCGATCGCCCGCATGAACGGCATCTTCTGCGATCCCCGTTGGGAAGACCGGTTTGTGACCGTTGCCCTGATGGTCCTGCAGCCCCGCTCGCACGAGGTCTGCATTGTCAACGCGGGGCACATGGCGCCCCTGCTCCGCCATGCCGATGGAACGATCGAAGAGGTGGGCCAGGAACTCAGCGGGTTACCGATCGGCGTGGCCGACGGCATGGATTATGAGCCCCTGACGATCAACATGGCGATCGGCGATTCGCTCATGGCCTACACGGACGGGATCCCCGACTCCCAGAACATCCGTGACGAGTTCTTTGGCATCCCTCGCCTGCTCACCGAGATGAACGCAAAGCCGTTCAAGAATGTGGACGAGCTGGGCCGGCATGTGATTGATACGGTTCGCCGGTTTTCGGGCTCGCAGACCCAGACGGACGACATGTGCGTCACGATTTTCGGCCGGAACGCCTGAATGGCCTTGCGTGATTGCCAGAGGGAATTGCGGCAAGGCGATCAGGAACTCGATGGGCCAGGACTGACAGAGTTCGTAGGCAAAACACGGAAGCAACCCGAGCGCGGGGCAAGCCCACGCAGATATCTTCATGGCGACTACCCTTCCGGGAATCAAGCAAGGTAGTCTCGCAGAATCGCTAACGCAGATAGGCGTTGCTGATTTCGGCCAATCGCTGCAGAGCCGGTTTTGGGCTTCGGCGTGAATCAAACAAGCCGCCGTGGGCGAAATCGTGGGGCTCGGAGTCCCGGAGCTGGTTCCAGAGCACTCCCCGAACATAGGGCTTGGCGAGGAACAGCGGAACATAGCGGTTCACCCAATCCGCCTGGTACGAAGGCTGGCAATCGGCGATTTGGACCGAGGCTTGACGGCGAGCCAACGGGTCCTTTTCGGCACTGCTCGGGACGGTCAAGGTGACGTAGAGCGGGACGCCGAGCATACTCCAGTAATCGAGGTGCCGGCTCGTATCGAGGGGGTCGCGAAGGGGGGTTCCGTCCGGACGATAGCCGACGTTTATTTCGATGGCCAGGGCGGTCAGCCCGAGCCGGGCTCGGACGAGTGCATCGGCGAAGTGGAGTGGGGAAAAATCGGCCGTGCCACGGCTCATATACTCTCCCCAGGGCTGATCGTAGGACACAACCCGTTCCGCATCGGGAGCCATGGTCTGCGTCACTTCGACGGCCCTCGCGGTCAATCGGATTCGTTCGTGTTCCGAGAGGGAAAGGCCTTCGGACGTATTCATGCGTGCCGCGCAGACCCAGACGTCAACCTTTTGCTGATATCGGGCGACAACGGCGCGGATGTAGTCTGTCAGACAGGCGACCACGCCATCGAAATCGCCGTCAAAATCGGAGATCCACTCCGGCAACTGCCAGGGATCGAAGACCAGCAGCGGCCCGGCGCAGATCTTCAGCCCGTGGCGGCGGCACCACTCGATTTGCCGATCGGCGATGTCCCAATAGAAGCTTCCCTGGGCAGCCTCGATCTCGCGCCAAACGAAGGGCACACAGGCGGCGTTGAACGATTCGAGAAACTTGCCGGACGTATTCTCATCGAGGAGGGTCGTCCCCAGGCTGGCCCCCAGAAACGCAGGCAAACCCCTCGGGTGTTCCTCGCGGAGGGCACCCAACACTTGCGACGAATAGGCTTCCGCCAAGAGGTGGCCGGCGTCCAAGGTCAGCTTGAGGGTGTCGGCGGCCGCTTGAGCCACCTCGGGCCCAGCCGACTGGCGGCAGGTGGCGTGGCCGAAGCGTTCCATGGCCTGGGCTGTCAGTTGCCGTGCCCGATCGGGTATTTCGACGCCAATCAGCTCCCATTCGGCGGTTTGATTGCGCAATTGGGAGAGCTTTCCGCGGGCCAGTTCAACCGGGAGAAGATAGGCCTCTGGGCGATCCATGAGGCTGGCCGTTGCCAGGGTCACTTGGCCATGGCCGTTGACGTTCCAGGGGATGTAAAGGTTGCCGGAATCGCAGCTCTCGCGTTGGATGAGGGCTTCATTGCCGACAAGTTCGACTCGCACGCGCCAGGGAATACGATCGTATCCTGCCAGATAGGCTTGTTCGACCAATTCCTTCGGGAGGGCGCCAGACGGAGACACGAAACGCATCAAACCCATCGTGTGACCGTCCTCAATATCCGGAAGAACCGCAAGACCAGGAAAACGATGAACTGGAGACAAGTACGTCCATCGCAAGGAAGGGGGGGTTTGGACGACCTATTCGCCAATGAGAGTCTACTCCAGCGCGGGCTTCGCTTCAAGCGAAAGCCCACCCGATGGGGACGCTGCAGCACCGGAGAAAACGCCGAAAACGAGGGTTCCCTCCCCCGCCGAGACGACTGGATTGGAGGCCCGGATTACCGGCCCGACTCGCCGGACAGGTTTTGCTTCGCGCAGCGCCGCTGGCCAGAGTGTATCCCGATTGATATATTGCCCACAATCGAATTGAGGGCACCCCGCCCGGGAAAGTCGCCCTTACCGCCTCATTCACCGGTCGTCCGAAAACGGAGATAGGCCCCTGTATCGTGTGCCAACGGGCTTGGCGCACAGCATGCTGGAGGCAGTCCTGGTTTGACGCCGGCCTCTCAGAAGGTAACAGCCGACACGATGAGTACCTCCGTTGTCCTGAAAACGTCGATTCCCAATTTGTCCGTCCGCCGCGGAAAGGTTCGGGATGTTTACGATCTTGGCGACCGGATTCTCCTGGTGAGCACCGATCGGATCAGCGCCTTTGACTGGGTTCTGCCGTCTGGCATTCCCGACAAGGGACGGGTACTGACGCAGGTGGCCACGTTCTGGTTCAACCGACTCGACGTGCCGCACCACCTGATTTCGACGGATGTGGCCGAAATGGACCTCCCCGAGGGGACCGACCTCGACTCCCTCGCAGGTCGCACAAGTCTGGTGCACAAGACCGAGGTCGTGTCGATCGAGTGCGTTGTGCGGGGTTACCTGGTCGGATCAGGCTGGAAAGAATATCAGCAGAGCGGCACCGTCTGTGGGATCCGTCTGCCGGAGGGCCTGGTGGAGAGCGCGGAGCTGGAAGAGCCGATCTTCACGCCGGCGACCAAAGAGGCTGAGGGGCACGATGAGAATATCTCCTTCGAGCGGATGGTCGACATTGTGGGGCGGGAAACGGCGGAGGAATTGCGGGAACGGAGCCTCGACATTTTTCGCCGAGGTCGCGAGTACGCCCGAGGGCGCGGGATCATCATTGCCGACACGAAATTCGAGTTCGGCCGCAACGCCGACGGCCAGATCCTCCTCATCGACGAGGTTCTCACGCCGGACAGTTCCCGCTTCTGGCCGGCCGACCGGTATGAACCGGGCAAGGGCCAGCCCTCCTTTGACAAGCAGTTCGTCCGCGATTGGCTCTTGAGCACCGATTGGGACAGAAACAGTCCACCTCCGCCGTTGCCCGAGGATGTGATTACCAAGACTCGGGAGAAGTACGTCGAGGCCTACGAGCGTCTGACGGGCCGGAAATTCGGCTGGTAGCCCCGCGAGCAGCCTTCAGGCAGGCGATGCCTGGAATCACGTAAGGCCTGGCGGCTTCGGGTAGGTTGCGTCGAAGGGCCAAGGCTTGGCGGCTTCAGCTACGGTCGGCCGGGCAGGCCTCCTTGATCTCCGTGCTCGGATGTGGAGGGAGGGCTACCTTCGGCGTGTTCTTCGTAAGGTCCTACCGCGTGGGCGCCATCATGGGGCGGCGGATGGGCAACACCGGGATACGGCGTCGGATAAGGGGCATCTGGATACGCCGCGTGGGGATACCAGGGATACCACGGAGGCGTGGGAAGCTTGCCCAGGCCATAGGGATTGACCCAAGAACCGAAGGGGGTCGTCCAGGGCCCGTTTGGATTACCCCAAGGGCCATAAGGAGTGGCGCCGGCGCGGAACGGATATTCCCACTCGCCATAAGGGCGAATCGCCTCGCCTTTACCCCAAGTCTCCACATAGTGGCGCCGTTCGACGCTGCCGTCGGCACCCCAGAGCGACGTTCGCTTGTGGATGTAGGCACTCTGTTCGTACGTTGGGTCGGACGGTCCATAGACGGGGGGCGCGGCGGCATACTGTGCGACTCTCGCGCCAGACCGGGAATCGTGACTATAGGTGGATGGCTGAAAGATCCAACTGCCACCGGCCCAGGCGCTGCTGGCCAGGACCGATAACATGACCACCGGGAAAAGATGCTGTCTCATGGAAGAAAAACCTGGTCGGTGGCGAGGACGCCGCGGAGGCAATAGCAGTCCGGCGTGCGTCCTCAAACGCTCGTTCGTCTCGCTCCTTTCCAGTCCGCTCCTTCACGCCGCTTTGCGCGGCGATCGCTTTCTCAGTTCCCGTTGGCCCGTTATTCATCCGTGGGTGCGCCTATTTCGGCACCTGTTTATCGACCATGAGCTGGCCTAGTTGCGGGTCATAGATGTACTTGTCTCCCTCTTGAAGCTCAGGGAGATTGATCTGGTTGGCCTTGATGATCTTCTCCATAAACTCTTCGTGGGACTTGGGAAGTTCGCCATTGGAGGCCTTGTAGAGGTTCAAGGCCTCTTCGACCTGGAGAAGCGGGGCCTTCTCCTGCACACGGACATAGGTCGACAGGGACGTTGTTCCCAAGCCGCCGCCAAAACCGGATCCGTAATTGCCCCGCCCCGTGACGCCGGGTGTGGCCTTGACACGATTTGTCTCGGGCTTGGACGCTTCCTGCCTGGCGACGGGGGCACCGGCCGACTCGACGGTGTCGGTCGTGACTCCGAGAGCTTCGGGTGCGGCGGATCGGGTAGGACCGGTGTCGAAGGGGTCTTCGCCCGAACAACCTGTCATGCCCAAAACGACCAGGATCGCAACAGAAACGAGCGCTCGCATGGTTATCCTCCT
The DNA here is from genome assembly GCA_964429355.1 of uncultured Planctomycetaceae bacterium. Taxonomy (GTDB): domain Bacteria; phylum Planctomycetota; class Planctomycetia; order Pirellulales; family Thermoguttaceae; genus JAAYAY01. Next base: position 25,901 of record CAYSCH010000002.1, on the reverse strand, counting down.
GATTTTCCGGACGGTTTGCCTCAACGTTTCGGTCGGGTTCGAAATACCGGGCCCCGGACAGCGGCAATCAACTCGTCATCCGACGTGTCGGCCTGAAGCGACCACGACTGCATCTGCTGAAGCACAGGCAACTTCGTCATGTTATAGTCCAAGGGTGTCAGCGTGACATGGCCCTGTTTGAGCGAGGCCAGGTCGGAGTCGATGCCTTTCAGTGCGGGGGGCGGATAGGCGGTTGCCCAGTAATAAAGCCGTCCGAACGGATCGGTACGTTTTTCGTAGTCTTCGCCGCAAAGGGTGACGTCCATCGGCACGATTCGTATCTCAGGCTTGCCCTCGAGGGCGGCGGTGGGGATGTTCATATTGAACAGTTGAGGCTCTGGCCCTTTGTTTTCCAGGATCTGCTTGATGAGCGAGCGGGCGATTTGGGCGGCCTTGTCGAACTGGGCGTGCTCGTGGTATTCGAGGGAGACGGCCACGCTCGTGATGCCGTAGAAAGCACCTTCGATCGCGGCGGCAACTGTGCCGGAGTAGAGCACGTTGATCCCCGCGTTGAGCCCTCCGTTGATACCACTGACAACCAGTTCAGGGCGAGCGGGACAAAGCTCCGAAATGGCGATCTTGACGCAATCGGCGGGACTTCCCTCGACGGCCCAACCCCACTGGGACTCGTCGATATAGACCTCCTTGACGATCAACGGGGTCAGATAGGTGATCGAGTGCCCAACACCGCTCTGCTCGGTCGCGGGGGCCACGACGTAGACATCGCCCAGGAGCGACAGCTGGCGTTGGAGGGCCGCCAATCCGGGGGCGTAGATCCCGTCGTCGTTGGTCAGCAGGATGATCACCGATCTGTTCCGTTTCGTTCCGCGGGGGCTGGGGCGTCGAAGCCCTCCTGAGAGGCAACTTTCACTATAATCAGAGCGTCGGTGCTCCACAATTGCTTCCGTCGCAAGCCGAATGTGAAAAAGAGTTTGCGCCAATGATCCCGGATGGGTCAGGGTGGCCTTGGGGAAGCGACGAGAAGGGGGGGGCTGTGGTATCGCGGTGCGGTTGGCGAAGCTGCATTCTTCCGAAGCCGGCTTTCTTTCAGTGAGGCAACCGGCGAGCCTCGCCTTGCAGGAGGTGGGAGGTTTATTGGTGCCTGTACGGACAAATGCGTTCGGGCGGAACGCCAGCACGGGGGAAAACAGGCTCCCGCCGGTCGCCCTGGCTGTTTCTTGCGAGAGTCTCAGCTCAATAGAAACCGGCCTATTTCAGGGCCGCTTGGCGGTCGGGCGAAGGCAATCTATAATGACCCGTTTTCACCTGGGGCAGCCTCGTCGGGCGATGTGTCCCGTTAGGACGCCGGATACGCTTTGTCTCATGGCGAGACAGGGCCTCGTCAGGCGAACCGTCAGGAGTTTGGGGCCCGGAATGCGTATTGCCGACGAAAAGATCCTCGTACTGGATTTTGGCTCCCAGTACGCTCAGCTCATCGCCCGCCGCGTCCGCGAGCAGAAGGTCTACTGCGAGATTGTTCGCCACGACATAACGGCCGATCGGATTGCCGAATTGGCGCCGAAGGGCCTGATTCTCTCAGGTGGGCCGTCGAGCGTGTATGCCGCGGGGGCCCCGATGTGCGATCCGGGCATCTTCAGACTGGGGATTCCGGTGCTGGGAATCTGCTACGGCATGCAACTGGCCTGCCAAGCCCTCGGTGGTGAGATCCGCAGTGCCACTCGCCGGGAGTACGGTCGTGCCCATTGCCGCGTAAGAGCCGGAAACACGTTGCTCGAAGGCGTTTCTGCGGTTACCGAGGTGTGGATGAGCCACGGCGACCAGGTCACGGCGATTTCGGAGAATTTCGAGGCTCTGGCGGAGACCGACACCTGCCCGTTCGCTGCCGTCCAGTATCGCAACGCACCCATCTACGGTCTGCAGTTCCACCCGGAAGTCACACACACCGCCGAGGGCTCGCAGATTCTGGGCAATTTTGTGGGCTCCATCTGCGGCTGTTCCCGGCTCTGGAAACTCGAGGATTTCGCCCAGCAGACGATCGAGGAGATCCGGCATCGGGTGGGTGACCGGCGCGTGATCTGCGGGCTTTCGGGGGGGGTTGATTCCTCGGTGGTGGCAGCTCTCCTCTCCCGTGCGATCGGCAAACAGCTTTCCTGCATTCTGGTGGACAACGGCCTGCTGCGCAAGGGCGAGGCCAAATCGGTGATCGAAGAATTCACCGGCCACTTCAAGACGGACCTCCATGTGGTTCAGGCTCAGGAACGGTTCTTGAGGACCTTGGCGGGCATCAAGGATCCCCAAGAGAAGCGCCGGAGAATCGGCCACGAGTTCATCGAGTGTTTCGCCGACGAAGCGGTCAGGATCGAAGGCGCCGAGTTTCTGGCACAAGGGACGCTCTATCCGGATGTGATCGAAAGCGGAGGCCTTCAGGACGGTCCTGCCGCGACGATCAAACTGCACCATAATGTGGGCGGACTGCCCGCGGATCTGAGTTTCAAGCTGATCGAGCCGCTCCGCCATCTGTTCAAAGACGAGGTTCGAACGTTGGGCGCGGAACTTGGCCTGCCCAGCGAAATCGTCTGGCGGCACCCCTTCCCGGGTCCCGGGCTGGCGGTTCGCTGCCTCGGTGAAGTGTGCAAAGAACGCCTGGATACACTCCGCGATGCCGATGCGATCATGATCGAGGAGATCAAGCGAGCCGGCCTCTATCGCAAGACGTCGCAGGCGTTCGTTGTGCTGCTCCCGATCCAGAGTGTGGGCGTCATGGGAGACGCCAGGACCTACGAGGACGTGGTCGCTCTGCGGTGCATCGAAACCGAGGATTTCATGACCGCCGACTGGAGCTACTTGCCCTACGATTTGCTTGCGAAGATTTCGACCCGTATCATCAACGAAGTCTCCGGCGTAAACCGCGTGGTTTACGACATCAGCTCCAAGCCGCCCGCCACGATCGAGTGGGAATAAGGAAGAATCATGAAAGTTGCGACTTTTACGACCAAGAAGGGTACCATTCGCATTGAGCTGTTCAGCGAGAAGGCCCCAAAAACGGTGGCCAATTTCGAAAAACTGTGCGGCCAAGGCTTTTACGACGGCCTGACATTCCACCGGGTCATAGCCGACTTCATGATCCAGGGCGGATGCCCTGAGGGTACTGGGACCGGCGGGCCGGGTTACACCTTCAAGGATGAATTTCACAAGGACCTGAAGCACGACTCGCCTGGGATTCTCTCCATGGCGAACTCCGGCCCCAACACAAATGGGTCGCAGTTCTTCATTACCCACGTCCCAACTCCCTGGCTGGACCGAAAACACTCCGTATTCGGCCGTGTACTTGAAGGGCAGGACGTTGTCGACGCGATCGAGCGGGGCGACGTGATGGAGAAAGTCACCGTTACCGAGGAGTGACCGAGCGAGGGAACCTTGATCGCAACTTTGGCGACTGTTGTCACCGCTGAAGCAGTGCTCTCCTGTCACGTCTCACATGGCCGATGTGGTTTCGAACCATGGCAAGCCGACCGCCCATCGAAGTTGCCGTCGCGGTCGTTCGACAAGAGGAAACCGTACTGGCCGGTCAACGTTGTGAAGGCCAGGTGTTGGCCGGCTACTGGGAGTTTCCCGGTGGCAAGATGGAAGTCGGCGAGTCGCCCGAAGATGCAGCGGTCCGCGAATGTCTGGAAGAAGCGGGAATCCGCATTCGCGTGTCGGGCACCTTGGCGGTCGTGGATCATCGCTACGATCCAAGGAATCTTCGGCTGCATTTTCTTGCCGCAATCCCCGTCGATGCGGAGTCGTTGCCGCGTTATCCGTTCCGGTGGATTCGCCTTGCCGATCTCGACGCGTACACGTTTCCTCCAGCCAATGCGACGATCTTGGCGAGCTTGAAGGCTGGGCGTTGACGAGCGGGGAGTGGTAGCCGGCCTGGGAGTAGCGGGAGAGAAGCAGCCCGACTTCGTCAGGTTGTTCAGCGTGGTGCTAGCTTTGCTACCATACGACCGGAAGGAGGAAAATGGCCGAAATCGGGGTTTGCAGTTTGAAAGCGGTGGGGTAGAACTTGTAGAAGTTACAACGTAAGTCTGCAGCAGTTGCCATCCCACGAAGCGCGGTTGCGGTCTGGGACAAGAATTCCCCGGCGTTGGAAACAGGTTTCCTCGAGCAGGGGCATTTTTCCAGGTTTTGGACCGCCGTTTGCAGACAGTCGGCCCACAAGCATGTTCCAGGCGGAGAAGTCTGGAACCGAATTGACTCGGAACGATTGCCGCACGACTGGAAGGATTCAGCCGCGTGGTTACCAGGACATGCATGGAGCAAGGCGAGAGCATGGAAGCTCGTTTTTTTCGCACGCTGCTACTGGGATTCGCACTGATCGTCTCGATGGGCGCCCGCTACGAGACGCCTAACTTCATCATCGAGTGCACCAATTCCCAGCAAGCCAGACAGTACGGCGATACGGCCGAACGACTCCGGCAGGAACTTGCCATCGAGTGGCTTGGGAAAGAAATGCCCCGTTGGGCGGACCGGTGCCCGATCACGGTCAACGTGGGAAGGCGACTGGGAGCGGGGGGTGCCACGTCGTTCGTCTTCGACCACGGTGAGGTCTTCGGCTGGAGGATGTCGATCCAGGGTTCGCACGAGAGGATTCTGGACTCCGTGCTTCCCCACGAGATCACGCACATGATTCTCGCCAGTCACTTCCGTCAACCACTTCCGCGTTGGGCCGATGAAGGGGCTGCGACCTCGGTCGAACATGTCAGCGAGAAGATGCGACACCGGCAGATGCTGGTGGAGTTCCTCAAGACTGAAAGAGGAATTCCCTTCAACTCGATGTTTGCCATGAAGGAGTATCCGGACGACATTATGCCGCTTTACGCGCAAGGGTTCGCCTTGAGCGAGTACCTTATCCATCAGGGGGGGAAGGGGAAGTTTCTCGCCTTTCTGAAGGATGGCCTGGAGGGGGAGCGCTGGGCGGAGACGGCGCGTCGCCACTACGGGTGCGAGAATCTGGGAGCGCTTCAGAACGCATGGCTGGGCTGGGTGGCCCAGGGTTTCCCCGAGATTCGGCGTCCCGAGATTGCGCCACCCGCACAAGCGCCAGCCACGGCACTGGTTTCATCCGCACGAAAGCGGCCTGAGCCGAACCTGATCTACCGTACTGCCGCATCGTCGTCGCAGTCGATTGTCTCACCCACCGTGGCAACCGTGCCGTCTTCGTTGGCCCCGCGGCATCCAGCCAGTGGAATCTCCGAGCCGGCGGTCGCAGCACCGCCGTCAACGAGCGGGCGAATTCAGGCTCAGGTAAGTCACCCATCCCCCCCAGAGAATGCCAGGCAAATCATTCTGGAATGGTATCGGCGCTAGTGCTCCTGCCAGGGCAAAGGACTTGTCTGGCAATCAAAAAGCGGCTAAACTGCCGGGTGGCTCCGCCGTGTTACCTAGGGTGGCTGGAGCCCCCCGACGAAACGAACCTCCCGTGTCGAAACCGCATGCCGTTGGGGCTTCGCGGTGGCCTCTTGGGCGCCCAGTTTTTTCGGATGCCGACCATAGGGGATGACGCCATGGTCGCACCCATCAGTCGCCCTTTCCCGCCTTATTACTCCTGCCCGAAGAGACTTCGATCATGTCCAAATTGATGGCGTGCGGTGTAGCGATGGCCGCGATTGCCGCGTCTTCCATGTCCATATGGGCCCAGGCGCCCTCGGCGCCGGCCCCAGTGCAGACACTTCAGATCCAGCCTCCTGCGCAGCCCGAAAAGGTCGTTGCTGTCGTTGGCGAGGAGAAGATCACCAGCACGGAACTCGACGGGGTGATTCGCAGCCAGTTGGGTGGCAGAACGGCTCCGCCGGAAAGCATGCCCGCAATTCGCAAGGCGATTCTGGAATCGATGATCCAGAATCGGTTGGTTGTGCAGTTTGTGGCAGCGAAAGGGGTCAAAGTTGAAGCGACCGAAGTGGACGAGACGATTGCGAAGATCAAGAAAGAGCTAGCGGAAGCGGGTGTGGAACTGGCCAGGGTTCTTCAGGAGCAGGGGCTGACTGCGGAGACGATGAAGGAACGAATCGCTTCGGAGCTGGCGGTGGAGAAGTACGCCAAGCCCGAAGTCACGGAGCCGAAAGCGGAAGAGTATTTCAATGCTCACAAGAAGGAATTCTGTGAGCCGAGGGTGAAGGCAAGTCACATCTTGCTGAAGTACGAACCTGAGAGTCCGGCCGAAGAAAAGAAGGCAGCCAACGACAAAATTACGGCAATCCGCCAGCAAATCGTGGGCGGAGCGGATTTCGGGGAAGCCGCCAAGCAGAACTCAGCGTGCCCGAGCAAGGAGCAAGGGGGCGATCTGGGATTCTTCACTCGCGATCAGATGGTTAAGCCCTTCTCGGACGCAGCGTTTGCCTTGGCGGCCGGGGAGATCAGCCAGCCCGTCGAGACCCAGTTTGGAGTCCATCTGATCAAGGTCACCGAGGTCGATCCTGGTGACCGGGAGTTCGGTGAAGTCAAGGACGCTGTCATGGGCACGCTCTTCCGGCAACTGCTGGAGAAGGCGGCGGAAGATCAGCGAAAGATCAGCAAGGTGGAGTTGCTGAACTGAGAGCGGGGCGGTTCTGACTGCGTGAACGGCACTCGGGTACTTCGATGAAGACTTCGACGACGATCTGGGCGAGGATTTCGACGAAGAAGCCGAGAAGGAATTTGAGATGATTGGAAACCCGGCTCAGCGTAACCTGCGATTGTGACCGGGGATTGAGTTCTGTCCGGATGTCTGAGGAGATTGTTTTTGATGAACATTTATGTGGGGAACATGTCGTACGATACGACGGAAGACGACTTGCGGGAGGCCTTTTCGGCGTTCGGCACCGTCACCAGCGTCAGCATCATCATGGACCGCGAAACAGGACGCCCGCGGGGCTTTGCGTTCGTTGAGATGTCAAATGACGAGGAAGGCAAGGCGGCGATTGAAGGGCTGAATCTCCAGAAAGTCGGCGGACGTTCCGTGACAGTCAACGAAGCCCGGCCCCGCGAGGAACGCGGCGGCGGTGGTGGTGGCCGACGGGGCGGTGGCGGCGGAGGGCGGGGCGGACGTTGGTAGGTATCGCGCTCCGCGAAGACATAACCTGAAGTCAGTCAAGCGAATCACAAGTGGCGAGTGCCGGCGGGACCTTCGAGATGGGACCCGGACGCACTCGCCTCTTCTGTTGGAGCCGCCTGCCAGAACCGCCGATAGTGCCCATCCATGCAGGTAGAAGAATCCCACGCTTTGTCAGGGCTTCTTACTAACCACTGAACTCGTGGCTCGGCAGGCCCTGGACTCCTGGCCGGAGGGCGAACAGGCCACCCGCATGGGGCTGACGGGTGAGGGCTTCGTCGTCCAGTCGGATGCGGGCTGTTGTGATGTAGAGCGTGTCGAGGTGTTTGCCGCCGAAAACGGGGCAAGTGACTCGATCGGCAGGGACGTGCACGGTGTGGAGCAGGGAGCCGTCGGCCGGATTCCAGCGTGTGACCCGCCCGCCTTCCCAGTGGGCGATCCAGAGCATCCCCTCGGCGTCGACTGTCATTCCATCGGGGCGTCCAACGCCGTCGGGGAATTTGAGAACGGTCCGCCGGTTGCTGATCTGCCCGTTCTCTTCGTCGAAATCGAAGGCCTCGACGAGCAGGGTGGGCGTATCGATGTAGTACATGGTCCGCCCGTCCGGGCTCCAGCCGAGCCCGTTCGAGGTGGTGACATTTCCGAACAGGTGCCGGGTGGTGTGATCCGGTTCGAGCACGTAGAAGCTGCCGGCATTCTCTTCTTTGATCAGACTCATCGTGCCGGCCCAGAACCGTCCGCGAACGTCGCACTTGCCGTCGTTGAAACGGTTGTTCGGCAGGTGGCTCTCCGGGTCGGCAATGGGTTCTCTCTTGCCTGTGTCCCAGTCGTAGGCTTCGAAGCCGTTTTCGGTGGCCAGGACCATCCCGCCGGACTTGCGAGGCACGGCCGCACCGACGCGGCAGCCAACGGGATAGACCGCGTCGGGTTCGCCGTTGGGATCGTGCACGTGCAGTGCGGCCCCTTCGATGTCGACCCAGTAGAGGACTTGTTTCGGGGCATACCAGACGGGGCCTTCGCCGACGAGGGCTTTGGCGTCAACGACGAGCTCGAGTTCGGGTGCCACAGTTGCCTCCCTGGGCAAATAACGGAACGCGGCGGCTGGATTGCTCCACGGCAAGGTAATATGATCGTACTGATCGTCGCTGCAAATTCAAGTGAGCCCCACGGCCGTAGCGGCGCAGCGGGACCGCGTTGCCCGCCGAAGCGACCGGCTATGGATGATCTCTGCACGTTCCCTGGTTACGTCGAAGGAAGGTCCAAGAATGGCCCGCTCTCCCCAGATATCGCGGCAGCGTTGTTTGCCGTCCACGTTCGCCTTGCTCCTTGCGATCTTCAGCGGCAATGGGGCTTTCTCGGAAGACTACCACTTTGATGGCCCAGTTTCGCGTGAGGTCCTCGAGAACTACCTGGCCCGGTCGATCACGTTCTCGGATCTGCTTACGGGAAAAGGCGATTTTGACGACAACATGCGGATGCTCACCCACGTGGGAGCCAAGTTCATTGGGCGGTCCGTCTTCCGCTGGGGTGGTGAAGCGGACCTGCCAGAACTGTTTGCCCAAGCCAGACGGAACTCGGAGCGGGTTCACAAAATCGACCCGGACATGGTGCTTCAGGCATGCCTTTTCGAGATCGTCTCGCGCCAGGTTGAACGGGTTGCGGTACCTGGATGGGCCTTTGAAGCGTTTGGGGTGCCCGTCGAAGAACGGAGCTTCGACTATGACGCCATGCTGTTCTCGGACGGCAGGTTCCATGATCACTGGGGCAGTGGTGCCTCCGTGCCCGATGTGAGCCGGCCGGAAACCCGGCTTTGGTTCTACTTTCTCGCTCGAAGCTACATCGGCGCCGGCGTTGAGGCCCTGCATTTCGGCCAGGCGGAATTGATGAATCGCAATGATCCCGACTCGCAGCACTGGGGCCAGGTGCTGGACCTGGTTCGCAGTTACGCCGCGGACCACGCTCGCCGCCACTGGGTCCTGTGCGACGCCCATGTTCCCAGCGGCGGCCTGCTGCGAGGCGACCGGTTGCTTTTGGACTTCCACTCGTTTCCCTTGCGTATCAAGGAAGTCCCTGAGCGCCCCCAGGAAGGGATCCTGGAGGTCGGGTTCACTGACGCAATCTACGGCCGAAGCCGCGGCGGGGTCGCGCCGGGCGGATGGATGTGTGATCACCTCCCCTATCTCGTGGAGGTCGACAACTGGGGCGCGAGCGATCGACCGGGACAGCCGGGCGTCGGTGGCTGTTGGGTCTGGGGTTACGACGAGATGAGCTGGTTCGCCCACCAGCCGCTTGACTATCGCAACGAGTGGCTCCGTTATGCCTGGAAATGGGTTCGCGAGCACGACCAGGCGGGTTATCTGCAGATGCCGGGCAGCCGGGTGGTCCACACACCCGTTGATGGAAAACACTGGTACTTCGCCAACATGCCGAGCGACGCCACTCCCGACGGGTTCGGGCAGGAAGAGGCGATTCGGGAAATCTGGGCGGCCGATACGAGGTACGGAGGGAGGGAATAGCCATGCGGATTCACACCTTCACCATGGTGTGCGGGACCAAGGCCTGTAACGCCGCGTGCTCCTATTGCGTCTCCAAGACGGAGTCGGAGGATCCAAACGACATCCGCCAATAGATCCATTTCCCCGACGGGCATCTTCGCTATTCCTGGCAGTATCCCGGCGCGATTCTGCTGTGAATCTCCGCCTCAGACGGTGGATCGCTTGCAGGCCGGGCCTCACCGCGGTAGGCTGCTCCCTATCCACGCAGTTTGGTGGAACTGCTTTGTAAGAGCGGCCGGAAGAAATGAACGGCGGCTCCTGAAAAACAGGGCGTTGTCGTCATTTCTACTAAGGAACCTGTTGATGAGATGTGCATCGAGTCTGGCAGCGGTCATTGCGATCGTCACATGCCCGGTCGTCCATGGCGCGGAGCTGCCAACCAACGAATCGGTTATCGAGAATGGCGTGACCGCCCATCGCGGCAACTCGATTGAGTTTCCTGAAAACACGCTCCCCGCCATCCGAGGCGGTATCGATGCGGGCGCCGATTGGCTCGAAATCGATATCTACCGCACCAAGGACGGCAAGATCGTCGTCACCCACGATCCGACGACCGAACGCGTCGGCGACAAAGGCCTTGTCGTCGGAGACTCGACCTACGAAGAGCTTCTCGCGGTCGACGTTGCGGCCGATTTTCGCAAGCGGAACGGCAAGACGGTCCAGGAAGTGCCAAAACACACCATTCCGCTCCTGGAAGACGTCCTGCGGCTGGTGACGACGCAACATAAGAGCAGAGTTTCTCTCCAGCCCAAAATGCCCTGCGTTGCCGACGCAATCGCGATCGTCAGGCAACTCAAGGCTGAACCGTGGGTAGGGTTCAACGATGGCAGCCTCCAATACATGGCGGAGGTCAAGCGACTGGCCCCGGAAATGCCGGTCTTCTGGGACCGGACCCAATCGGATATCGATGCCGATCTTCTGGTGGCCAAGAAGCACGGCTTCGAGTCGCTCGTGCTGCAATCCAACACGGTCACGAAGGAAATGGTTGAGAAGATCCACGCCGCTGGTCTTGATGCGGGCGCGTGGACCGTCAATGATCGCCAGGCGATGCTCCGCATGCTCGATGCGGGCGTCGACCGGATCTATACCGATGATCCCAATTTGCTCCTGCGGCTCAAGGACGCAAGGCGTTTCCACTCTGTGGCCTGCGAGGGGCATTACGGGAAACATCTTCAAGGCATCTCGACGAACGATCGCGACGCGATCTACTGGTCGTTCACCGACCAACTCGTCAAGACGGATCTGGATGGCAAGGTACTCAGGCAGATCCCGGTTGCCAGTCACCACGGCGACCTGTGCCATGTGGACGGCAAACTGTTCGTGGCCGTCAATCTGGGCCAGTTCAACCAGCCGGCAGGCAAGGCCGACTCGTGGGTCTATGTCTACGATGCGGTCACGCTCGACGAACTTGCCCGTCACGAAACGCAGGACGTCGTTCACGGAGCGGGCGGGATGGCCTGGCTGGACGGCCGGTTCTTCATCGTCGGCGGACTCCCCCCCGGGTTCAACGAGAACTACGTTTACGAGTATGACTCAGCCTTCGGCCTGCAGAAGCGCCATGTGCTGGCCAGCGGCTACACGTTGATGGGAATCCAGACGGTTGCCTTCGCCGAGGGCCGCTGGTGGTTCGGCTGCTACGGCAATCCCAAGATGCTCCTGGTGGCAGACGAGGCGTTCGGGCTGGTCGGCAAATGGCAGTTTGACTGTTCCCTGGGAGTTGTCGGCCTGGCCGACGGCCGATTCCTCATTGCTGAAGGCAAGTCCAGCAAAGAGACCGGTTGTACCGGCGCTGTGAGGATCGCCATTCCGGACGAGCAGGCCGGGCTGAAGCGGATCGAACACTAAGCACGTTCGCCGGCAAGGGATTACCTGCATCCGGCTCCATGCCAGCCGGGAGGGAGTGGGAGCGACGCGATACGGGGTTTTCGATCAGACAACACCGAGATGGTTCTGGATCCGGAAACCTGAACCTGGATCCCCCATTTGTTACAATGCAGCGGCACCTGCGTGCTTCCAAGTGGCTCATTGCTCGGGTATTCGTGCAGGATCCGTGTTTTGTGCGGGGCCTGGTTCTGGCGTGGACAAATGCAGATTTCTTGGAGACAGGCGTCATGATGAGCATGCGAACGCTTGGAGTGGCTCTGGTGTCTCTGGCCGCTGCACAGCTTCCGGCCGCCGAACCGGCTGACCTCGTGCTGCTTGGCGGACGGATCGTTACACTCGATGAATCGTCGCCTGCGGTTGAAGCCCTCGCGTGTCGCGAGGGACGGGTGCTGGCCGTCGGCTCCAGAGAAGAGGTGGAGAGCCACATCGGTCCGAGCACGCAAGTTGTCGACATCCGCGGCAAGACGGCTTTTCCGGGATTTGTCGAAGGGCACGCCCATTTTCTGGATCTGGGTGAGTCGAAGATGATCCTCGACCTGTCGAAGGTGGCCAACTGGGAAGAACTCGTCGAACGAGTCCGACGGGCAGCGGTGGACCGGCCGGCGGGTCAGTGGATTCTCGGCCGGGGCTGGCACCAAGCCAAGTGGAATCCGCCGGTTGAGCCGAACGTGGAGGGCTACCCCATCCACACGGCCCTCAGCGAGGCGGTGCCCGATCATCCCGTGCTGTTGACCCACGGCACAGGGCACATGAGCCTTGCCAATGCCAAGGCGATGGAGTTGGCTGGCATCGGTCCAGATACGAAGGCCCCGGCGGGCGGAGAGATCCTTCGCGATGGAGAGCGACGTCCGACGGGTGTGTTTCGAGAGGCGGCGCAGGGCCTGCTGTACCGAGTGGCCGACCAGGCGCTGGCAACCGACGAGGAGATCGAGAAGGCAATCCGGCTGGCCGGGGAAGAATGCCTTCGCAAAGGGATCACCAGTTTTCACGATGCGGGTGCATCGTTCGCGCAAATCGATCGCTACCGGCGTCTTGCCGAAGAAGGGCGACTGCCGGTGCGGCTGTGGGTTATGATCTCGGAGGGCAATGCGGAACTTGCGAAGCGGTTGCCCGAGTATCGCATTCTCGGCGACGGGAACCACTTTCTGACTGTTCGGGCGATCAAGCGGTTCATCGACGGGGCCCTCGGTGCCCATGGCGCGTGGCTCCTGGAACCGTACAACGACCTGCCCGGCAGCCGGGGCCTGCAACTCAATTCGTTCGACGCACTGTGGGAAACGGCGAGGCTGGCGGCCGAGCACGACATGCAGCTCTGCACCCATGCAATCGGCGATCTGGCCAACCGGGAGGTTCTCAATCTGTATGAACAGACGTTCGCCGCCTATCCCCGTGAGGGCTCCCGCCGCTGGCGGATCGAGCACGCCCAGCACCTGCACCCTGCGGATATGGAGCGATTTGTCGAACTTGGGGTGGTGGCCGCCATGCAGGGAATCCACTGCACGTCGGACGCGGTGTTTGTGATCGACCGGTTTGGGGAGAAACGCTCGCGCGAAGGGGCCTATGCCTGGCGGAGTCTGCTCGAAGAGGGCGCCGTGGTGATCAACGGAACCGATGCGCCGGTTGAAGACGTCGACCCGATCGGGAGTTTCTATGCGAGCATCACGCGGCGGCTGGCCGACGGCACCAGGTTCTTTCCCGAGCAGTGCATGAGCCGCCAGGAGGCCTTGCGATCCTACACGATCGATGCCGCCTGGGCGGCGTTCGAAGAAGACCTCAAAGGCTCACTGAGCCCAGGAAAACTCGCCGACATGGTCGTGCTCTCACGGGACCTGCTGAGCTGCCGGGAGGATGAAGTCCTCTCGACGAGGGTGGAGTATACGATCATTGGCGGCAAGGTGGTGTATGCAGCGGAATAGAGCGCCTGTTCGTTTCCGGGGGCTTGAGCATGGCGAGTCCTATCAAGATATACAGGTGTATTCATGGTAGCATGTCGACAATAGAGCCCGCCTCACAATGGCATTGGCGGGACGCCGGTGGCATACGAAAGGTGCAAGCGGATGGATCCCGCGTGCGTCATACCTGGCGAGTGATGTGGCACGTCGCACCCGGCAGGAGCGACCCACTGGGAGGACAGCGGAGTGCCATGTCAATACTACACCGGTATGTGCGTGGTGGTATGTAAACAGGTGCGTCAGGGCCGTGCCATCACTGGCGAGACGCCAGTGGCACACGAAAGGTGCAAGCGGATGGATCCCGCGTGAGTTATGCCTGGCGAGTGACGTCGCACGTCGCACCCGGCAGGAGCGACCCACTGGGAGTGTGGCCGGGCGAGTGGGTAATCGCTAGTTGCTGGTGAATGCCAGGGCCTGAAGCTCATCGGGGGTGAGGACGCGATTGAAGACGGCGACGCCGTCGATGAAGAGCTGGGTTCCGTGTTCGAGCGGCTCCTTGCCCAACCCCAGGGCCCGGCCGAACATGAAGGGGGCGCCCTGTTGGATTCTGTGGTTGATCTTGGATCCGACCTCTCGCCATCGAGAAGCCTTTCGTTCTTCGAGCGAAACGATGATTCGGTCGCCCTCGCCGATCTGGACGCCCTTGGGCAGTTTGGCGGACGCCTTGTCGTTGGCCACGAAGACCAGCGGTTGGTCCAGAAGACGCTGGCCCTGCCGCTCCACATCAACCGTCACCCGATACTTTTCCTTGAGGCGGCCGGGGGCCAGAGAATCTCGGCGATAGGTGACGGTGCTGCCGATCGTGTCGACCTCAAGCCAGTGTTCGTAGACGCCCGAGGATTCCACGTTGTAGCCGTTGAACTTGATCGCAAACGCCCGTGGCGAGTAGATCGGCCAGGGGAAATGGTACGGGTTGCTGGCAATGGGGGACTTGGGCCGGAAGACATCGGCAGCCACCGGATCGGTGATCTCGGTGGGGGTAGCCGTGCCGTTGGTATAGGCAATTACCTCTTGTCGGTCGGGATCGAAGGTCATTACCATGGCGACCCACTGGTTGTTGTCGAAGTCCTGGCCGTCGATCGCTCGGCAGCGAGCGTACTGCGCACCGGCGAGGGTTGATTGCGGATAGCTTGCTGCTCCGGTGGCCGAGACGTGGGCGATCACGCTCTTGGAACCGAACAGGCCGCCGAACAACGCCGCTTGCCGCCGGCCGCCGTACTTGTTCCACCCCCCTTCGTCCCAGATGCCGGCCACGAGATGCCGCCGGCCGACAAACTTGACCCAGGCGATGAGTGTGAACGGCCGACGACCGCCAAGATCGAGCGGTGTCTGATCGAAAGCGCTTCGTGGCACTTCAGCGAAGACATAGCCCTCGTTGAACCGCACGGCCTTGCCGAAGGGGCCGGTCGAATCGAACTGGAGCTTTGACGGTTCGTCTTTGTGGGGCCAGGTCTCGGGCGTGTAGACGTTTGGGTCGCCAATCCGCCGCAGGAAGACGGGATAACCACGGTCGATCACGGCCGGGTCGTGGTAGGAAGACCAAGTGCCGTTCTCGGTGAACGCGAAGTCCCAGAAGGCAATCAATCCCTTGGTCTGTGCCACCTGGGTGAGGTGGTCACCGGGCTGATCGGCGAGGAGAACGGTGCAGGTCGCCAGGAGAATCGCCGACAGGACAAGAAGTCTGGGAGCTGATAACAAAACTCTAGCCGTCCCGGCTACCGTCCGCCCGTGGGGGGCATTCTTTGTGGTCTTGGGATAGACTCTCAGCATGATTGGCTGCGCTCACTTCTGCTGGGGTGACGTCGAATCTGAATTATGCCCAATACTGCCAAGACGAACCAGCCGGCAATGCTCACCATGCCGCCGTAAACAACACTCCTGGGCCGGTAATGGAACACAATCCGGTGCTCCCCTGCCTTCACCCAGACTCCGCGCATGATGCGATTCGTTCGAAGGATGGGAGCAACTCGCCCCCCCTGCCCTTCCGTTTGCACCTTGGCCTGCCAGCCGGGAAAGAACTGATCGGCCAGTACGACCAGGCCGGAACGGTTCGTTTTGACCTGCAGCTCGACTCGGGCCGGCTCGTAGGAAATGATGCGGCAGGCCGTTTCGACAGAACCTGATTCTGACTGTTTCAGCGGGTTCACGCCTGCTGCCGTCAGTTCGCCGGCAGACGCCTCCACGACCGCCAATTGTCGCAGGTTGCGGAGCTTGCCGCCGGGATGAAACACCTCGGCCGTCCGTCGCCAGACGGTTCGCCAATCGTCGGTCTCCAGGGGGTTGAGGACCTCCAGATCGGTCACAAACCACGCCCTTGGCATCGGATCGTGCGGCAACCACAGCGATGTGGCTGCCGGCGGGGGCGGATCGGCCGCGATCCCCTGCCCTGCCCCGTCTGCAGGTTTGACCGGTGTGCCGTTGACGAGCGTCTTGTCGGCAGACAGGACTGCGTAGTTGACGGCCGAGGCCGCCAGGTCCGCTCCCCGGGGGATCGTTCCGCCGCCGCGATACTTGATGTACCAGAGAAAGACCTGATAGTCATGGGGCATCATCGTGCCGTAGACTTCGGAAACGGCCAGATGGAACGACAGGTTGTGTTTGGGGGATACCGTAGCTCGATCCCAGGTCAATGCCTCCGCAAGGCGATCGGGAGAGCCGGCCCCCTGCCATTGCGGTGGCAGCCAGCCGGGCTGACGATAGACACGTGCCGGATAGACGCCGTCGTCCGGCGGGTAGTCCTCACCGATGCGTGTTGCCAGATGGGTGGGCTGCCGCCAGAGCCGCGCATCGACCGTCGGCACCATCCAGCCGTTCGCGACTGCCAGATCCAGCACAACCAGCACGAGGGCCGCTGTCTGACGCGATTTCGAATGCTCCCCTGCCCCGCCGATCAGGCGGTAGAAGAGAAATGCCATCACCGCTGTCTGGGCGAATGCGCTGAAGATGTCGGTCGCCGCCCCGCAGAAATCGAGCGGGCCGAACATGATGTTGGGCGCCACGTAGCGGAAGACCGTGGGCGCAAACCACCAGATACCCGCCGCCGCCAACGTTCCTGCAGAACTTGCCCAGGCCAGCGCGAGGATCATCTGGCGAAATCGGGCGTTTACTCCTTGAAAGACTCGATCCCAGCCGATGGCGGTGAGCATGCTCAGGGCGATTGCGGCAAGGGTGAGCAACTTGGCCGGGTAGCGGAAATAGATGTAGCCGGGGAGCAAAACGGTCATCAGCCAGTAGAGTCCGCCGATCGGCGGGCCGATTGGCACTGAACGGTAGTCGGCCCCGGCGGCGGCATACGCCTCCCGCAACAGCCAGCCCACGCCGAACCAGCCGAAGCTGCCCACGACGCACAACAGGGCCGACCACGAGAGCCAGACTGTCCGCACATCGTCTTTGCGGAATCGCAGCGCGGCCAGAGCCAGCAAGAGCGGCGCGAGCCCCATATAGAGCGACGGAACCCAGAGCCGTCCTTCGGAGGGAATGGTATCGACCCAGCGGCGATGGGTGGGAAACTGTCGTCCCATGACATTAGGCCAGACATACTCGGCGAGCCGCCAGGGGCCGACGCTGAAGTGATACACATGGGCATGGTGCATTGCCGGATCGACCCGCCGATGGAGCAGGCCATCGCTCCAGTGCCCCCCAGAGGGCCGATCCTCCGCTGGATCGGCTGACACCAGTTCGTAGACTGAACGGGGAACATCGCTGCTATGCCGACTGCTGATTCGTGTGAATTCCATGGACGGCAGTACCTGCACGGCGGCAAGGCAGAGCGCCACGACGGCGGCGGTTGCCAAGAGGGTCGGGCGCCAAATCAGCCAACTCTCTGTCGGCTGCGGAGCCAGTTCTTCTCGTTCGCGCCGCCAGAGAATCAGGGCATAGATTGTCGCCAGGAGCCCGGCATGGTAGGCGGTTTGCGGATCGCCGCCGAGGGCCATGGCCGCCATGGTGGTCCCGAAGGCCACGGCAGCCCTAAGGCTTCCTTGCCGCAGCATCCGGTCGCAGGCCAGGAGGGCCAGCGGCATCCAGGCGGCGCCCACGAGGAAGACCACGTTGCAGACCTGGTAGAGGACGTTGCCGCAAAAGGCGTAGGATACGCCGGCCACCATGGCGGCCGGCGGCGACGCATTCCAGCGCCGGGCGAGCATATAGGATGCCCCCAGGGCGAGGACGACATGACCAAGAACATAGAGCCGATAGGCCCAGGCCGGATCGATAGGGAGCCCAAAGATCCAGACGGGGGGGTAGAACAGGGCCGAGGTGGGGTTGGCCGCCAGGGGCACGCCCAGGTTCTCGTAGGGGTTCCAGAGCGCCGGCGAGCCCACGGCAAGCTGCTCGCCCGTGAACTGATAGAGGGGAAAGTAGAAGTGTCCCGCGTCGCGAAAGACCCAGACACCGCCTGCCAACAGAGCACCGGCGAACACCCAGACGAAGAGTCCGGCCACCGCAAGCCAGGCGATAGATCGAGGGTAACGCAAGGATAGGGATCTGGCGTCAGGGTTCAGGGTTCAGGGAGTCAGTTCATGGTAGGTGGACATTGGCATGCGTTCAAGCCGGATCAATCCCCACCGGCCCTCATATCTTGTCTCTTGGTGTCTTGCGTGCGATCAACCAACCGACGACCGCCCCGACCGCGGCATTGAGAACGATGACCTGCCAGAGAATGAAGACGATCTCCACGGCCAGGGCCGCGTACGCGACTGCCATGAGCAGCGAAACAGCAACAACCCGGAGAGCAGACACCGCGCGACGGACTGTCTCCCGCGTGAACTCGATCTCCTTCATTGGTACAGCAGGACTACCCCTGGGGGCGTTTCCGCTTCTGTTGTCAACTCGGGTTCGCCCTGCCACCCACAGAATGGACAGAGGACGCCCTCGGAGCGGAATGTGTCCCGAGGAATCAAACGGTCACATTGGGGACAGGTGAGACCGGCCATGAAGGGTATTTTGCCTGAACGGCAGGAGGGAAACAAGCTACCGTGTCGGCGGAATGCCGTACGGAGGCGTTCCGAGTTTGGAGGGGTTGAGCGATTTGGTGTTGGGAGTCGGCGTTGAAGGAAAGCGATGACGAGTCATCGCACTCCAAAAGGTGCCAGACGGCATTCCGGTATCTCGTTGACGCGAGCAGACTCAGCGACCACAATCAATTGGTGGAGTGTTTTGAAATGCGTGGTTTGACGGCCGGCCTCCCAATGAATCCATGACCTTCTCAGGAAAGCTCCCCATGAACAAGAATCGTTGTCTCCTGCTTGCCCTCATGGCGTTACTCTCCCCGCCCGTGGTGGCCCTTGCCCAGCAGACGGCTACCGAACCCAAGGCCCTGCAGCCCGAGGTGCAGACGGCGGAGTGGGCTGTGCCGTGGTGGATGCCGCGCCACGAGCAGAAGCTCAAAGAGCTGGCCGAGATGAAGACCGTCGATCTGGTGATGGTCGGCGACTCGATTACCCACGGATGGGAGACTGGGGGCAAGGCGGTTTGGGACAAGTACTACGCCAATCGCAAGGCATTGAATCTTGGGTTCTCCGGGGATCGGACGGAACAAGTTCTATGGCGACTGGATCATGGCGCGATCGACGGGATCGCGCCCAAGGCGGCGGTGGTGATGATCGGAACGAACAACACGGGGCACCGCAAGGACGACCCCGACGAGACGGCCGCGGGGGTCAAGGCAATCCTGGACAAGCTGGCCGAGAAGTCGCCCAAGACGAAGGTGCTGCTGCTGGCGATTTTTCCGCGGGGCGAGTCGGCCAAGGACGAGCTTCGAGTGATCAACGATCAGATCAACGAGCGGCTCAGCAAGCTGGCCGACAACAAGCAGGTGTATTATCTGGACCTGAGCGACAAGTTCTTGGACGGCGACGGCACGCTGCCGAAGGCGATCATGCCGGACGTGCTCCACCCGAATGCCAAGGGGTATGAAATCTGGGCGGAGGCGATGGAGCCGACGCTGGCGAAATTGCTGGGCGAGAAGTGATGACACAGAGTGCGTGCTGAGGCGGGGAATCGTCCGACGGTCCCGCGACTGTGCCAAGCAGGCTGAGGCCTGCACTCCCACTGCGGGGAACGCGTCCTACGACTGTCGTTTGGGATTGCGGCGAGCCACCTGGATCTGGGCGCGAGCCTGGGTGACAGCGCGATCGCGGATAGCCATCAGCTCGGGAGAGTGGGCGGGTTTCTGACGGGCGTTGTCGAGGGCCTGCCGGGCGGCCAGCTCGTCGATCTTTGCGGCCGGCACGGCGCGGCTGGTCAGGAGCGAGACCTTGTTGCCAACGACCTCGACAAAGCCACCTTCAATGTAGTAGCGCTCGATACCCTCACCTGTGTCGAGACGGAGTTCGCCGCAACCGAGGCGACCGATCATGGGGCTGTGTCCCGGTGCCACGCCGAGTTCACCGTCGAACAGCGGCAGGGCCACGAATTGCGCGGCCGCCGACAGAACGGTCTTCTCGGGGGTTACGACGATGCATTGAAGTTCGGACATGGCCTGGAGTTGTTTCTTGGGCTACAGATGCATCTTCTTTGCCGCTTCTTCCGCCTGCTCGACGCCACCGACGTACATGAAGGCTTCTTCGGGCAGGTGGTCCCACTTGCCGTCGGCAATTTCTTCGAAGCTCTTGATCGTTTCTTCGAGCGGCGTGATCTCGCCCGGCTTGCCGGTGAACGGTTCGGCCACAATGAAGGGCTGCGACAGGAACCGTTCCATGCGACGGGCACGGTGCACGACCAGTTTGTCTTCCTCGGCCAGTTCATCGACGCCGAGAATGGCGATGATGTCCTGGAGTTCGCGGTAGCGTTGTAGTGTCATCTGAACGCGTCGGGCACAAGCGTAGTGGCGATCGCCTACGTACTGCGGATCGAGCACACGGCTGCTGGAGGCCAGCGGATCGACCGCGGGGTAGATACCTTTCTCGCTGATGGCACGCTCGAGGTAGAGGAAGGCGTCGAGCTGGCCGAAAGCCGCGGCGGGAGCGGGGTCGGTAGGGTCGTCGGCGGGAACATAGACGGCCTGGACGGACGTGATGGCCCCCTTCGAGGTCGAAGCGATTCGCTCCTGGAGGGCACCCATTTCCGTGGCCAGCGTTGGTTGGTAACCCACGGCCGAAGGCATACGTCCAAGAAGTGCGGAGACTTCGCTGCCCGCCTGGGAGAAACGGAAGATATTGTCGATGAACAGCAGCACGTCGGTCCCGGTCGTATCACGGAAATACTCGGCCATGGTCAGGCCGGTCAAGGCGACGCGGAGACGGGCTCCGGGCGGTTCGTTCATCTGGCCGAAGACCATGCAGGTCTGCTCGATGACGCTGCGGCCGTCGGCCATCTTGGTTTCCTGCATTTCGACCCAGAGGTCGTTTCCTTCACGGGTGCGTTCACCCACGCCGGCGAACACGGAATAGCCGCCGTGCTGGCTGGCAATTCTGGCAATCAACTCGGTGAGAATGACGGTCTTGCCCAAGCCGGCACCGCCGAAGAGCCCGGCCTTTCCGCCGCGGACGAAGGGGGTGAGCAGGTCGATCACCTTGATGCCGGTTTCGAAGACCTCGGTCTTGGTGGCCAGTTCGGTTACCTCGGGCGGGTCGCGATGGATCGGCCATCGTTCCTCAACCTTGACGGCCCCTCGCCCGTCGACCGCTTCGCCGAGCACGTTGAACACGCGGCCGAGAGTGGCCTTGCCGACGGGCACGCTCACCGGTGCGCCCGTGTCGACGCAGTCCATTCCCCGGACGAGGCCGTCGGTGCTGCCCAGGGCGACGCAGCGGACGCGACCGCCGCCGAGGTGCTGCTGGACCTCGCCGGTCATGTTGATCTTCACACCTTTGTAGTCGCTGACGATCTTGACCGCATTGTAGATGGCCGGCAGGGAGTTCTCGGGGTATTCGACGTCGAAGGTCGATCCGATGACCTGGGTGATATGGCCGATGTTGGTTTGTTGCGCCGTGCTCATGTTGGTCGCCTTGGCGTTTCCTGTGAGTCTCGATAGGGTTTCCTGCGGTGCGCCAGGCGAGCCCGGCGGCAGTCACCGCGGGGCTATTTGCTGAGCGCTTCGGCTCCGCCGATCACTTCGAGAAGTTCGTTGGTGATCTGGCCTTGTCGCGCCCGGTTGTAGGTCATGGTCAAGTTGGCGATGATCTGATCGGCGTTTTCGGTGGCCGCCTTCATGGCCAGCATCCTCGCCACCTGCTCGCTGACGGCCGCGTCGAGGAAGCATTTGAAGAGCTTCACTTTGAAGCTCATGGGGACGACCTCGTCGAGAATACTCTCGGCCGACGGGAGAAATTCGTACTGGGACTCGCCGGTTGGCTCGTCTTCCTGGTCGCCGCCCAGGTCGCTGATCGGCAGGAGGGTCTCGGCGACCGGGTACTGCCGGCTCAGGCTTTCGAATTTCGTGTAGACGATATCGAGCCGATCGAGCTCGCCGGTCTCGAATCCTTCGAGATAGCGATTGGCGAGAAGTTCGACCTCCTCGAACTGGGGCCGATCCTCAAAGTGGGTGAAGCTTTCGTCGGGGCGGAGGCCGCGGAATCGCAATCCCGAGATGCCGCGTTTTCCCGAGGCTTCAAGGCGGAGGTTCTCGACCTTGCTGTGCAACTCTTCCCAGCGGGCAGCGCCCAGACGCAAAACACCGCCGTTGTATCCGCCGCAGAGACCGCGATTGGCGCTGAGAACGAGCAGGATCGCATTGCGAGGTTCATCGCGTTCCTGGAGCAGAGGATGGCTGACTTCCATACCGCTTCGGGCCAGATCGGCAACGAGCTGCGTGATCCGGTCGGTATAAGACGCTGCGGCGAGCGCACGATCCATCGCGCGGCGGAAGGTGGCCGTCGAAATCAACTCCATTGTCCGCGTGATCTTGCGGATATTGCGAATCGATTTACGTCGTTTGTCAAGTGCTCGCGCTTTGGCCATGGCGGTCAGCGATGCGTTTCAGGGGACGTATCCAGTGTTGATCCTGCAAAAATCGAAATTCGAAGGTCGAAATCCGAAACAGTGCGTCAAGGTCGAAAACTCAAACGTGCTATACGAGTGCGGTCTGTTTGCGGCTGGCGTAGAGCTGCTGATATTCGGCGATGGCGGCTTCAAACTCGTCGTTGGTATTGGTGGCCTTGTCGATTTTGACGTCGCCGGCCTGTTTGATCTTGTCCCAGAGGGCCTGCTTCTTCTCGTGGATGAATTCGAGCAAGCCCTTCTCCCAGGCCGGGACTTCTTCGACCGGGACCTTGTCCATGTGGCCGCGGGTGCCGGCATAGATGGCAAAGACCTGATCGATGACGTCGAGGGGGTTGTAAAGGCCCTGCTTGAGGAGCTCGGTCATACGGTATCCACGATCGAGCCGGGCCTGGGTGGCGGCATCGAGGTCGGTTCCCAATTGGGCGAACGCTTCGAGTTCGCGGAAGGCCGCCAGGGCCAGACGCAGACCGCCGGCGACGCGTTTCATCGCGGGGACCTGGGCAGCTCCACCGACGCGGGAAACGGAGATGCCCACATTCATGGCCGGGCGCTGGCCGGCGAAGAAGAGGTCGGGCTGGAGGTAGATCTGGCCGTCGGTGATCGAAATCACGTTGGTGGGGATGTAGGCCGAGACTTCGCCTTCCAGGGTTTCGACGATCGGTAAGGCGGTGAGCGAACCGCCGCCGAGTTCCTTGCTGAGTTTGGCCGATCGCTCCAGAAGGCGGCTATGGCAGTAGAAGATATCGCCCGGATAGGCCTCGCGCCCGGGGGGGCGCCGCATGAGCAGCGACAGTTCGCGATAGGCCTGAGCCTGCTTGGAAAGGTCGTCGTAGATGACGAGCGTGTGGCCGCCCTTGTACATGAAGTATTCGGCCATGGCACAGCCCGCGTAGGGCGCCACGTACTGGAGGGGGGCGGGGGCGCTGGCACCGGCCAGAATGATCGTGGTGTAGTCCATGGCCCCTTCGGCGCGGAGTGTCTCGATCAGGCCGGCAACGGTCGACTCTTTCTGGCCAACGGCAACGTAGAAACACTTCACACCGGTGTTTTTCTGGTTGATGATCGTGTCGATGCAGATCGCCGTCTTGCCGGTCTTGCGATCGCCGATGATCAGTTCGCGTTGTCCACGACCGATGGGGGTCATGGAGTCGATAGCCTTGATGCCGGTCTGCAGTGGCTCCTTGACGGACTGCCGTTCGGCAACGCCGGGCGCGCGGGTCTCGACGGGTCGCCGATCTGTGGTGGCCACCGGTCCTTTGCCGTCGAGCGGGTTTCCGAGCGGATCGAGTACGCGGCCGAGGACTGCCTCACCCACGGGGACGCTCAAGAGCTGCCCGGTGCTGCGAACTTCATCGCCTTCGTTGATGCCGAGATAGTCGCCGAGAATGATCACACCGACGGAGTTCTCGTCGAGGTTGAACGCCAACCCGCTGATTCCGCCGGAGAACTCGACCATTTCGCCGGCCATCACGC
>CAYSCH010000002.1:0-2012 GCA_964429355.1 uncultured Planctomycetaceae bacterium | reverse complement strand
GGCGGAGGAGCTGGAGGGGCTGGAGGAAAAGGCCAAAAAGACCGGCGCTTCCAAGCTCTATGTTCTGGACCTCACCGACGAGTACGTGGACGATTTCATAATCCCCACCATGAAGGCCGGAGCCGTCTACGAGGATTATCTGCTGGGCACCAGCCACGCCCGTCCCTGCATCGCCAAGGGCCTTGTGGAGATAGCCGAGAAGGAGCACGCCGACGGAGTTTTCTTCGAGGTTGAAGGCCAACCCGTTTACTCCGCCGGGAAACTCGACCATGTCGCCGGCCATCACGCCGGAAAGCCCGTAGACGCGGGCGATTCCGTCGCCGACTTCCAGCACGCGGCCGACTTCGCGGACATCAATCTGCGATTCGTACTGCTCAATTTCTTGCTGGATTACTGAAGCTATTTCGTCGGCTTTGAATTTCATGAGCGCTCCTGTCAATCATCTTCTGGCGCATGCTTTCCAACTGTCCTGCGATCGAGCCGTCGTAGACGGTGTCGCCTATGCGAACGACAGCCCCGCCGATCAAGGCCGGATCGATCCGGCGGCGAAGGACGGGTTCGCCGTGAATCACCCCGCCGAGCGTCGTGGCAAGCACAGCGGCCTCCGCATCGGAAACCGGCGAGGCCGTGATCAGTTCGACCAGCACGCGTCCCCGAGCCTTGTCGTAAACGATATGGGTCTGCCGATGAATCGCCCGGAGGCAGTCCAAGCGGCCGTGCCGGGATACGACCTTGAGAAAGTTCAGCATCATCGAGGAGGCGGTCGATCCGAGCACGCGATCGAGGATGCCGATTTTCTCGTCATGGCCGATAAACGCAGAACTGAGAATCTTCTCGAACTTGGGCTGGCGATCGAGCACGTCGACGATGAGCGAATCAAACTCCTCGAGCATCGATTCTGCAGCCCCGGCATTTTCAGCCGTCGCGAACAGGGCTTCCGCGTAAACGGAGGCAATATGCTCGGACCCCACGTCGGGGAAAAACTCTGCCGCAAACTGGGCGTCGCTCGGTACCGACTTGTCAGTCATGGTTCGTGTTCGCCCTAATTCCTGCCCGGTTCCAACTTGGCAAACTTGGCAACCGCTTCCCTGATCAGCGTCGAATGCTCGGAAGGGCTGAGACGCTGCTGGACGATCTTGCCGGCCAGATCAACGGCCAGATTAGCACTCCTCTCGGCCAGTTCCTTGAGGGCTCCGGCGGTGGCCAACTCGATATCGGCGACGGCCCGCCGTTTCTCGGCATCCGCCTCCTCGCGCGCCTTCTGGACGATCTTGTGGCCCGCAGTCTCGGCATCGCGTTTGGCCTGCTCGATGATCTGCCGCACTTCGTCGGCGGCCGCGTTGAGTTTGTGCTGGTACTCGCCGAGCAGAGCCTTGGCATCCGTATTGGCCTTTTCGGCCGCGTGAATTTCGCCTGCAATCCGCGACTCGCGTTTTTCGAGCCCGTCGGCGATCGGGCCCCAGGCGAACTTGCCCAGGACGAGGAACAGCAGCACGAACACCACTCCGGTCCAGATGGCCAGATCGGCTCTCAAGTCTTTCGCATCGAGGGGATTGAGGTTGACCTCTTCCGAGGAATGGCCTCCTTCGGACGCGCAGGCCTGGGGGAGGGTGCAGACACCCACGGCAAGCACGACCAGCAGCAGCGCCGCTAATTTAACGACTCGTGTACACATCGTCGTTCCATTCCAGAAACGGGTCCCAAACGTCAGGTTCGATCAAGGATCGGGACGTGAGCCGCAACTCGGTCTCCGGGGGCGAACGAAGCCTGCGGAGAGTTTCGGCCCAGTCCTTGGCGGGGAAACCTACTTGAAGAACAGGGTCAGAAGGCACACGATGAGCCCGAAGAACGTGGCCCCTTCGATGAGGGCCGCGGCGACGATCATGGCGGTGTTGATGTTGCCGGCCACCTCGGGCTGGCGGGCCATGCTTTCCACAGCCGACGATCCGATCTTGCCGATGCCGAAGGCAGCGCCGATGATGATCAGGCCGCAGCCAAAGGCCGCCCCCAGA
>CAYSCH010000001.1:81117-93791 GCA_964429355.1 uncultured Planctomycetaceae bacterium | reverse complement strand
CTGCCCCTTCAACGCAGACTCGACCGTCACGATCTGGTTGAGCCCCTCCTGGTGGATCGTGACGCTCGGGCTTGCGTCCGCCAGGTCCGTGAGCAGCGTCCCGCTGGCACCGCGGATACGGGTCTCGATAGGTTGTACCAGCAGGTTGGCCGCTCTCCCATGCGTGAGGGCGATGCGGGTGATGGCGGCGCCCTTCTTCAGGTCGTGTTCCACGGTGTAATAGGGCGTGCGAAGGCTCAGGATGCCGGACGCGTCGTTGCGATCGACCGAGTAGGCCTGAGGCCAGGTTCGGCCCGGCGCCGACTCGGGTTGGCTCGCCAGGGAGCCAGCCGTGGCGGCCAGAAGTGCGACGAGGCCCAGGCCAAACCTCTGCATTGCCAGGCGACGCGTTTTACGGTGCGGGGTACGTGCCGGTCGCCCCCCATCGCGTGTTCTTCGATCGTTCAAGTTCAAGCCCCGCAAGAAACCGATGACGTCAAGTAATCTCGCCATGTGTCGCCTCCAGTAGTCCGATGATCTTGATGACCTGCTGTGGCCAAATCCAACGGCCGGTCCGTCGACATATGCCGACTGTTCTCGTCTGCTCTCTCAGCACCTGCATTCTGTCCGGCGACGACACCCTGTCGTTGTCGCCAACAAGAGGATTCACAGCCTGGTCTCGTTCACGAACCGCTCCAGATCGTTGTCTGCACAAGCGTGCTGTGTTCGGCGTCGTATCCGGCCTCTTTCAGGGCCGATTCGACTTGTTCCTTCGTCGGCAACTGCCCATTCAGATAGACGATTCCCCAAAAGACCGTCAGTCCGCCACTCACATGCCTGCCGGTGCCGACACGGCGGACCATAAGCTCCGGATTCATTCTTGCCAAGAGGTGTTGAATCGGGAAAAACTCATTCTCCTCTCGCACCGAAAACGCTTGGGGCAGGTCTACAGTGGCTTGCATGTTGTGGCTCCCGATGTATTCGTCGCCGAAACGCGGTCAGCTCTCCATGGCCGGAGAGCACTCCGGCGACTATTATGCCCCTGGGAGGACAAAGAAGCCAGTATGCAGACTCCATTGCAGCCGTAACCCTCGTGGCCGTCGACACGATGGAAGTGCTCCCACTTCACGCGGCCGTGCGTCGATCGGGTGTACCTGGCTTGTGTCCGAAAGGCGAGGCTTCGTCGAATCGGGAGACGATGAGGGCCGCATTCTGGCCGCCGAAACCAAGGCTGTTGCTGAGCACATGGCGGCAAGGCAATTCGCGAGCTGCGTTGGGCACGTAGTCGAGATCGCAGTCGGGGTCGAAGACCTCGTAGTTGATGGTCGGCGGGATGACGCCCGTCCGCACGGCCATGAGGGCAACGATCATCTCCATGGCACCGCATGCCGTGGTCGAGTGGCCCATCATGCTCTTGGTGCTTGAGACGGGAATCCGGTAGGCCTCCGCGCCAAAAGCCTGCTTGAGAGCGAGGGTCTCGATCCGGTCGTTCATGACCGTGCTCGTTCCGTGGGCATTGATGTAGTCAATGTCGCTGAGATTCAGGCTACCCTGGCGCAAAGCCTGGTGGATGCAGCGGACGTAACCGCGTCCCTCCGGGTGGGTGTCGGTAACACGATACGCATCGTGTCCCGAGGCAAAACCGGTCAGTTCGCCGAGAATCTCGGCACCTCGGGCACGGGCGTGCTGGAGCTCCTCAAGCACGACCACGGCGCCGCCTTCGCCCACCACGAATCCGGACCGTTCGGCGTCAAAAGGCCGCATGGCCGCAGGCCCCTTCTCGTTGTCGGTACTGAGGACCGAAAGAAGTTGCAGTCCCGACATGGCCATCGGATCGATCATGCTGTGAGCGCCGCCGGCCAGCATGGCGTCGGCCTCGCCACGGAGAATGATCTCGGCAGCTCCGCCGATGGCCTGGGTGCTCGAAGCACAAGCAGCGATGCAGTTCAGGTTCGGCCCCTGGGCATCGAACAGTCCGGCGAGGCAATAGGAGGGCATGTTCGGCTCGTTGTTATCCTGCCGGCGGCCGTTACACTTCTCGATGGCGTCGCGAAAGAACTTTCGCTGATCGAACCGGCCGTCGCGGAATGCGTTGGCCATCAGGGGACCGAGTTGACTGAGATCCCAAAAGATTTCCCCGCAGCCGAGGTAAACGCCAAATCGCGTGGGATCGACGACCTGGCTCGAGATGCCGGAAGAACGCACGGCCTGGCAAGCCGAAGTGACGGCAAATCGCGTTTGACGCGGATGCTCTCGCCAGTCTATCTCCTGTCCGTCGAAATCGGCCTGCTCCAGACCACGGACCTCGGCAGCAATCTGCACCGGGAAATCCGACGCGTCGAAAAGCGTGATCGGGCCAATTCCCGAACGACCCTCGGTCAGACTCTTCCAGACCTGGGTGACGTCAGAACCCAAAGGGGTGGCACAGCCGACCCCGGTGATGACAACGCGTCGACTCATTTCGGACGAAACGGTGGTAGTTTGGAAACGTTTGAGATCAGGGCCTTCTTACGCAATTCCCGCCAGCGGGCAAGTCATGACCATCCTGACCATTTTATCGTACGAAAGACGATCGCCAACGTGTCAAATGTGGCGATGGCTGTAGAAATGGTATAAGTCCAACAGGTTGACACAACTATTGGGGGGACGAGCCCCGTCTTGGGACACTTTTCCCTTCTCTGTTTCTGAAGGGGGATTGGAGGGGGCAAAGCCCGCATCTCGGGACAACCCTCGGTTGCCAGCGGTTGACAGAGGGTGCGGTCTTCTGATGGAATCGAGGTTGGGCGCATCCAGGACCGGTTGCAGCTCCCTGGAAATCAGTGGATTTGGAGTATCGCAGGAAGATGCAATACCGTCGGTTTGGGCGAACAGAGATTCAGATGCCTGTGCTGAGCTGCGGAGGCATGCGCTACCAGCACAAGTGGCAGGACATCCCCATGGAGGAGGTGCCCGAAGAGTCCCAGGCGAATCTGGAGGCGACGGTTCGAAGGGCGGTTGGGCTGGGAATCAATCACATCGAGACTGCCCGAGGGTACGGATCGTCCGAGCGGCAGCTTGGCATGGTGCTCCCCCAGTTGCCTAGGGACGAGATCATCGTTCAGACGAAGATCCAGCCGACGGAAGATCCAGCCGTTTTTCGGGAGCACTTCCTGGAGTCGCTTGCCAAGATGCGGCTGGACCACGTAGACCTCCTGGGGCTTCATGGGATCAACGACTACCGCTATCTATGGTGGTCGCTCCGGCCGGGGGGATGTCTGGCGGAGGCCCGCAAATTGGTAGACGAAGGACGAGTGCGCCACGTCGGATTCTCAAGTCACGCCGATCTGGACGTGATTCTGGCGGCCATTCATCACGAGGGGGACGGCGGTTTCGATTATGTGAATCTCCACTGGTACTACATTTTCCAGCGGAACTGGCCGGCGATCGAGGCGGCCCGCAAGGCCGACATGGGGGTATTTATCATCAGCCCGGTGGACAAGGGGGGGCAACTCCATTCTCCACCGAAGAAGCTGGAGCAGCTTTGCCAGCCCTTGCACCCCATCGTTTTCAATTACTTGTTCTGCCTGGCTCGGCCGGAGGTGCACACGCTGAGTGTCGGGGCGTCGCGTCCGAGCGATTTTGATCGGCAGATGTCCGTCTTGCCGCTTCTGGATCGGGCCGAAGAGTTGCTCGTGCCGATTGTGGAGCGGCTGGAGACCGCCCTTCGGGAGGCCATGGGAAGCGAGGTCTACGCACGATCCATGGAAGGACTTCCACCCTGGCAGGAGACGCCGGGGTATGTGAATATCCCCACGATCCTCTGGCTGCGGCAGCTCGCCTTGTCGTACGACATGGTGGACTATGCCAAGATGCGCTACAATCTGCTCAACCAGGGCCTCCACTGGTTCAGCGGCACGAATGCCTCCACGGTGGAGTCGCTCGACCTGCGCGGGGCGTTGAAGGACTCGCCTTTTGCCGACGAGATACCGGGCTGGCTGAAAGAATCGCACCAAATGCTCTGCGAGGCGCCCAAAAAGCGGCTCAGCGAGGGCGGAACCTGATCGGGCATTCCTGGCAGCCGATCTTCGCGACACCCTCATGCAGCACGGAACCTTCTGCGATCCGGGATATGGCCGCAAGGTTTTTTGTGGAACCCGGCGGTGCTGAGGCTCTATCGGGACGGTGTTCCCTGCCCGCCGGGTGTCCTGGAGACCGGCGCAAGTCCCAAGTGGCCGCCAGGCCGCGGGGCCGGTGGGCATGCCGGTGGTTGTCGCCGTTCCAGGCGGCGCATTCCTCACAACCTGTCCGATCGAAATGGAATGCGGCGGCCCTCGAGCGGTGGGGACGGATGTGCAAGGTAGGATTGAGAAACAACGCACTCCGAGCCGTTGGTCTCTCTTTCCTGTCGTTGCGAGGATCCGCTTCATGTCGATCGGCATACAGTCCCCGACCCCCGGCAGTCTTCTGGCCCAAGTGCTTTCGGACGAGACGTTTTCGCCAACGCCCCCCACCAGGCTCGAAGACACGGGGTTGACGATATCGCTGGTCGAGTCGCTGATTCTCAAGCATCTGGCGATTGTGGGGGGCGGGAGCGGCCGGGGGATCGCCAAGCACGTGTGCCTGCCGTTTGGCGTGCTCGAGGAGCTGTATCAATCTTTGCGGTCGCGGCAGCTCCTGGTTCACACGGGCTCGGCGCCGCTGAACGACTACGTTTACGTTCTCACGGAACAGGGGCAGGAGCGAGCCCGAGCGGCGCTGGCCGCGTGCGCCTACAGCGGAGCGGCGCCCGTGCCGCTCAGCGATTACATCGTGTCGGTGGAAGCCCAGACAATTCGGGCGGAGTCGCCGAAACGGGATCAACTGGCCAAGGCTTTCAGCGACATCTCGGTCGACACGGCCCTGTTTGAGAGCATGGGGCCAGCAGTGAACTCCGGGGCGGGGCTGTTCCTCTACGGGGCGCCCGGGAACGGCAAGTCCACGCTGGCAAGCCGGATCACGATGTGTTTCGGCCAGGAGATCTGGGTTCCGCACACGATCGTGGAAGATGGGCAGATGGTCAAGGTCTACGACGCCGCTTACCACGAAGCGGTCAGCCACGGGGAATCGGAGTTCCTGAGCGCAGGCGACTTCGATCGCCGGTGGGTCAAGATCCGCCGGCCGACGGTGGTGGTGGGCGGAGAGTTGACGATGGACAATCTCGAGATCCGTCACGATCCCCACAGCAAGATCAGCGAGGCCCCGTTGCAGATGAAGAGCAACTGCGGGTGCCTGTTGATCGACGACTTCGGGCGGCAGCGGATCGAGCCGGCGGAACTGCTCAACCGCTGGATCGTGCCGCTGGAATGCCGCCACGACTTCCTCACGCTTTCGACCGGCAAGAAGATCCAGGTGCCGTTCGAACAACTGATCATCTTCTCGACGAACCTGGAGCCGGCCGATCTGGTCGACGAGGCCTTTCTCCGCCGCATCCCGTACAAGATCGAGATCGGCGATCCGGGTCCGGAGGAGTTTCACAAGTTGTTCGAGCTGTATGCGGACCGGTACAAGTGCGAGTATCGTCCGGAGGTTGTCGACTACCTGATCGACACGCACTATCGGCCGACCAAACGGCCGATGCGTCGCTGCCAGCCTCGCGACCTGCTGGGCCAGATCCGCAACTACTGCACGTACAACAGCCTGCCGATGGAAATGAAACCCGAGTACTTCGACCGGGTCGTTCGCAGTTACTTCACGGTCGTCGTCTGCCGGAACTGACCGGGCCGAGTACGGCGCGGCGTGCTTTCGAACAAGCGATCGGCGCGCCGCCCTTCTCTCCGCCGCGACTCGGGCGATCAACGGACGGCCTTATGGCGCCTCGACACAAGGAGCCAGACGGTTGGGGCGATCACGAGGACCATACCCGCGAGCGTCACTGCGTCGAAGGTGTGCCCCGAGACCCAGTTGTCATAACCGAAGGCGAATACCACCTGGGTGAGGCCCACGATCGCGACCTCGGAGGGGGGGCCCGCGGCAAAGGCGAGCGTGAGAAACAACTGCCCCAGAGTGGCTGCTCCGCCCACTCCCAGCAGCATCAAGATCACCCGCCCATCGAGCATAACGCTTCTGGAGATGGTCCAATTGCCGACGAAGACCAGGGTTGCCAGGGCGAAGACGAAGGCCACCATGGAGAAGTGGAACACGACGACCCGGATATCCACGTCCTGAAGGCGATGCAGGGCGATCATCGCCAGGGCGATGCTGAACGACCCGCCCACGGCGACCAGCACCGCATAGTTTCCGTGGGCCAACTGGGGCTGCTGAACGAACCCCACACCGACCACGCCCGCCACAACCGCCACCCAGACATCCTTACGCGGCTGCTGCCTCAGCAGCGGCCAGGACAAGAGAGTGATCCAGATCGGGCTGATATTGGTGAGGGTGATCACGACGGAGACAGGGAGGTGCGCGAGGGCGAAGAACGTGCAGACCAGGCTGATTCCGCCGGGAACACTCCTCATCCACAAGCTCTTGGGCCGCCAAAACTGCAGCTTCACTCCTGCAATCATCGCCGCCCCGCCGAAGACCACCAAGGTCACAAAAGCTCGGCTCAATGCGACAATCTGCCAATCAACTACTTCACGAAGCGAATGGGCCATCGTGCCCATCGTGGCAAAGGAGAAGGCAGAAAGCAGCATCCAGATGTAAGCCCATTGCATACGGGGTCCATTGCATACGGGGTCAACTCTTGATTCTTGACAGGCAGCGTACGAACGCCTCGAGCCGTCCACCTGACTCTCGACCTTGCTTTGTCCGCGATTCCTGGCTTTGTACCATGCGATCAGCGCCGCTGCCATCACCATAACCAAAAAGCCTGCCTCCCTGGGTTTTAATCCAGGCTCAGCGGCGACCCATCACGCGGCTGAAGGGTTTTCCTTCCGAGATCTCGGCGACGACCTGGTGGAACTTTGCGTCGATGTCGTCGGCGTAATGGACCAGGACCGCCTCGGGGATCATCGGAGGCTTGGGGGAACCCCATTCGGGAAGCCGTTGGTGCGAGATGATCACGTGTTCCAGGCGGAGGAGTTGCTCGGGATCGATTTCAACCTCGCCTGCCGCCTCGCGAACCAGGTCGCGTCCCAGGAGCATGTGCCCTATGAGCTGGCCGGCGCTGGTGTATTCGGCTCCCACGGGACCCGAGTCCAGTTCGCGGACCTTGCCGATGTCGTGTAAAATCGCCCCGGCAACGACCAACCCCTTGTCCAATGGCGGGATCATGTCCGCATAGTAGTCGGCATAGCGATCGGCGAGGAAGGCTGCGTTTCGGGTGACGCTGAGCACGTGTTCCAACAGCCCGCCGGGAAAGGCGTGGTGATGGCGGCGGGCGGCAAAGGCAGCCAGGAGCGTCTCCCGATGTCTTTGCAGCAACAAAAGCACGAGATCGCGCAGTCCCCCTGCGGGAATGCCGGCCTGGGCGATCTGGGTCAGTTCGGCAAACATCGTCTCGCCGTCGAATCGCGAGGATGCACAGCACATGGCCGGATCGAATCCGTCCTCCCGGTCGGCGCTAACGACCTCCCGAATCTTGCGAATGTCCAGCTGCGGCCCGTAGCTGCTCTCGCGATAGACCGCCCGGAGCTTGTAGAACTTGCCGGTTGTCCAGTGGTCGCGGCAGTCAATCGCGAAGGGCGAGTTTCCCCAGATGGGAAACGTCACCTCCCGGCGCGCATCGCGAAATCCCACTTTGAAATAGGGTTTTCCATCGCGGGTTGTCAGTTGCTCCTTGAGCGTCATGAGCACAAAGAGATCGGCTTCCTGATCGGCGACCATTTCGCTCAACGAAACCAGGGGCATGGCAGACGGGGGCATGGCGGCTCCAAGATCCGGACATTTCAGGGATGAAAACACCAGCAGTGCGAAGTCGATTCTAGCGGCAAACCCCACCGGAGGCCAAGCGGGGAGCGGGGAGCCGGGAGATGGGAGAATCGTTGAGGTTTGCCCAGATTGCCAGTGTTCCAGCATTCGATTGCTCCCAATTGCCGGTCCGAATCGATATAGTTGAATGATCTGACCCCTGGTTCCCCGCCGGGAACCCGGAAAACCGAGGCCGCGGGGTACCGATGCTGGGCGAGCCCGCCTTTCTTTGCCAGGTGAATCGACAAGATGGCCAACGCCCGTCGAAAGCGTGTGACGCCGAAGCCGCTCAAGCCGCCGAGTGCGAAACGGATCTGGCTGGAGGGGTTCATCGAATACGCGGCCGGTGAGTGCCACCTCGCGGAAAACACGGTGGCCGCCTACCGGCGCGACCTGACCAGGTTTCTGGAGTGGGCGGCAGGGCGTCCGGTGGCGGAGATGACGATCCAGGATCTGGGCGACTACGTGACCTGGCTCCACGGCAAGGATTTCCAGCCGGCCACGCTCGCCCGCCATCTCGTTTCGCTCAAGGTCTATTTCCGCTACCTGCAGTTGGAGGGTGTTCTCGAGGAGAATCGGGCGGAGCTGCTCGGCAGCCAGAAACTCTGGGAGCGGGTGCCGCACGTGCTCAGCCCCGAGCAGATCGATGCGCTGCTGGAGAGCCCGGTGGACCGCGACCCGTTTTGGCGTCGAGATCGGGCGCTGCTTGAATTACTGTACGCCACCGGGTGCCGGGCCTCGGAGCTGTCGAATCTCAAGCTCGACGACGTCCATCTCGACGAAGGTTACTGTCTCTGCCGGGGCAAGGGAGACAAGGAGCGGCTGGTGCCTTTAGGGAGACGGGCCGTCGCGGCCTTTCGGGAGTGGCTGGAGAAGGAGAGACCAAGCCTCGCCGCCCGCGTGGAAAGCCCTCCTCGTTGGGCGCTGCTCAGCTATCGTGGGCGGCGTTTGCGGCGGGAGCGAATCTGGGAACTGCTCAAACGCTATGTGACGAGGATTGGAGCTCCATCAGGTGTCAGCCCGCACACCCTGCGTCACAGTTTCGCCACGCACCTGCTTGCGGGCGGAGCCGACCTGCGCCAGGTCCAAGAGATGCTGGGCCACGCCAGCATTGCGACAACGCAAATCTACACGCACGTGGACATGACACGGCTCAAGGCGGTCCACAAGAAGTTTCACCCACGGGCATGAGCGTCCGAGGGATTTTCGCGGGGGGTGAACTTGATTCTCTCGTAACCGTTCACGGCTTCCAGCCGTAAACGGTTACGGTAAGAACGCACGTTGAGGCATACTCTCTGGACGTGTAGAATACGTGGGAAGTTCGGTCTCGTCGGTATGCCCAGACAGAGGGATCCAATTTCCATGAAACGTTCGCTCGTGGAGGCTGCGTTTCTTTTGGCGGTGTTGCCTTTTTTCGGCTGCCAGTCCAACGTGGGAGAATCGGAGGTACAGGGGCTCGCCAACCAGGGCAGCAATTCAGAATCCGGGAAAGCGGATTCCTCGAATCCAACACATCTGCCCGACCTGGTGAAACCACAGAAACTGGAGGCGGTCCTAGACCCTGCATTCGAAGGCTGGCTCGATGCGGGAGGGATTCCCCCGGACCTTCTGGCCATTCACCCGGCGGGACGCAGCGCCCTTGTGGCAGTCGGTTACCTGTCGGTGCTCTATGACCTCGAATCCGGCCAGGAGCTGAAGTCCTGGACAGAGCGTTTCTCGATGGCCCGTTTCAGTGGCGATGGGAGTCGGCTCGTGACGCTCGGGGCAGATCCACGCGGTGCACCACGGATCTCGGTTCCTCATCGCCTCGCCGTCGTGTGGGACGCGGAAACCGGAGAGGAACTCTCCCGCATCGTTTCTTCGAGACCAGCCTGGAATCGTTCAGTCTATGGGGCCTCCAATAATGCGGTCGCGTTGAATCACGACGGAACGCAGTTGGCCCTGTCCAACTTCCGCGATTCCTTCGATCCACGACAGCCCCATGGCGTGCTCCTTTTCGATGTTCAATCCGGACGTCTGCGCACGGCATTGCCGATGCCTCTGGCAAGCCAGATTGGCATGGTCTTTGTCGCTGGTGGGAAGAGACTGCTCATCAGGTACACAATCTGGCGCCCGGGGGAAGCTCCGGGACGGTCGCCACAACTGGTTCTCACGAGCGCACTTTGGGATACGCGAACGGGGGAACTCGTCCATCAGTTTCCCGACGAAACAACGGTCTGCGTCAGTCCCGACGGGCAATGGATCGCGACGGGATCGGCTGTTAAACGTAATCTCCCGGAGCATCGTCCGGCAGTTGGGGACACGACGACGCTGACTATCTGGGACGCCTCGACGGGCGAACGCGTTCAGAAGTTGGAGCACGACAGCAACCTGCGAGATTTCACTTTCAGTCCCGACTCGGAAAAACTGCTTGTCTCTGTCGGGGGTCGCCTTGTCGAGTGGCAGTGGCGCCTGGGCGAGAAAGTTCATGAGAGTGATTCGGAGAAGCCGTACGCACGTGTGTATTATTCGCCAGACGGCCGGCGGCGATTCGCTCTGACGGAAGAGTTGAGCGGCGTGGATGATGATCTGGTCTATCGGTTACGTGGCTGGACGATCGCCACCGGGGACGAGCTTTCGATCGACGGCTACGAGATGTCTTACAATACCATCGAGGAACTGTTCTTCTTCGCGGACGGCAATCGTTTCGTGAAGTTCAGCCAGAGTCTGCTCGCCTATGCAGAACGAGACATCCTCTCGGGAAAGATCGTTCGGGAGCCACCCAAGTGCCGGGCTGCGACGACCGGCTGCGTTTTCATGCCCGACGGAGACCGACTTCTTGTTAGGCGGCCGCATTACTTCACCGATAGTCTGCTGACGGATCTCAAGTCGGGATCGCAGCGACAGTGGTACCTCCCAGGAGAAGGCAAGGCGTTCCTTGGTGATGGCCGCTTGCTGTTCGTCTGCAACTTCAAATATCTCACCCTGATCGACGTTGTCAGCAACGAGATCATGTGGCAGTATCTGCTCGATGAGTCCAAGATAGCCGCAGGGATAAGCCCCAGCGGGCGACACGTGGTAGTTGCTGCCTATGACACATTTCGCCAGGCAACGAGGAGACGGTTGGTTCTGCTCGACACCTCGAAACCGAGCGAGATCGTTGTTCACGATCGGCATGTCACGGCCTTGTCGTTTCACCCCAAGGGAGACCGTTTCGCCGAAGCAACCATCGATTCGGTTTCCGAATCTGAGCCAACGAAAGGTGATCGAATCCGCCTGCTGTTCGAAGTTCCCGGCCGTACCCTCGACCTTCAGTACAGCCTCAGCGGCAAACAGGTTCTCGCCTGCGGCGTTGTGGGGCACGAAGATTCCAAGGAGCCGATCACTATCCACGACGAGGGTTGGGTTGTACTCTGGGACGACGGCACCGGCGAGACGATACGTTTGGACGGCCACGAGGCCCCCGTCACCTGTGCCGCGTTCAGCCCCGATGGCCAGCGCTGTGTAACCGGCTCGCTCGACAAGATGCTCCGGCTTTGGGACACGGCCACGGGCCGTTTGCTTCACACCTTCCAGGGCCACCTTGGAGAGATCCGCTCGGTTGCCTGGAGCCCGAAGGGCGACCGAATTCTGTCGGCTGCCGAGGACGGAGCTGCTTTCTGGAATGTTACCGCGTTCGCGGCAACGCCTGCTAAACCTTCGCCTCTCGCAGCCAGCTTTCAGGTGGTCGAAAAGGTGGGCACTACCGACACGGTGATGCGTGTGCCGACCAGGCCGCAAGGGCTCGTTCTGCCGATTCCCAAAGACTATCAACCGCCCTCTGTCCCAGTACGGAAAACGGAGAACTGGGCAGTGATCGAATTGGGCGAGGTGAAACCGGTGCCGGCGTGGGACGATCAGAGTCCATGGTTGTCGTTAGCCGAATCCACAAGGCGTTATGCCGGGCCGTTGCCCGTTCCTGAGGCGGCACGCTTCGGCCGTCAGTACGTGCTGCGAGGCACAACTCGCGACGGCAATCGCAAAGTCTATGTTTCCTGGATTGAAAAGAAGGCGATTCTCTGCGACGAACACGGCGAGATCATCCGGACGTGGGATGCCAGGATTTCGGCCGGGTCTCGTGTAGGACTCCTCCCGGGCAGCGAAGAACTCGTCATCGCCCATGAGACGCGTCTGGAATCGGGCGATTACCGTTATGAGATTGCCGTCTACGATCTGGAAAGCGGTGCCCCGAAACACAAGTTCGTTCAGGACGACGGCAGGGAGCTTTATGGTTTTTATGTGCACCCCACAAGATCGATGTACATGCTTGGGCTGGATGGAAATTGGGTTCTGTACGACTATCAGAAGGGACGCATTGTCGACGAATTGCCTGCACTGACGACGGGCACGATCTTGCCATCCAGCTTCAGCCCGGACGGGCGGTTCGTGGCCGTATCGGCGCTGGCCAACGCCAACGTGACCCTTCATGACCCGATCACACTCGAACCTCGCAAGACGCTTGTCAACCCGTTTTCGGTTCGTTGGTTCAAGTTCAGTCCCGACGGGAAACGTCTGGCCGTGGGGCAGCAGAGCAATCTGATCACCATGTGGGATGTTGACTCGGCACGTCAACTGTGGACGCGACGAGGGGCGGGCAACTGGACGGGGACGACGGCATTGTTTTCGCTGGATGGAAGCAGATTCCTGAGCCGTGCCAACAGCAGCCTGGCCGCGTTGTGGGACGCTGATGCGGGAGAAGTGCTGTGCGTGGTTCGCGGTCCGGTGGATGCGGTCATGCTCCATCCGAACGGCGAATCTCTGCACTTGGGCACCATCGACGGGCCAATGATCTGGCCGAAATTGGAGGA
>CAYSCH010000001.1:51687-81017 GCA_964429355.1 uncultured Planctomycetaceae bacterium | reverse complement strand
GCGTCCGACGGCGAAGCCGAGCAGTGGCTCGATCTGGGGGAGGTCGCGCCCCATCCGTTGGCGATCCAACCTCAAGGGCAACGAGCGCTTGTCGCGGTCGGTGTTCCTGGGAGATCCTATTTATCGATTCTCTACGATCTCGACACACACGAGGAGTTGCGAACCTGGGATCACGACTTTTCTTCTGCCAGCTTCAGCGGTGATGGGCACCGCTTCGTGACCGTAGGGGCCGACGCGATTGTGTGGGACGCCGAGCGTGGTGAGGAGGTCTGCCGCATCGAGAGTCGCAGGCCGCAGGTGAGTGACCCCGGTTTCTACGATCCGGAGACAGTTGCCGTATTGAACGAGAATGGAAGCCTGCTTGCCATCTCCAATAATCGGGGAGACTTCGATCGGCGACTTCCCCACAGTGTGCTCCTGTTCGACGTTCAGTCCGGCCGATTGCTCAAGCGGTTTGCCAAAGGTCTCGCCTGGAAGTTCCATCCTCTTGCATTTGCGGACAGCGGCACGCGACTGATCATCCGCTCCCGTCAGTGGCGGCCGGTGGGAACAGGTGGTGCGAGCCCCGGCACCATAGCGATCGATGCCTTGTGGAACATTCAGAATGGAGAACTGCTGCGAGAGTTTCCGGACGAGGCAGCCGCCGTGGTCAGCCTCGATGGTCGGTGGATCGCAACCGGATGCCGATTTGAGCGTGGACCCAACCGTCTTGCCTCGAGCGCCGACACCAGAACCTTGAACGTCTGGGATGCTCGTACCGGCGAACTCGTACAAACTCTCGAAGGTGAAGATACGATCCGGGATTTCGCTTTCAATCCCGACGGGCGGAGGGTTCTGGTTGCCGGTGAGGTTCGAGCGGAAGAGGGGCGATCGGTTCGTTTTGAAGGTCGAATCATCGAATGGGACTGGCGGTCTGCGCAGCGAGTGTTCGAAGAAGGCTCCACGAAGCCCTACGCACGCGTGATGTACTCGCCGGACGGCCGACAACGATACGCCCTGACCGAGGAAGTCAACCAACTGGACGATAACGTGTATTGTCTTCGCGGCTGGGATGTCAGGTCGGGCGCAGAACTGCCGATCGCTGAGTACGAAGTATTCTGCAACCTCATCCACAAGTTGTACTTCTTCCCAACAGCGGATCGCTTCGTCAAACTGGGTTGGTGCGATTATGCGGAAACCAAGCTTCTTTCTGGGAAAATCGCCCGCAGACTTCCCCCGAGGCGCTGCGAGGCCTGGGCCCCCAGCTTTGCGCCGGATGGCGAGCGACTCCTGGTTGGAGCCCCTTGCCGGCACGTCAATCTTTCCACGGGTGAGCAGCGCTCCTGGGGATGTTCTTACTGGACGAGAGAAGAGTTCGTCGCAGACGGACGACTGGCGTTTGTCTCCGCCGGAGAGCACCTGTATCTGGTCGAGCCTTCGTGCAGCACGATCGTCTGGCAGTTTCCGTTCGAGCTTCCTGTTATCGATGCCGCAATCAGCCCCGACGCCCGGCATGTGGCCGTGGCGTCAGGAACCACGAGCCGGTACTCGTCTCCGACGATCTCGCGCGTGGTTTTGATCGAACCTCTGGCGCCCCGTGAGATCAAGTTCCTCGAGCGAACGGCGCTGGCGCTGTCGTATCATCCTGAGGGGCAGCGTTTCGTGGAAGCGTCACCGGACTGTGTCCATGAGTGCGACGGCAGGAGTGGCGATCGAACGGGCTCGTTGTTCAGCGTGCCCGGACGAACGCTGGATATCTGCTACAGTCCCGATGGCAAGCAGGTTCTCGCCTGCGGCGTCACGGGTCACACGGATCCTTGCGAGTCGTTCGACGCGGACGACGAGGGCTGGGTGACGCTTTGGGACGAAGACCGGCGGGAGGCGATACGATTGGAGGGGCACACCGCCCCGGTCATGACAGCCGGCTTCGGTCCCGATGGATCGCGGTGCGCAACCGGTTCGCAAGACAGGACGATTCGCCTCTGGGACACGACTAGCGGCCAATTGCTGCACACCTTCCGCGGACATCTCGGCCAGGTCCACGCGATCTCCTACAGTCCCAAGGGCGATCGGATTCTCTCCGCGGGACAGGACGGCGCAGCGATCTGGAACGTCGCCCAGTACGCGACCGTTCCCGTTCAGTCGACACCACTGGCCAGAGAGTTCAAGCCCTTGTCGAATCCGTACACGCCGACATCGAATGCGGTGATGAGTGGAATGGAATCCCGCGTAACGCGAACTCTGTCGGAATACCTGACCGCCTCGCCGTCCGATCCGCAACCAGAGGAGTGGACCGCCGTTCTGTACGGCCGGGGGACTTTTCGCGACCTCAACGAAGACATGATTCACGTGCTTTCCAGGCCAGCCAGGACGGTACACTGCTCGATTCCATTGCCGCCTTTGAAGCCCCAGCGATTCAGCCATCGTTGGGATCTCGTCGATACGTCGGAAGACGGAAACCGCAGACTGTTTATCACAGATCGCGGTAAGAGAGTCCTCCTCACGGATGAGGACGATGAAATTCTTCAGGAATGGAGTGCGTCCAAACCTTCCACACGTGGTGCATTGTTCCCGTCCGGCGATGAGGTGGTCATCGCTCGTGAGGAACAATCCCAACCCGACAAACACCGCTACAGGTTCGACGTCCACGCTGCCGAGAACGGTTCGCTGCTGCGGAGCTTCATCTATGAAGACGACCAGCAAATCGGATGGATCGACGTGGGGCCAGAGAGCGAAACGATCCTCCTGCGGATGGTGAAGAGCGACATCGTTCTGCTCGACTATCAAACCGGCAAGGTGCGCGGTGAGATATCGAGGCCAAGCATGATGGCCGTGGATGCACAATACAGCCCTGACGGGCGTTTCATCGCTGTCAAGTTTCTCAGAGAGGTGACGTTCTACGACCGAGTAACGCTCGCCGAAGGCGAAACGCTTGTTCATCCTCTCCCCGTCAAGTGGTGTCGATTCAGTCCCGACGGCAAACGATTGATCGCCGGTCAGGTCGGCGAGATCCTGACCATGTGGGACGTCGACTCGGCCCGGCAACTGTGGACGCGCCAAGGCTACGCCAGTGAAAGCACCGTGTTCAGCCGGGACGGACGACGGTTCCTGACTCACCTGAACTTCGGACCATCGCTTCTCTGGAATACGGAGGACGGCAGGATGGTCGCTGCCGCAATCGGGTCTCGTTCCCTTGCACTCAGCCCTGACGGCCACTCGCTCCATCTCGGCAACGCCGATGGGCCAAGCATCTGGTCCGATCGCTGACGACAATCACCAAGGCCGCCTGGGCCAAGACCCCCACGGCCACCAGAGTGATCCCCAGGAATGCGGAGACCTCGCCGACGATCCCGAGCATGCCCACGTGGTCCGAGGTCTTGCGGTGCGAGCTCAGTGCTCCGTCAAGCCCTGCAGGCGGGGTTACGGATCGTTGGAGTCTGCGCTTCCGCGCGCAAAAGACAACCTGAACGCTAAACTCCAGCCGATGGCCGACCCGAAGACTGAAGGCGGACAAAACACTCAATCGCCTTGCGTGATTCCCAGAGGCTGTCTTCAGGACGACTGGTCTCCCGCGAATTTCGCAAGGCCATTCAGAGCTGCTTTCGCGGGGGAGTGAACTTGATCTTCTCGACGAGCTTGATGACCTGGCCATCCCGGACGTAGCCGGAGACGGCGGTCATGGCCTGGACGACGTATTCGTAGCGGAGATTGTAGTCGCAGTCGAATTCGATTTCGGTGCTTTCGAGGGTACCGGGCCCGGGCGCATCGCCCACGATCTCGCGAACCTTTGTTCGCAGGTCTTCGAAGCTTCTGACCGGCACGTCGGCAAACCGGATCCCAGACAACTTGCCGTTCTCACCCGCCGCGATTCGGATCTTGATGGGGGGCATCGATGGGCTATCGGGTACCCCTTGGGCTGCCTGCGCCGGCATCTTGACGTTGAAGTCACCTTCCGGCGCGGCGATCTTGAATGTCATCACGAAGAAGATCAACAGATTGAAGACGATGTCGATCATCGGCGTCATCTGCAGGCCGTATCCATCATCGTCGTGTTGGGCGTGGCGGATCTTCATGGTTCAGCCATCCTGGATCCTGGATACGGTTGAGTCGACGGCCTCTTGTTGCCTGGCGCGGAGGGCGAACTTCTCGAATCCGGCCCTCTGGCAGATCTGCATCACCTCCTGGATCAGACCGAACCTGGTGACTCCGTCGCCGCGGATAATAATCGTGACATCCTTGGCCCGCCCCTCGCCTCTTCGTTGAAGAACCTGATACTCGAGCTTGAGCAAGGGGGTAAGGCCTTGGATGGGCAGTTCGTCGGGCCCCATGATGGCGGTACCCTCCGAGGTCACGTGAATCGTAATCGGTGACACAAGGGGGGCATCCGGCGGCTTGGCCAGTTCGCTCGACGGCAAGTGAATCCGCTGGTTCTGGTCGGCTTCGGTGAAA
Organism: uncultured Planctomycetaceae bacterium; assembly: GCA_964429355.1. Classification (GTDB taxonomy): domain Bacteria; phylum Planctomycetota; class Planctomycetia; order Pirellulales; family Thermoguttaceae; genus JAAYAY01. Next base: position 76,589 of record CAYSCH010000001.1, on the reverse strand, counting down.
TTGATCAGCACCATGAAGAAAGCGATCAACTGAAACACCATGTCGATCATGGGTGTCATGTCGCCTTCTTGGACTTTCGTGGCGGCTCGTCTGGTCAATCGCATGGCAATCGCTCGTGTTCCGGGAAGATATCGATCCAGCAGACCGGCTACTTCTTCTGAAAACGGCTCATGAGCCCTTCGCTGACGATACCCACTTCGAGCACAAGGCGAGCGATCCGATTCTTGAAAATGTTGTAGACGGCAATCGCCGGAATCGCGATCACCAGTCCGACCAGGGTGGTGATCAACGCCTTCGAGATGCCCTCGGCCAGATCGGCCGGCTTGGGAGTGACCGTACTTTGAGCGATGACGCTGAACGACTCGACCATGCCCACGACCGTTCCGAGAAGTCCAACCATCGGTGCAACGGTGCCGACCAAGCCAAGATAGCTCAAGCGATGCTCGAGCTTCATGTTCTCTTCCTCGCCGACCTCCTGCATGGCCTCGATTGCGTGGTCATACCCTGTTTGCAGCTTCTCGAGGCCCGCGGAAAGCACCATGCCGAGGAACGACTCATCGGCCTTCGCCATTTCGTAGGCCTCCTGGTAACGTTTCTCGTTCAGATGGGATTCAAAACCTTCGACGAGAGAAGCAGGAATGACGCCCTCACGACGGACCGCCAAGAGATTCATGACGAACAGAGCGACCGTTGCGAAAGAAAGGGCCAGAAAAACCAAGCTGAAAGTCCAGCCCATGGCTCCCATCATCCAACCCAGATAGCTTTTCTGGTCGGGCGCCGGAGCTTCCTCCGCAGCATTTCCTGCAGGTGCACCCGGGGCGGGCTCAGCAGGGACGTCGGCAGGCGTCAGATCGTCGCTGAGGTCCACGTCCTCGGCGGGGGGAGCCTCACCGGCGAAGGCCGTTGGACCGGAGATTGTCAGCGCTGCCGCAGCGCCGACCACGAACAAGGCGACGATTACGACAGCAGGAGTGGCTCCACGCGAACCATGGAACAAGCAATGCGGCATCGTGACCTCCCAGGAGATGGACGCTAATATTTCGGCGGAGTTCCAAAATGCGATGAGTGCGATACTTAGGAGCCGCTGACAGAACCGTCGGGTGTGTCAACCAATGTGTGGAAACCAACGTGTTTTGTCACGACACCTTAGTGTAATCCGAATTTACGGATACCGTAAACCGTGGGGAGGCCAAAATCGGGCTTTCCCCGTCGCGGAGCTTCCCCTCTTAACGGGGAGACCGTTTGTAACGATCACGCAGGACCTGCGCGGCCTCTGCGGAACGCTCGGGCATCTGCTGTTCGTTCCAGAGTTCAACCAGATTCTGCAGCGCTTCGATATGGTTCTGGGGTGAATTGAAGTAAACCAGATGAACATTGAGGTAGGCCAGCAGGGCGTCCTTGGGCCGTTGGCTGGTCCGATAGCAGGCGCCCAGTGCGTTGTAGGCCTCTGCCAGCAATCCGAAATCCTCGGAGTCGGCCTGCTTGATAACGTTCTCGATCATTTCGATGGCCTGTTCCGACTTATCCGTGGCCGCCAGGCAGCGAGCCTCGCCGAGGGTGGCCGCCAGTTTGTGAGCCTGAATGCCTGGGGTGGTATCGGGGGTATTGAGAACGATTTTGAACGAGGTCGACGCCTCCGGCACCTGATTGCTTGCCAGATAGGAGCGTCCCAAGGCCACGGCGGCGCGGGCACGATAGTCGGGCCAGGGAGCGGTCTGCCCGACGGTTTTGTACGCGCCCTGGGCTGCCTGGGGCTTGCCGGCGGCACCGGCCAGGTCGCCAAACAGCATCTGCGCGTCGAGGTAGTGGTAGCTGTCCTTATTGGCCCCCACGAAGGCAAACACCTTGCTCCCGGCGTCGGCGATATCGCCGTTGCCGTCGAGGGCCATTCGGGCGGCACTGAGGATTCTGTAAAACTCGATCTCCTGGGCGATCTCCCGGCGAGGGATTTCGGCCGTGTTGACCTCGGCCAGGGCCGAGAGGACATCCTCGTAGCGTCCCGCACTGAGGGCCACGCGGGCCGTCTTCAGCACCGCCGGTTCTTCCTCGAAGGTGATCGATTCAATCTGGCCGGACGGAATCTCAGTGGTCTTGCCGGTGCGCTCTTCGACAACGACCTTCAAGGCGTCGACCGCCGTGACGGTGCCGACGAGCGTCTTGTCCGAGGTCTTCACCTGGTCCACAGCTTGGACTGCGGTCGCCGCGAGCCCCACCAAGAGGCCGGCGGTAACCAGGATCACAACGCGTTTCATACGAATCTCCTCACTGCAACCGAAGGAGAAAGAGCGCCGCCAGCGTGGCTATGCAGCGCCTTTCAGGCCTTGTGGATTGTCGTTTCCCTGGAATTTCCGAATAGCCTTGAGCAGCGCATCGTATTTCTCGAACCATTCATCGCCGCCCAGGGTTGGGTAGAGTTTGTGCGTGACCAGGAGGTCGTTTTCTGCCAAACGGAGCGTCTCTGTTCGTTCGGCCCCGGTCTGGGTCTGCGCCATTCGCATACGGCAGAGGGCGATATTGTAGCGAGCCTCGTAGAGGATCGGTCGATACTCCTCCCGAGAGCCCACGCGGCGGGAAATCCCATTCCAGCCCCAGACCAGATTGTGGCCGTCGGGCTGTTTCTGGCCGCCGAGGATCGCGTTGCGGTAGAACAAAGCCTGGCCGCTGGCGCTGGCCAACTCCTGGTAGGTACGGGCGGCCTCCATCTGGACATCGACCCGCGTCTCCCGTTCTTTGAGGATCGCCACGAGCAGGCCAAGGGCCTGGGTGAAGTTCTTCTCCGATTTCTTTGGGTCGGCCTCGTCCTGGCGCCTGCCCAGAGCCCGAAGGCAGACCGCCAGTTGAACCTTGATGGCGGTATCCGCGCCTTCACGCATGTCGGCAGGGGGCGTCTTGAGCATTCGATAGTACGTGGCACCCGCCGATTCGTAATACTTGACCGCCGCTTCCGGCAGCGGACCGTCTCCCGGGTCGTGGCCCGCGGCCAGGCTGGCGAAGGTTTGTGCGACCCAGTTGAGTGAGCTGAACGAGTTGCCCTTCTCGCGTTTGGAAATCGAGTCGAGGAATCTCTCGAAACCTTGGGAAACCTTCTGAATCTGATCGGTCTTCCCCTCCGTCCGCAGCCGCGTGAGCAGTTGCTCGAGTTGCCGTCCGAGCGAAATGTAGATCTGCGTCAATCGCGCGGCGCCCGCCTCGTCGTCCTGGCCGACGAGCTGCTCGAGTTTTGTCATCGCCGCTTCGGCCTGTTCGAGCTTCTCGGTTCCCACATAGGCGCGGAGGGCAGCCTTGTAAGTGTCAATCTGAAAATCGGTGCGTCCGGCGACCGCCGGGTTCTCCGCGGCAATCAGCGTCATGGGCCCGATCTTGGGATCGTCGAGCCAGCGGCCCGCCTCTTCGGCGTTGCCGGCATCGATGAGGATCTGCGCCAGCGCAAGCACCGAGTAGGCCAACTGGTAGTCGACCTCCCCGCCTGCCTCCACCAGCTCGCTCAACCGATCGATTCCCTGTCGGAGCGTGTCTTGGGCTTTCTTTGACAGTCCTTCCAGTTCTTCCTGGCTGGGCCGCTCCGCTTCTTCGAGCGTCGCCTGGCGGACATACTGCGCCCAATAGGTCTGCCCGAGCCGCAATTCGCAACGTGCTCTTTGCGCCGAATCGGGGGCAAGCTTGTCCAGGTACTCCATCGCTTTCGCGATATCCTGGAGGTCGGCGGCGGTGTCGAACAGCATGACCCAGGCTTCTTCAGCCGACGGATCGTCCTTCCAGCGGGTGGTCACATATTGCGCCATTCGCTGCATCTGGGCCAATTCGAAGCTCGTGTCGCGATTGGCACGTCGTTCCGTATCGAATAGTTTTCGATAGGCTTTGACGGCAATCTCGGCTCCCTTGCGGGCATCCCGGCTTTGGGGATAGCGGTAGGCGAGCAATTCTCCCATCACCGCCGCGTCATACAGACGATCTTCCATGAAGTAGAGAAATGACAGATAGAAACGGACCGCGTTAACCTGGGAGAGGTCGGTCTGTTTCCGGGCCATTTCCAGGGCCAGACGGGAGTACCGGGCGGCACTCTGGCTCGCGGCGGTCAACTGGTCGGCCAGAGCCTCCGCCTGCTTGGGATCGGCTGCCTGGCGCATCTGGCCATCCGTGGTGACCATTCGAAGCCACGCCACGTCGGCCTGTTCGAAGGCCTCTTCGAAGGTCTTCGGTTGACTCTCGGTCGCCTCCGCGGCGCCCAGAAGGTTATCCATCAGCAGCGTGCCGGCCTCGTCCCGGATCGATTTGGGGGCAGCCCGCTGCACGAACTCGAGGTAATCCCTCGCGGATCGCAAGAGGCCTTTCCGTTTCTCGTCCTTGGCGTCGAGGGCCTTCGCCGCCTCCAGGCATGCCTGGCCTCCAAGGAGTTGAATCCGCAGGCCTTCGACACTCCCCAGTTCGTTGGGGAGGGCATCATCCTTCCACTTGGCGGCCGCCTCGATGGCCTCTTCGTATTTTTTGGATGCCGGCTTGAGCAAGGTCTCGATGAGCCAGAGGTACGACTGCCGTTTCATGCCGCGGATGACTGGCGAGCCATCGGGCAGCGTGAGCATCTCGCGAAAGATCTCGATGGCCTTGTCGTTCTGGCCCAGATCGCTGTAGACCTTGCCTTCGAAATTCCTGGCCTGCAAGCCCCCGACTCGTTCCTCGTTCTTCTCGAAGAGTTCGGCGTAGCGTTTGGCCGCGGCTTCGAGTTGCTCCTTGTATTCCTTGCTGTCCGGCGCATAGGTCCGGGCCCTTCGGTCCGCTATATTGACCAGCAGCAGCCGGGCCTGCAGCAGTTCCCCATACGCTTCCTCAAGCCTTCCCTTGGCACGCTCCGAGCTGTCGGTCTTGGCGTCCTCCTGGAGCGTTTTCGCCTTCTCGTAGCAACGATTCTCCGCTCCTTCGAGCGCCGCCTGTGCCTGGTCGAAGAAAGTCCGCGCTTCGGCGAGCTTCACGCTCTTGTCGTCGGCCGACACACCAGGAAGGTCGGCCTGTTGAACGCGACCGGCACCGCGCAGCAGCAGCACTCTTCCAATTTGCGTACTCGAGGGACCGGCCAATTCGTGCGTGGGGTGCTCTTTGAGAAACTTCTGGATGGCCGCGGTCGCTTGATCGAGCGTCGTCTCCCGCTCCGAGGCGGTCTCCGTTGCGTCGGCGGCCTCCAGCAGCGTGGCGCCGATTTCGTAGTCGATCCGCTCCTTGAACTCGGCCGGGCAATCGGGCCGTTCTCGCATCTGTTCGAGATACGGTATCGCCAAGTCGTAATAGCGGTTCTGCCGCAACCCGTCGAGCATCTTCTTCACGGGCGGATCGGCTCCCAGCAATGGGGCGGCGAAGATGAACCAAGAGGCGACCGAGACGATCATGCCCACGACGACAGGCAGCCTTCCGGAAGCTTTCATCAACAATTCTCTTCCTCGTTCGGTGAATACGCTTGGGATCGACGGCCAGCGGACTGGCGGCGATCGGAAGCGGTGCGGCCCGGAGGTGCACTGCGTGGCGACAAGGATCGGATTGCATCCATACCGCGGGCGCACCAATTCAGAACGGTCGTGCTGGAGATCCCATGAATGTTTTGCAGCACGGGACATACGCCGCTGATTCTGCCTTCAGAGTCGATAGCAGAGCCACCGATCGCGCACATCCATGCCCGCGGGGTCTCCCTCATTCTGTGTTCGTCCCTTAGCGTACCGATTGGCCTCCAATAAGACAAGGAATCTGGGCAGCCGGAGGCCAAACTCCGTCCCGCCAGACGTGTGGCGACGACCGAGCAAGGTGTGCCACCTGTTTTATTGTAGCCTTGAATAGCCCAAGGCCGCCAATGATTTGAGCCGGCCGACCTGATCGCCAAGGCGACCCCCGGTCCGCGGACTGGGGAGCTTTCCAGAGATGCCGCCCGCTCCATCCGTGGATCCGGTACAATCGGGCGCCCGAACCGCGATTGTCCCGGAATGGGCCGACCCAACTTGAGGGGGCTACCTCGGACAGCTAGAATTCAATGTTCGATCTTCGCCTTTTTTGCAGGTCTTGACTTGTGGTCGAATTCGGTAACGGCCCTCATTCTCGCAATCACCTTGCTCGTCGCGAACAGACGCGTCTGTTCCTTCTCGTGACAGCCATGATGGGGATTCTCTGGGTGACTTTCGAAGCCCGGAACCCTGAGCACTACCGCTGGATCTGGAAGTGGGGGCGAGCCAGCGGGACCGCAGACGCGGAGGTCGACACCCGATTTGTGCCACCTGTGCCCGTGGAGGATGATACCTTCCTTATCGCGCCGGTCGGTGCAGATCGAGATCCCGGAAGTCGGACGGTGGCCGGCCCACTCACCGAGGAGGATCTGGCGGCCATACGCGACGATGAGCCCTTTCGCGCCCAGGAACGGGGGGCGTGGTTCAAGCTCTTCGACCGTTTGCGCAGCATGGAGTCCGCCAGCCTGAGAGACCAGTCTGCCGGTCCGGTTACGTTCATTCAACTCTATCGGCAGCCAAAAGAATATCGGGCCGCCTTGGTCACCTTGGACGGGACGCTGCGCCGATGTGAGAAGGTCACCGCCCCGAGAAACGACGCGGGAATCGAATCGTACTACCAGACATGGCTCTTTCCCCGCGACAATCCGGGCAATCCAATCGTTGTCTACACGCTCTCGGTTCCGGATGGATTTCCGCAGGGAATGGAGATTGAGGAACGGGTGGAACTGGAGGGCTTCTTCTTTAAGAGATGGCCCTATGCTGCTCAGGACATGGTGCGGTCTGCACCTGTGGTGCTGGCCAAATCGTTGCGGCAAGTGTCCCCGAAGCCGGAAGAACCTGCTGCCGCCATTTCGCCGGTGGCGATTGTGGCGATGGCGGCCGCGGCGGCTGCCGTTTTCGTTGCCATCGTCTGGTGGCGAACCAGGCCGACTCGCCGCGAGGAACCGTTGGCCGACCTGTTCGATGGTTGGAAGGCGCCCGATTCCGCCTCCCACGCGGCGGAACCGTTGAGGGTTTTCACGGGTCGGCCCGATCGAGACACGAAGGCAGACGCGCCATGAGCGGCCGCTTCTGGATGATCGACGGAACGGCACTTCTTTCAGGCCGGCTCGCGGCAATCACCCGAGTTGTTCTGTTGGTGTCTGCAACCTGGGTTCTGCTGGCGCGCTCCGCCCAACCGGCAGACCTCGGACCGAAAGAGTTGTTTGAACTTGGCGGAATCGGCAAGGCCGAACTGGCCGAGCTTCGCAACGGCGAGCCCTGGCAGGAATCGGGCAACGAAATCCTCCGCCGGATGCTCTTTCGAATCGAGCGAGATATCCGCCCGATCGAGCTGGAACAATGGTCGTTGGGACAGGTGGATTGGAAACGTCTTGCCAAGGATCCAGAAGCCTACTCCCTGCAGGTATTTCAACTCAGGGGCCGCGTACTGGCGGCGGAACCCTGCCCTTTGAGTCCCAAGCAGGCGGGTGCGGGTGGGTTCGCGTCCATTTGGCGCTGCCGAATGCAGCTCGATTCGGAGCAAAGGCCGATTGAGGTGTTCACGGCCCGGTTGCCCAAGGCGTGGAACATCGGCGAACCGATCGACGAGCCGTCCGGGGCTCTGGCGTTCTTTCTGAAAACGTCCGAACCTGGAGATTCCGGTCCCGCCGGTTATTTTCTGGCCTCTCGAATGGCCTGGTATCCAGCCACGTACCTCGGACGGCTCGGGATGGATATGGGACTGTTCGATGATGTGATTGTAGAGCCGCCGCCGAAGAAGGCCGCCGACGGTTCGACGCCCGAGATCGACTGGAAGACGCGAGAATTGACCGTCAGCGATCACGAGTGCTTCTATCAGATGCTCAAGGCGGCCGGCTCGGCAGAAGAGGGGCAGATTGAGGGCTGGGCCAGGGAGGAACTGGCGAAGACCGGGGCATCGAGTTTCTCCGTGGTTCCGTTGTTCAATCGTCCGCAGACGCAACAGGGCCGTCTCGTTCAGTTCAGGGGCGCCGCCCGCCGGATCATCCCGGTCCGCGTAAGCGAGGCCGAAGTGATTGAGCGATTCGGAGTCGATCAGTATTACCAGGTCTATCTGTTCACAGAAGATTCCCAAGACAACCCGCTCGTGTTCTGTTTGCGTGAATTGCCAGAAGGACTCCCTGTGGGGGATGGCCCGGAATTCGGCGAGGACGTGAGCGTTGCGGGCTTCTTCTTCAAGACGTGGTCCTATTCCATTTCCACACGGGGCTCCGACGGCCGATCGCAGCGGCAACTTGCTCCCCTGCTGATCGGCAAGAGTGCCGTGTGGTATCCTGCCAGGCCCTCCGTCAGGCTGAACGCCGTGGAGAAAGCGGCCGGGATCGTGCTCCTGCTGCTGATTCTTGGAGTGGTTTGGTGGGGCGTCCGCCAGTTCCGCCGGGGAGATCGCGAGTTTGCTGACCGGATACGGCGGCGGAAACAATCGGAAAGTGTCCCCGTAAACTGGAAGGCTCTTGATTCTGACAAGGATGCGTGAGAATCTGTGTGTTCCTCGGGTGGCACGGGCCCGGCCCTTCAGGTCGAGTGGGGGAGACGGTGATAGTTCCGGTGAGTGCCGAATCTCTGGACTGACAAATTGGCCATGCCGGTGCCTTCTTGGAAGCTGGGTCCCTTCTTGACCTGGCATAGAACCTCCTACAATGCATTTCTCGAAAGACTCCGGGGGCAGCAACGACGTGGGCACGAAAGGAAAGGTCCGTATGAAGCGAGCAAGAATCACGATTATTGGGGCGGGTAATGTGGGAGCAACCACGGCCCATTGGTGCGCGGCTGCGGAATTGGGAGATATCGTGCTCTTGGATATTCCGCAGACCGAAGGAATGCCGGCCGGCAAAGCTCTGGATCTGATGCAGGCTTCTCCCGTATTCGGCTTCGACTCGCACGTGGTGGGAACGACAGACTATGCTGATACGGCCGAGAGCGACGTGGTAGTGGTGACTGCTGGAATCCCCCGTAAGCCGGGGATGAGCCGCGACGACTTGCTCAGCACCAATGCCCGTATCGTTGGTTCCGTGTGCGAACAGATCCGCCGTACGAGTCCCGACGCCATTGTGATTGTGGTCAGCAATCCGCTGGATGCGATGGTGCAACGAGCCCTTCAAGTGACGGGCTTTCCACCGCGGCGTGTGCTGGGACAAGCGGGGGTTCTCGATACGGCCCGTTTTCGAGCATTCATTGCCATGGAGCTCAACGTCAGTGTGGAAGACGTTTCGGCAATGCTCTTGGGCGGACATGGCGATACGATGGTGCCGTTGGCCAGTTGCTGCTCGGTCGGCGGCATCCCGGTCACCCAATTGATCTCTGCCGAACGGCTTCAGGAGATTGTCCAGCGAACCCGAGCAGGCGGGGCAGAGATAGTGGGTCTTTTGAAAACCGGAAGCGCCTACTATGCTCCTGCCGCCGCGAGCGCCCAAATGGTGGAGGCGATCGTGCGCGACAAGAAACGCCTCGTCCCCTGTGCGGCCTATTGCGACCGGGAATACGGAGTGGGAGGATTCTATGTGGGAGTGCCGGTTGTGCTCGGCGCAGGCGGTGTCGAGCGGATCATCGAGCTCGAATTGTCAGACGACGAGCAAACGGCGTTCCAGAAAAGCGTCGACGCGGTCAAAGGGCTCGTTGAAACGATGGCGAAGCTCGTCGACTTCGCTTGACAACAACGCCGAGAATCGAGTACAGTCACTCGGCGATGTACGGTCTTTCCGCGTCACGTGGGGATCGGTGTAGTCGGGAACCGGGCACACGCTTTTCATTTTTGTCAGCAATTGCTGGAACATTCCCGTTCGGGCAGGGTATTGTCGTGCAGGTTCGGGACTTGCGAAAAAGGGAAGGCCGCATCGTGTCCTGACGGTCAGTCTCGCGACAGGGTAGCAGGGAACCGGTACGAATCCCAGGCATTGGTCATCATCCATCCGATGAATCCTATACATTCTTCGACGCGTTCCAGACAGCAGCCTTCGCCGACTCCAGCGTTTGCCATCGAATCGGCGCTATTCTCACACTCGGTCGAAGACAGCGTCCACGCCTTCTTCGCCCCGCTCCACTACGAACCGAAATACGCCTACCCACTTCTGGTTTGGCTTCACGGTCCGGGCCATAACGATGAGCGTCAGTTGGTGCGGATCATGCCGCTGATCAGCATGAGAAACTATGCGGCCGCCGCTCCGCGAGGGTTCGGCAGACCGGACAGCCAGGCCCTCGACTGGCCCCAGGATCTGGCATCCATTGAGGCAGCCACCCACCGGGTCTTCGGTTGCATAGGGGCCGCACGCGAACGGTTCCATATTTCCGGGAGACGCGTGTTCCTCGGCGGATTCGACAGCGGAGGAACCATGGCCCTACGTATCGCCTTCAACCAGCCTGAGTATTTTGCCGGCGTTCTGTCACTCGGCGGTGCACTGCCGCGAGGCCATCAACCTTTTGGGCGATTGGTGGCGGCTCGCCGCCTGCCGGTGTTCCTGGCCATGGGCCGCGACAGCGAGGTCTACGGTCCCGATAAGGCCTGTGACGACCTGAGGCTTCTCCACACTGCCGGAGTCTCGGTAACGCTTCGGCAGTATCCCTGCGGTCATGAATTGAGCTCACCGATGCTGCGCGATATCGACCGTTGGATCATGGAGCAGATTACCGTGCCCGCCGAGCCCTCTCACTTTGCCTAAGTGGCCTTGAGTGATTCGCAGAAGGGTTGCCGTCATGAAGAGAGCCGCGCAGGCTTGCCCCGCGCTCGGGTTGCGCCGCCTGCCTTGCGCACAAATTCTGTCGGCCCCGTCCCAGCGAGTCACGTGACTGTCACCTCTTTCCTCCTGGCGGGCCTCTTCAGGGCACGGCAATTTTTTCCCGGTAGCGTTTCCCCGGGGCGCCGGCGAATCGGCTGCAATCGGCGATTCGCCATCTATCTCTTGACAGAAACTCCCGAATTCCGCTAAAAGCTCTCCACCAATATTGCCTCGTGTCGGGGCCTGCGCGGATTTCGTGCAGATCAGCGACATCGGTTGAGTGGATTGAACATGGCCAAGGACAAGCAGGACGCGGAAGAGAAGCCCGTTCCCGACAGGGAAGCGGCAGGCGGGCAACCGACTGGTCTCTTTCAGCGAATCAAGAATTCAGGGCGGTTTGCCGCACAGCACCGCCTCCTCGCGGCGGCCGGCGGTTTGGCTGCGCTGGCCCTTGTGCTCGGTGTGGTTCTGGGAGTCGCATTTCTTTCGGAGAAGGAAGAGAAGCCGGTTACCTTGAAAGAAGCCTTCGAGACACTCGATGCAGGGCTCAACAACGAAGCCTACGAGATGGGAAAGAAATTGCAGGATGCGGAGAATCTGCCCAACGATTCCTACGGGGCTCCGGCATTCATCATGGGCGCTGCGCTGGCCTACGAGGCGGATCAATCGTTTGCGGCCGAGAAGAAGGCATACTACCTGCTCAGCGCTCGCTACCTGGAACAGGCACGCGACATGGGGCTCCCTCCGGACCGAGCGGGAGAAGGGCTTCATCAACTGGGCAGGGCCCTTTTCCTCAGCGGCCAGGTTCCTGCCAGCCGTCCGGTTCTCGAAGAGGCCCTGGAAGGTGCGCCTCGCCATCGCTCGGAAATTCTCTGGATGCTCACCGAAGCCTGCCTCAACGACGCAAATCCCCAGTACGACCAGGCGCTGGCATGGAACGACAAGTACCTGGCCGACCGCGTCCTGCGTCCAGCCGACCGCTGCCGCGGCCAATTGCAGCGGGCTCGTATCCTGCTCGGACTCGGAAGAAACGAAGAATGTCTGGCAACCCTGCAGGAGATCCCAAAGGAGGCGAATGATCAGGCCGAGGCATTGGTGATCAAGGCGGGCGTGATCATGGCAACCGCCGACGAAATGCTCGCCGGGGAAGGCGTGACTCCCGAGCAACGCGAGGCGGCGAAAGGGAAATACGATGAGGCCATCGAAGTGCTTCGGGCCGCCCAGGGGCGGGACACGCTCAGCACCCAGGCCAGCCGCAAGGCGATGTTTCTTACGGCCGAGTGCCTGCGGCGCAAGGGCGATTTCAACAGGGCTCTCGATCAGTTCTCCCATGCGGCGCGGGCCAATCCCGATACGCCGGAGTCCCTGGCGGCGGATTTTGAATCGGCCGAGCTCCTCCGCACTATGGGAGATCACAAGGAGGCCCTGGCCGCCTACATCCGATCTCTCTCGCAGGTCGGCAACACCGACGACTACAACAACCCCTGGATCCCTCTGGACGACCTCCAGCGGCGAGCAGCCCAAGCCTTTGAGTTCTACTTGAAAGGCGACGCTTTCGAAACGGCGTTGCTCCTGGCCGCAAGCATGGATCTTCTCCTGCCCGAATTCCGTGTCACGGAGTTGGAGGCCAGGTGCCGCGCCCTGTGGGGACGAAACCTGCTGGCCACTTCCCAGACCCTCGAATCGGAATCGTTCGCCGCTCAGCAGGCCGCAGGCCGGGAGCACCTCCGCCGTGCGGGCGAGGCCTATGCCAGGCTGGCCAAGTTGCGGATCGTAACGAAGTCCTATACGGAAGATCTCTGGCAGAGCGCTCAGTGCTATCTCGAAGGCCACGACTACGTCCACGCGGTGGAAGCCATCCAGGAGTATCTCAACAATGATGCCGAGCAGCGGCGTCCGCAGGCACTCGTCGATCTCGGCGACGCGCAACTCAATCTCGGGCGGATGGACGGCGCCCTGGCTGCATTTGAAGAGTGCATCGAATTCCACCCTCGCGACGCCGCCGCCTACCGTGCCCGTCTGGGGGCCAGCCAGGCCCATGCCGAGAAGGGTGAGATGGAACAGGCCGAATCGCTCCTCGAGGAGAATCTCACCGGCTACCTTGCGCCGGACAGCATCGAATGGCGCGATTCGCTCTTCGCCATGGGGCGGCTCTGCCACCGCCAAGGACGCTTCGCAGACGCCGCTCAGCGCCTGGAAGAAGCGGTTCACCGCTATCCCGACTGCGACCAGACTCTGCCGGCATACTATCTGCTCGCCGAGTGCAATCGCGCCAGCGCAACAATCTTGCGCAAGCAGATCGATAGCGACCTTGTCGAGAGCGTCCGGAAGGCGAATCTGCGAAAAGTCTACGATCACTTGACGAAAGCCGGCGAGTACTACGCTTTCGTGCAGCAGGCCCTCAACGAACGCCAGGAGAAACAGCAACTCACCGAAGTGGAGCGGAAGACGCTCCGGAACTGCTACTTCGCCATCGGCGCCAATTGGTTCGAACTCGGCGATTACGAGAATGCGATCCAATCCTACACGGCGGCAAGCACGCGCTACCAGAACAGTCCTGAAGCCCTCGAGGCCTACGTGCAGATCGCCCGGGCCTACGGGCGGTTGAACAACCCGCTCGAAGCCCGCGCCACCGTGCGACGCGGCGAGGAGGTGCTCAAGCGGCTCAAGTCGCAGGGAAATTTCCTGCAAGCCACCAACCTCGACGCCCAGCAGTGGGAAGAATATCTCGCCTGGATGAAAACACTGTGAATGATATGACGCCTCTGGAAACCGATACGCTGTCCGAACTGATACGCCAGAAGCGAGATCTCCTCTTGCGCCTGCGCGATATGGGCCAGCGGCAGATGGAATTCGTCGCCGAAGGCGAAATGACGCGGCTGCTGGACGTGCTGGCGGCGAAGCAACGTGTCCTCGAAAACCTGCAACGCGTCGAACGTGGCCTGGATCCCTTTCGAGGCCAGGAACCGGAGACTCGTGTGTGGCGCAGCATGGAAGCCCGCGCCGAGTGCTCCCAACTGCTCGATGAGTGCCAACGGCTGCTCGGCGAAACCGTGGAACAGGAGCGGCGAAGCGAAGCCGCACTGACGGTCCGTCGCGACGAGGCGGCAGTCCGGCTCCACACAGCCCACGCGGCCGGATGCGCGCGGGGCGCCTACACCCGCTACCGACAAACCTCGGTCGGACACCTTGATCTTTCCTCGGAAGGCTGAACGTGAATCAGAACCTGCAAGACCCAAGCGACGCGACTCTGGCGGTTTCCGGCGACGTCCTCTTGCCGGGTGACGACGCCGACCTCCAGACCGTGCTTGCCGCATGGCATGCCGCGACCTTGCGCCTCGAGCGTACGCACGTCACCCTCCAGGAGGAAGTGCGGCGGCTGACCGGCGAGTTGGAGGCCAAGAACCGGGAACTGGCCCGCAAGAACCGCCTGGCCGACCTCGGCCAGATGGCCGCCCACGTGGCGCACGAGGTCCGCAACACCCTCGTGCCCGTCTCGCTCTACCTGAGCCTGCTGCGGCGGCGGCTCCTGAAAGACGACCAGAGTCTCGACGTGCTGCGGAAGATCGAATCGGGATTCCAGGCCCTCGATGTGACCGTCAACGATCTTCTCCATTTCACCTCGGACCGCGACCCTCACTGCGTACCCTTCCTGGTGGCAGACCTGTTCTACGAAATCTCCGATTCCCTCCGTCCCCAGTTGGCGGCGCAAGCCATCTCGGTTCTTCGAAGGGTGGAGACTGACCTCGTGGCGACGGCGGATCGCGAGATGATCCGTCGCGCTCTGCTCAATCTCGTGCTCAACGCGGTGGATGCCATGCCCGAGGGAGGGAGGCTGGAACTGGCAGCCGAACGGGAGGAGGGCAGCGTGCAGATGGCCGTCACCGACACCGGTCCCGGGCTCAGCCAGGAGATCCTGGGACGCTTGTTCGAGCCTTTCGTGACCACAAAACCCAGCGGCACCGGACTGGGCCTGACCATTGTGGAACGGATCGCAGAGGTCCATGGGGGGGCGGTCACCGCCGAAAACGCGCCCTGCGGGGGAGCCCGACTTGCCATCCGAATCCCCCAGCCTGCCTGCGAGGTGAATTCATGACAACTGCGGAGAAACGGTCCGGAACCCTCGAAGCGGGCGGGCGGGTGCTCGTTGTCGACGACCACCGCCAGGCACGGGAATCGATCGCCGACGTGCTCCGCCAGGCGGGCCACGATGTGAGCTGCTGTTCGAGTGCGGCCGAGGCCCTGCAGGTGACTGAAAGGGAAACATTCGATTGCGTGGTGACCGATCTGCAGATGCCCGGCATGTCGGGAATCGAATTGATCATCCAACTGGAACGCCGGCGTTACGCGGCGCAGATCGTCATGGTCACGGCGCATGCTTCCGTGTCGACGGCCGTCGAGGCCATGCGCCACGGCGCCTTCGACTACATCGAAAAGCCTTTCAACGTCGACCAGCTCGAATCGCTCGTCGACAAGGCGATTCGCAACGGCCGGCTCCTGTTGGAAAGCAAGCGTATCGAACGTGCGGCCCCCGCCGACACCGCGCCGGTCATGGTGGGGAACAGTCCCGCCATGCACAACCTCCGCGACAAGATCGCCCGCCTGGCCCCCACGCCGGAAACGGTTCTGATCCACGGCGAGAGTGGAACGGGAAAGGAACTCGTCGCCAAGACTATCCACGCCATGAGCCTCCGGGCAGCCGGCCCGATGGTCAGCCTGAATTGCCCCGTGCTCTCGGCCCAACTGATGGAAAGCGAACTGTTCGGCCACGAACGGGGTGCTTTCACCGGCGCCGAGGCGTCGCGAACCGGACGGTTCGAAATGGCTCACGGTGGATCGATCCTCCTCGACGAAGTCACGGAGATCGATCTGAACCTCCAGGCCAAGCTGCTCCGAGTTCTCCAAGAACGGTCCTTCGAACGAGTGGGATCCAGCAAGACGATGGAAGTCGACGTCCGTGTCCTGGCGACGACCAACCGCGACTTGAAACGGGAAGTTGCCGAGGGCAGGTTCCGCGAAGACCTCTACTACCGGCTGGCCGTTGTTCCCGTCGAAGTCCCGCCCCTTCGCGACCGTCGCGAGGACGTTCCCATGCTGATCGAACACTTCCTCCGGCGCTGTGCCGACCGGCTCGACCGCAAACCGGCCGAGTTGGATGCCGGCGCCATGAGTCTCCTCGTGCGTTACGATTGGCCCGGGAACATCCGCGAACTGGAAAACGTGGTCACTCGGGCCAGCGTCCTTCACGGCGAGAGTCCGCTGACGGCCGAAGAGTTGCAGCGCTGGCTTCTGGCCCATCCGTCCGACTCCCCCTCCGAAGACCATGACGTTCCCGTCGGGCTCAGTCTCCAGCAAATGGAAAAGAAACTGATCGAGGCCACCCTGGAACACTACGACGGCCACCGAGCCAAAACGGCCAAGGCCCTGGGAATCGGGGTCCGAACCCTGACCACGAAACTACGACAGTACGGATATGCACCCCGGGAGAGAACCGGCAACCGCGCCGCGTGAAGACAGTTGAAGTCCACAAGTGCCAGCCGGCGGAATCGGCTGAATCGGCCCGTCCGCCGCGCAGAAATGGCCGATCCGGATCCAGCCGCCGTGAGAGCCAATGTTGATGCAGGAAAGACAATCAAGCACCGTAAATGCAGACAACCTGGAGGTTTGGGAAGCTTCGGTTGTTGGCCCGATTCCCCCGGTAATGCAAGTGCCGACCGGTTTGGCATGTGGCTTGCCTGGAAGATACCTTGGGGCTCGTTCCGGCGAGCCGGAGGTCGGTTGACCATGTACTCGACTTTGTTTCGATCGACGGCGATTCCGGTCCTGCAGCAGGCAGTGCAGTTCAGCCAGGCACGGCACACCGTTCTGGCGGGCAACATTGCCAACATGGACACTCCAGGCTATCAGGTACGCGACCTGTCGGTGGAGGATTTCCAGAGTCAATTGAGAGAGGTGATCCGGAAGCGAAACGCCCCCAAGCAGCCGGTTTCCATCGGCATGCAGTTGAATGGCCTTGCAGAGCCGGCGCAGCAAGACCAGGCCGAGGTGGTCCGCGAACCGAAGACCATCCTTTACCACGACGTCAGCAACAAGGGCGTGGAATTTCAGGTGACCGAAATGGTGAAGAACCAGATGCAGCACAATCTGGCGCTATCGATCATGAACAACCAGATACGGCTGCTTGAGACAGCCATCAGCGAACGGATTTAGCATGAAGGACCCCGGACATGTTCTCTGCCCTGGATGTGAGCACGAGCGGGTTGGCGGCCCAGCGGGTGCGGATGAACGCCATCAGCGGCAACTTGGCCAATATCTCCACCACTCACAATGAGGAAGGGCAAGCCGTTCCCTACCAGCCGCGATTCGTCGTTTTCCAGACCGACGACAGCGTCGGCAGCAACGGTGCGGCGGGTGTGCGGGTCGATTCGGTTCAGATCGAGGATCTTGAGCCGCTCTACAAGTACGAGCCGCAACACCCGGACGCGATCAAGGACGGCAAGTGGAAGGGCTATGTGGCCTACCCGAATGTGAACATGATGACCGAGTACACCGACGCCATGGAGGCCGCCAGGGCCTATGAGGCGAATCTTGGTGCGATCGAGATCAGTAAAGACCTGGCAAACCAGACCCTGAGGATCATAGCCTGATGAACTCGATCCAAGGATTCCGAATCCCGACCCCCATCGGTGCCTCGCAGAGCAGCGCTGTCCCGCAGAGCAGCGGTGACGGTTCATTCAAGAGCTTTTTGCTCGATTCCATCCGCGAAGTCAACTCGATGCAGCAGGATGCCGACCAGGCCGTCGAAAAACTCGTGGCCGGTGAGGACGTCAACCCGGCGGAAGTTCTCACGGCGGTGCAGAAAGCCGACATTGCCTTCAAATTGATGATGCAGATCCGAAACAAGATGGTCCAAGCCTACAACGACGTTCAGAGCATCCGGGTTTAGTATCTTGAGGTAGAGCCTGTGCCTCTGTTTGCAGGCAAGCGGCGCGCTCAAGGAATATTCACACGAAGCACTGCTTGCAGGCAGGCGGTGGCAAACCGACGGAACCCGGGGTACGGAAACCCCGGGAACGATCACACAACCACGAGGTTCCATGGATGGATTTCCTCAATAAGTACTTTGCTCAGATCAAGGAAGTGTTCGAGGGCATGACGCCCGGGGCGAGAATCACCTCGGCCCTGCTGCTGCTGGTGACGGTCGCCAGTCTGGGCTATCTCTTCACCTCCGGGTTTCATCCGGGAGGTGATGTGTTCCTGCTCGACAATCGGGCGTTCACCTCCGACGAGCTGACTCCCATGCTCGGGGCGTTTGCCACGGAAGGACTTGCGGCCCCGGAGATAGTCGGCGGCAAGATCCGCGTGGCCCGCGGAAAAGAGACGGCCTACGTGGCGGCGATTGCCAAGGCGGGCGTGCTGCCCCACGACTTCAGTTCGATTTTCGACAATGCCCTCAAAGAGAGCGGAGTGTTTGAGGACCAACCCAAGTTCCAGGCACGTCTCCGGATCGCGAAACAACGATACTTCGAAGAATTGTTCCGGGCCATGCCCGACTACGATCGCGCGACCGTCATTATCTCGGAGGATGTCAAGCAGGGACTGCGCCGAGAACGCGTGGTGACCGCCTCCGTCACCGTCAAGGCGGTGGGGACATTGCCGTTGACCGAAAAGCAAGTCAACTCGATTCGCCACACCGTGAAGGCTGCCGATGCGGGTTTGAAGCTTGAGGACATCGTCGTGATCGACATGAATACCGGCCAGGCGCACCACACCCTGCCGGGCGACTCCTCCGGCGGAGATGGGTCCCTCATGGCGCAGGAGCAACGCCGGCAGGAAGAACACTACCGGGCGAAGGTTTCGGATCTGCTGGGGCTTGTTCCCGGTGTGATCGTCACTCCCATGGTCGAGCTGGCTCCGGAGAAGTCCACGAAGGTGCGGTCCACCAAATACGACAAGGACAACTCGATTTCCGTCAACATGAACGAGACGAAGACGAGCCGCGATTACACCGGCGAAACGAATGGCGGCCGGCCCGGCTACGTAGCCCAACAGAGCAATACCGCTCGAACGCTGGCGACCACGGAAGCCAAGGCTGCCGAAGAGAAGGAGAAGTCGTCTGAACTATCCGAGATGAAGTTGCCGGCGGGCGAGGAGACGGAGAAGGAACTGGCCGCCCACACCGTCGAGCGGGTCTCGGTAGCAATTGCCGTTCCAACGAGCTGGTTCACCCAGATCTGGCAGAAACGCAATCCGACACCGCCGGGCGAGGAGCCCAAGGTACCGTCGCCGGCGGATATCGACCCGATCCGCACGACAGAGATCGCCCGTATCAAGAGCGTGGTCGCCGGGGCGTTGCCCCTTCCGAAGGGCACCACGGACACGGCGCAGTTCGACAAGAAGCAGTTGGTGGAAGTCACCGACTTCGAGGACATCATCCCCGCCGCGATTCCCGGACCGACCTTGACGGAGAATGCCGGGTCGTGGTTCGCCCAGAACTGGAGCACTGTGGGCCTGATCGTGCTGGGACTGTTCAGCCTCGCCATGCTCCGGTCCATGATCCACTCGGTGCCGACGGGAGGCAGGAACCCGATTGCCGAGTTCGCTCTGCCCCCCCGTGAGAAAGGCGACGCGGAGGATACCGAAGGGGAAGGTGAACCTCGGAAGTTTGCCTTCGCCGGCAACGGGGCCTCGCTCCGCGATGAACTGACCGAACTGGTCGCCACGGATCCGGAAATGGCCGCCAATATTCTGAAGAACTGGATTGGATCGGGAGCGAAGTGACGGGGTGAACGAGTATCCGCGAAACGGACAGCAAACGATCATGCCGAGAGGTTCCATGAGTACTGAACAAGAGGGACTGCGAAAGGTGGCCATTCTGGTTTCCTGTCTGGATCGGCAGTCGGCGGACCTTCTCCTGGAGAAGATGTCGGAGGAGGACGCCGATCGGGTTCGCCAGACGATCCTGGAACTGGACCCCGTTGACCCCAAGGAACAACGCTGCGTGATCGACGAATTCCTCAACGCCGGCCCCTGGCCCGTGCCGCGAGATTCGGATTCCCACGTGGTCTACGCCCGGGTTGCATCTCGGGCGGAAACCCGCCTGCCGCCCACCGGCCGCCAGCGAATGTTCGAGGCGCGCGGCGAGATGTCACCCGAGGGGCTCGCCGGGATCCTGGCGACGGAAAGACCACAGACCATTGCCTTGGTGCTTTCCCACTTGCCCCCCGAGGTTGCGGGAAAAGTGCTGGTCCAGTTTGCGCCCCAGGTCCAGCCCGAGGTGTTTCGCCGTCTCGTCGACCTGGAGGAGACGGATCCGGAGATTCTCGCCGAGATTGAGGCCTCGTTGCGAGACCGGCTGTCGCAGACGTTCTCTCTCCCCCGGAAGCGGGTCGCCGGCCTGTCGGCGGTCGAAGGCATACTCAGCGCGTCGGGCCGGAGAATCGAGAGCCAACTCTACCGCAATCTGACGTCGCACGACCAGCAGCTTGCCGCCCAGCTTCAGCCCGAACGGCTGGAGTTCGACGATCTCGAACGAATCGACTACGCCGATCTCCAGGAGCTGCTCGACGCCGTCGAGTCAAGCCTGTTGTCGCTGGCAATGGTCGGTGCGTCGCCCACGCTGATCCATCGTGTCTCGGCGGCGCTACCGGCGTCGCGGGCGGCTGCCCTGCGCCACGAACTGAGCCATCCTGCGCCAACTCGGCTCAGCGACGTGGAGGCCGCCCGGGAACGGATCGGTTTGGTCGCCCAGAAGATCGGCGTCCGGCCGCCCCGTTCCGCCGCTGGCCGATCCCGCCGCAATCCGCATCTTGACGCCCAGTTCCTTCGCGAAGTGTAACCCGAACGACCGCCAGGATCTTCCATGTCCATCATCAAGTCGACCGATCGAGCCCGCGGCATCCAGCCTGTGGCGTTCAACTTTGACGACATGGCCGTCAAAGCCAGCGTCTACCTCGACGGTGTGCGCCAGCAGGCCAGCCAGGTTGTCAGCCGGGCGCAACAACAGGCCGAGCAGGCACGGAAGAAGATCGAGGAGGACTCCCGCAAGAAGGGCTACGCCGACGGTCAGCGCGACGTTCAACGCCACGTGGAAAAAAAGCTCGGCGAACAGCTCGCTACCTTGTTGCCGGCCCTGGCCTCCACGATCCAGGAAATCCAGCATGCCAAGCAGGCCTGGTTGACCCATTGGGAGCGCAGCGCCGTACGACTGGCCACGGCCATTGCCGAAAAGATCGTTCGCCGGGAAATCGATGCCCAGCCCGAGATTTCACTGGACCTCGTCCGGGAGTCGCTCGAATTGGCGGCCGGCAGCTCCACCGTACGCGTGCTGTTGAACCCCAAGGATCACGAAACATTGCGGCCGAAGGCCGATGCTCTGATCGCCGGGATGGCCGGGCTGGGAGCCTGTGACCTGGTGGCCGATCCGGCAATCTCGCCTGGTGGATGCCGGGTCGAAACGTCTTTTGGCAGCATCGATCAGCAGATCGAAACCCAGCTCAAGCGGATTGAAGAAGAACTCACGTAGGATCCACGGAATCGATGGACTTAGTCGAGCAAGTCATGCACATCATGCCCGCGAAACTGACGGGCACCGTATCGCGAACGATCGGGATGACCGTTTCAGCCGACGGATTTCCGGCTCCCGTCGGCTCGCTCGCGCAGATCGAGCGCGAGACCGGCGAACCGATCGATGCCGAGGTCATCGGATTTCGCGACCGGACGACGCTCCTTTACGCTTTCTCGGATCTGTCGGGAATTCGCCACGGCAATCGCGTGCGCCGCAAACTCACTTCCCGCTGGCTGCGTGTGGGAAACGAATTGCTCGGTCGGCTTATCGACGCCCACGGCAACGCAATTGACGGCCGGCCCCAGCCCTCCCTTCCTGATCGGACCGTGCTGAATCGCCAGGCCCCCCATCCGTGCACTCGGCCCCGCATCGACACGCCCCTCTCCACCGGCATTCGGTCGATCGACGGGCTGATGACCTGCGGCCGCGGGCAGCGTGCCGGGATCTTCGCGGGAAGCGGCGTGGGCAAGAGCGTCTCGCTCGGCATGATGGCCCGTTACACCGACGCCGACGTCATCGTCATCGGCCTGATCGGCGAACGCGGTCGCGAAGTCAACGAATTCATCGAACGCGACCTCGGTCCCGAAGGACGCAAGAAGAGCGTCGTGGTCGTGGCCACCAGCAATGAACCCGCCCTGGTTCGTGTTCACGCTGCGTCCACGGCCACGGCTGTCGCCGAATACTTCCGCGACCAGGGCAAGGACGTCCTGCTCCTGATCGACTCGCTCACTCGTTTCGCGCTGGCCCAGCGGGAGATCGGCCTGGCGGCAGGAGAGCCTCCCACGACTCGCGGATACCCGCCGTCGGTCTTTGCCCTCCTTCCCAGTCTCGTCGAACGCGCTGGGCGGACTCCGCAAGGGAGCATTACCGCATTCTACACGGTGCTCGTCGAGGGCGACGACCCCAATGAACCCATCGCCGACGCCGTGCGGGGCCTGCTGGACGGACACATCTGGCTCTCGCGAAGAATCGCCGCCAAGAACCACTATCCGGCCGTCGATGTCCTCGAGAGCCTCAGCCGGCTGATGCCCGAAGTCGCCACGAAGGAGCATCGGCAGGCCGCCGGGATGATGCGAGAACTGATGGCTGCCTACCGCGACCATGAGGACTTGATCTCGATCGGCGCCTATCGCAAAGGGGCAAACCCGGTCGTCGACCTGGCCGTCGACATGCAGCAGGAGATCAACGCCTTCCTGCGGCAGCAAGTCGAAGAGCGCTCCAGCCACGAGCAGGCAAGGGAGATCCTCCTCCAATTCCAGCGAACCGCTTCGCAGAAATCGGTTCCCCAAACGCCAAAGAACGACCTTAGCAAGAATCCTGATACGACCCGGGCACGATAGGCTATGAGCAAGTTCAAGTTCCGACTGGCAACTCTCCTGCGACTGCGCGAGTCCGCTCGCGACCAGCGCCGCAGCCAGTTGGCCGAGGCCTACCGCGCCGAAGAAACCCTGCTCGATCAGAGCCGGCGCGTAGGGGATGAGCTTGCCGCCCTGATGCAAGTCTGCCGCGAAGTCTCCGGTCCCGGGGAGCTGAACCTCGATCGGCTCCTCAGCGCTCGCCGCTACGAGGTGACCCTCCGTGCCGAGCAACGCGACCTGAAGGACAAGGTCGACGCCGTCCGCGCCGAAATTGATCGGCGCCGCGAGGCCCTCGTTGCGGCAAACCGTGCCGTCCGTGTCCTCGAACTGCTCCGCGATCGCCAGATCGAACAGCATCGCGAAAAGGAACGGATCCGCGAAATCAAGGAACTCGACGAAGTCGCCGGGCGGATTGGCTGCCTGGAGGAGGTTGAGCCATGATCGCACGCCTGCTCGGAGGAACCATCAATCTCGTTGTCTATCTTTCGGCGGCCACCATGATGGCCACGGTGATCATGGTCTGCTATCTCTGGAACACCTGGCACATGGACCAGGGGCGACTTGTGCAGATCCTGGCCATCGCCCAGGGGCTCGACCTGTTCCAGGCCGAGGCCCAGGCCGATGACGAAGCGAAGGAAGGAGGATCGTCGGCGGAGCAGCCGTCGATGCAGCAGATCATCGACGCTCGGCTCGCGAAGGATCGCGACCTGACGATGCGCGAAATGGCCCTCCAGAACGGCAACCAACAATTACGCATCGAAGTCAAACGCGTGGTCGAGCAGCAAGCGGCCTATGAGAGACTCATCAAGGATTTCCGGGCACAACTGGCCGGGCTGCAGGAAGGAGCGGAGGCCGAGGGGCGTACCGCCGTTGCCACCACGCTCCAGACCCTCGAACCCGAGCAGGCCAAGCTATTCCTGCTCGAAATGCTCGAAAAGCAGGAAACCGAGGAGGTTGTGATCCTCTTGACCGGAATGGACGAACGGCGCAGGGCCGGCATCCTCGGCGAATTCCAGACCGCCGACGAAATCGACAAGATTGCCGAAGTGCTCCGGCTCATACGCCAGGGACATCCCAAGACAGCCATCGCCAAAGAAGTATCTCAGAAGGTGGATCCGGAGAACCTGGGGACAAAATAGAAAGACACGCCATGGGAAGACTCACTGCCGGAATGTCGACAGCCTGCCTGCCGTTCGACGCTGCTATCCCGACCGCCCAGAAATCCGGCCTCGATACGTCGTTGTTCGGTGTGTTCGATGAAACACTCCGCCAGGCGACCCGACCCGATCCTCAGCCGGCTGCCGAAACGCAATCTGCTCGCTCGTCGACGAAACCGCAAACGGAGGCCGAAGCGGGCAAGCAGAAGGACGGTCCCACGGACGAAGTGCGTTCGGACGAGCGCGACGCTGCGCCGGCCGCTGAGAAAGAGATTAGTTCAAGCGAGGAAAGCGAGAGGTCCGAGTCGGGCTGCGACGACGCGAACGACCAGGTTGCGGCCGGAGAGCAGGCGGAAACCGGCGATACCGAAGAGGCCGAGGAGGTTGACGAACTGCCGGCAGGCGAGGCAGCGGCAATTGTCTCCGGGATTGTTCCCGCCGTGGTGGACGAAACCGTGAAAGAACCGACCCAGGGAGAGGCCCTGGAATCGGCGTCCGTCGATGCCGAAGGGACTTTGCCTGGCGCCAAGGTCTCTGGCACACAGACCGGCGCTGCCGGGGCGGTGAACGTACCGCCTGAGCAGACAGCCTCCGAGCCGGAAATCGACACGGCTGCCAAGACGGCGGAGTCGACAGCCGAAAGGGCTGTCTCGCAGGTCGAAGACCAAACCAGCGAAGAGGGGGATTCCGAGGCGGAGAAGAAGTCGGCCGCCGGCAGGCAAATCGAAAGCAAATCGCAGGAACTGGTTGCCGAGGGCACGGAAAAGCCGCAACCATCCAACGAAACAGGTGTCGGTGCGGAGCTTCCGTCCGTCGAAAATCCGGAGAAGCAAAAATCGGGAAAACGCGAGAAGAAACATCTTGTCGAGGCGGTCTCAAAGGCGGGTGGCCAAGCGGCGCAAGGCGATATTCAGCCGGCGCTGGAGAATGCCCCCAGCCCTCCGATCGAGCAACCCCGGGTGGAGACGATCGAAGATTCATCCGCCCTGGTTGCAGAGACGGCGCCGACTGCCGATCCCGGTACGACCACCAGTTCGCCCCACGCAAGCGGTCCGGTCGAGGGGGTGACGGCCGGCACGGCGACTGCGAACTCCGCCCTGAGCCAG
>CAYSCH010000001.1:48714-51677 GCA_964429355.1 uncultured Planctomycetaceae bacterium | reverse complement strand
GAAGTCCCGGAAAGGAGGCCTCCCAGGGGGTGGACTCCGCGAAGTTTGTCCAGCGCGTGGCCAATGCGTTCTCAGCTCTCGGGCAGAGAAGCGATGCCACCGTGCGTTTGAAGCTCCATCCGGCCGAACTCGGTTCACTGCGAATTGAAATATCCGTGAAGAATGGTGCGCTCAGTGCGCGCGTGGAGGCCGAAACAACCACCGCCCAGGGTTTGCTGGTCGAGAACCTGCCTCTCCTTCGGGAGCGTCTCGCCGACCAGGGAATCAAGGTGGAGCGATTCGACGTTGGGGTTGCCGATCAGTCCCAGGGCGGGTTGTCCGAGCGTTCCGACGGCAGCGACCGATCGTTCGGCCAGAACGATCGAGGTGCGGATTCGCGAAACGAGAGCATCGCGGTGGCAACCGATTCTGTGGACCTTCACAACACGGCGAAACTCAGCGTCGACGGCCGACTGGATGTCTTTATCTGATCGACAGCCGCTACAAACCAGCCCGGTAGAACAAGGAAACGATATCATGCCGTCCACATCCTCCGTATCCACCTACAATACGACGAGTCCAAGAACCTCCTCCTCCGATTCCGACGCGTTCTCGAAACTCGGCACAGAGGATTTTCTCGAGTTGATCATTGCGGAACTCCAGAATCAGGATCCGATGAATCCGACAGACACCACCGACATGCTCAACCAATTCAACCAGATTCGCGAAATCGCCTCCAACGACAAGCTCACGGAAACCCTCGAAGGGGTGCTGCTTGGCCAGAACATGGCAACGGCTGGGAGCCTGATCGGGAAACTCGTGGAGGGGCTGAACAACGATTCGCAGAAGATCATTGGACAAGTGGACGCCGTTCAGGTGGACGATGGCGAGCCGTCGCTCCTCGTGTCGGGCAGTTACATATCGCTCAAAAACGTCCTCCAGATCATCGATCCGGCCCTGATCAGTTCCACGGAAGAGACCGCAGAAACGGAAGAGACGGCGGACGCTACCAGCAAGCAAACGGACGAGACAGATTCTCAAACGGTGGATCAATCCGACGACGATACCACGGAAGCGTGAGTGAAGACCGGCAAGCATTCTCGCGAAAAGGACTCGCCTCGAAGTCTTGCATCTTCCAGTGAACAGTAAGAACCAAGGGGTGCCGACGCCGGCACATCTCAAAGGAATCACGATATGGGTCTCGCATCTGCACTCAGCACGGCTCTCACGGGTCTGACGGCTTCCGAAACCACGATCGACGTGGTCGGCAACAACCTGGCGAACTCGAACACGGTTGGGTTCAAGGCATCGTCGGCCTCCTTCTCCACCCAGTTCCTGCAGACGTTGTCGCTCGGATCTCAACCGACCGAGTCGAGCGGTGGTACGAACCCGAGGCAGGTCGGGCTGGGAACGATGGTCTCCGCCATTTCGCCCAATTTCAGCCAGGGCACGCTCGAGATCAGTTCCAACGCGACCGATCTGGCCATCCAGGGGGATGGGTTCTTCATCGTGGAAGGTGGCCAGGGACAAACGCTTTACACACGCAACGGCATTTTCGAGTTCAACTCGCAGAACGAGATGGTCACCATCACCGGCAATCGCCTGTTGGGATTCGGCGTTGACGACAATTTTCAGATCCAGCGGACGACGCTCGTGCCGATCGAGATTCCGTTGGGAGCGGCAGCGGTGGCGCAGCCGACCGCGAACGTCTTCCTCGAGGGCACCCTGACGCCGACGGGAGATCTGGCGACCCGAGCCCAGCAGATCCAGACGTCGATTCTCGGCGACGGCACCTACACCGCACCGGACGACAGCGGAACGGTGTCGGCTGCCATCCAGCCGTCGGTTCTCACGGTGGGGACGGCAAGTGTTGCCTCTGTGCCGCCAACCACCTTCGTGGCAGGCGATACCTACGAATACCGGCTGGTCTGGGCGGACGATTACGACCTTGGAACCAGCTTCAACACGGAGAGCCGCGCCTCCGACACGTTCTCGCAGACGGTAGCCAACAACCAAGACGCGATCAGTCTGACCAACCTGCCCACCTTGCCTCCCACCGACTCCTACACCCATCTTCGAATTTACCGCTGCAACACTTCCAATCCACTCGATACCTTCAACTACGTGGGGCAGGTGGGGGTCGGCACGACCACGTATACCGATAGGCTGTCGGATGCCGCGGCGGCCGCGAATCCCGAGCTCGACGACACTCTGATCAGCGGCAACTACACGTACTATGTGACTTACGTGTCGGCCTCCGGGACGGAAAGCCGCCCGGGTGAGATGTCGACGTCGATCAACGTAACGAATGGAAGGATTACTCTCGACGGACTGCCCACGGCCGACATTGCAACCACGGAATGGCGAACCAGGCGGATCTACCGGAGCCTGTCGACCGACTCGACTAGTTTTCATCTGGTGGCAGAAATTCCGAACATGGACGCAGGCGAGTTCTTCGTCGACAATTTCACCGATGCCCAGATTTCGACGAACCCGGCGATCGATCTCGACGGCCCCAAGATCATGGCTTCCACGCGGCTGATCGACGTGCTGAGCCGCGACGGCTCGGTCTACAATCAGGTGTTCCAGGAAGGGACTCTCGAGTTTACCGGCAAGAAGGGCGGACGTTCCCTCGCCACGAAGGAACTCGAAATCACCGATGCGACGACCGTCCAGAACTTGATCGACTTCATGGATGCCTCGATGGGCATCCAGTCGGCCGCGGCAGATCCGACGTTTCCGATTCCCGGTTCGGAAGACGCGGTAACCGGGGGAACGATCCCTGCGGGCGGAAAGGTCGTCGGGGGCCGGATCGTCATGACCGGCAACAACGGGGTCGACAATTCCATCGATATCGGGTTATCGGGCATGCTGCTGACGACCGGCACGACGACGGAGAATGTCGATCTTCCGTGGGGCGTCAGCCAGGCAGCGATCGGTGAAAGCGCCGTGACCGACTTTCTCGTCTACGACTCGTTGGGCAT
>CAYSCH010000001.1:11396-48704 GCA_964429355.1 uncultured Planctomycetaceae bacterium | reverse complement strand
CCGCTCAGCGTGCGATTGACGTGCGTTCTGGAGGAACGAAACAGCACCGCGACGACCTATCGCTGGTTTGCCGACTCGTCCGACAACGATCCCACAACCGGCACCGAGATTTCCGTGGGAACGGGCCGCGTCACCTTCGACGGGGAGGGAAACGTGATCTCGGTGAGCGAAGCGACGGTATCGATCGAACGCCGCCACGTTTCCAGTGCGTCTCCCCTCGAGTTCGATCTGGATTTCTCAAACATGTCGGGCCTGGCGGCGGAGAGAAGCACGGTGGCGGTTTCGCGGCAGGACGGCTCCGCGCCCGGTGTGCTCACGAGTTTCATTGTGGGCGAAGACGGCGTGATCAAGGGCGTGTTTTCCAACGGCGTCACCCGCGACCTGGGCCAGATCCGCCTCGCCCGGTTTTCGAACCCCTCGGGCCTGGAACAACAGGGCGAGAACCTTTATGCCGAGGGCGTCAACTCGGGCCTGCCCGTGGAAGGGGACCCGGGTGAGCAGGGTACCGGGAGTATCGTTGCAGGGGCCCTCGAATTGTCCAATACCGACATCGGGGCCAACCTCATCGACCTGATCCTTGCGTCCACCATGTACCGCGGAAACACGCGAGTGATCACAACCGCTCAGGAAATGATCGATGAGCTGCTCTCGCTTCGCCGTTGACCGGCGAAAAACCGGCTCGCCGGCCCGTTCCGGTGAGAGACTCTTTCAACTTCCGACTTTCTCGATGGCCACAAGATCATGATCAAGCTGACAAGGCTCGGCGGCGAACCGTTTGTACTGAACGCCGACCTGATTCGATACGTCGAGCAACGCCCCGACACGTTCATCACGCTCAACTCCGGCGAGCGCATCGTCGTGACGGAATCGATGGACGAGGTCTTGCGGCGTGCCGTCATTTACCAGCAAGCGAAATACCTCATTCCGCGGTTCGGGCAGCCCGCGATGGTCTCCGTTGGGGCGGAAAACGGTCCGTCCCGAGGAAGGGGTTTCTGATCCATGGATATCGCCACCATCTTCGGACTCCTGTTCGGCTCGGCTGTTCTCGTCATCGCCATCCTCATCTCGCCGGGCGCTACCTTTACGGCCTTTGTCGACTATCCGTCGATCATGGTGGTCGGCGGCGGTGCCACCGCCGCGATCCTCGTCTGTTTCCCCCTCAGAGACCTTTTCGTCGGCATTCGCGCGCTCAAGGTAGTCTTCTTCAACAAGCAGGAGGACGTCGCCAAATTGATCGAGTTGATCATCTCCCTGGCCGAAACCGCCAGGCGCGACGGGCTACTGGCCCTGGAGGGACGGATCGAAGAGATCGACAATCCGTTCGTTATCCTCGGCGTTCAGATGGCGGTCGACGGCACGCGACCCGAAATCATCGAAGATATCATGCGGACCGAAGTCGATGCCGTCGCTGCCCGTCATTCCAACGGCAAGAAAGTCTTCGACCAGATTGGCCGCTTCGCTCCGGCCTTCGGAATGATCGGCACCCTGCTCGGACTGATCATCATGCTCGGCCAACTCGACGACCCCGACAAACTCGGACCCGGAATGGCCGTGGCCCTCATCACGACACTCTACGGCTCCCTCATGTCGAATGTCGTCATGCTCCCCATGGCGGAGAAACTCGCCCATCTCAATCAGCGGGAAATGCTGGTGATGGAGATTGTTGTCCGCGGAATCATGGGCATCCAGTCGGGTGAAAACCCTCGCGTCATTGAACAGAAATTGACCACGTTCGTTCCACCCCGGTTGCGAACTGCCAGGAAAGAGGCGGCCTGATCCGATGGCTCTGAAGATCAAAAACGAGGACCCGCCGTTACCGGACTGGATCGTCACCTACGGCGACATGATGTCGCTCCTGTTGACGTTCTTCATCCTTCTGTTCTCGATGAGCGAAATCCGGCAGGACCGCAGCCAGGCCCTCATCGAAGCCCTGCGGAGTCAATTCGGGTACGACAAGTCGATGGCTTCCGCCGTCCCAGGCCCCGCGAAACCCATGAACTCCGCGATTGCGCGATTGGCCAGCATGGGAAGGGCCCAACGCTTGAATACCATGAATGGAGGCGACAAGGTCAAGGCCCCCACAGGCGACTATCATCACGTTCAAACGATTCGACCGGGCGACGAGACGACGCTCGGCGGAGTCGTCGAGTTCACTGAAGAGGAGAGCGACCTGTCGGCGGAAGCCATCCACACGATCGAAGCCGCCGCCGCCGTCCTCAAGGGCAAACCGCAGAAAGTCGAAGTTCGAGGCCACTCCAGTGCCCGACCCTTGCCCCCCGAGTCTCCCTACTGCAACCACTGGGATCTCTCCTACGCCCGAGCTTTCAAAGTCTACGAGCAGTTGGTCAAGTGCGGAATCGTCGAAGAGCGTCTCCGTATCTCGCTGGCGGCGGCGAATGAACCTCTCTACATCAGTCCCACCGAAGAACACCAACGCAAGAATGGCCGAGTTGAGATCTTCATGCTCGAGGAATTGGCCAAGGACCTCAAAGGAACGGCCGAAGAGCGGGCGCAGAGATACTCACTCGAGGAGAAAGGCAAGTCTTCTCCGGCGCGGTAGGTGGGGTCTCCGCAAAGTCAAATGCCTTCGGCTCTCAAGGCACAGAAATCACCCTCCGTGCGAAGCGAGACCCTCCGGCGTGGCGGTGGAGCGGTGTGTCACCCGAGTTAGGGGATTGCGTGCCCGTCTTCCTTGCTGGGCCCATCTTCCTCGCTGGGTCCATCGGACTGGCTAGGTCACGTCGTGCCGAAAATTCCGTCTCCTTGCCGTTGGCTTTTTCGGCTGACCCAGATCCAAATCCGGAATGTTGGCCTATTTTTTAGTAGGGCAACACGACCTCGACGTTCAGCCGACAAACACCCCTTCATGAAAGGGGTATCAAGGACATCTTTGGTGGTATCAATTGAGTCACTGCTCCACTCATCTTGCGGTTAGAAAACTATGGCCAATCCTGCTGTCAAACAAGGCGAATCACCGGCAGACAACCCTGGATCGCACGGTGGCAAGTCCGCGATTTTGGGAAAGCTGATTCTGCTGACTTCTTTGGCCGCACTGGTTCTGGCGGAATGTATCGCCGCTTCATTTTTCCTGCCCGGCACTCAGGAAACTGCGGCCATGGCCAGTGTTCCTTCCGAAACGGAGAGTGCTCCCCCCCCTGCCGAGAATCACGAAATCCTCAATGAAATCGCCGAGCTCGATTCCGCGATCCACGATCAGACCGAGGTCGATCTGGGCGAGTTCACAGTCACGGCCTTCCAGCCGCTGACAAACACGACCACGCGGATCGACTTTCACCTCTTCGGCACCACGGCCGCAGAAGACGTGGCCGGTTTTCAGAAGGCCTGGGAAGAAAACAAGCATCGCCTCCGAGATCAAGTCATCGTCACCTTGAGAAGTTCCGAGCCGAGTGAACTGACAGACGCCGGGTTGGGCTTGATTAAAAGACGGATTTTAGAGAAAACTAACCGGACTCTCGGCAAGCCGTATCTGCGATCCGTGATCTTCAGCGATTTCTCGTTCATCGAGCAATAACCGGTCCGGAAGCTTTCGCGGCGCTGCGAGTTGTCGCGACTGTTGTGTTACAGGAGCGGCTTGTGTTGCTGGCAGCGATAGCACCTTTCGACTCAGGATGGGTCGAATCGATCGCGTGCCAAGTCGTATCAGGAGCCCCTGGCAGACTGGCGGATGTTTCCGCACGTATCGATGTTCCTTCTCCTTCGTTTTGTCGGCAAGGCGAGAATTGCTGACTTATCGAGCGAGTTTTTCCTGGGCATCGGTGCTTGCACCCAGTGGTGTTGTCAGCGACTCCAGGAAGCCAGGAATGGATTGCCATGGCCGACGACAATGAACTGATCAATCAAGCCGATATCGAAGCCTTGCTCCAGGGCGCTGGAGCGGCCGGAGCGAGCAAGAAGCCACCTGCTCCCGATCCGAAGCCCCCGGCGACGGAAGGGGGCGACCTCGACCAGTCGGAAATCGAAAAAATGCTGGCTGGCAAAACGGCCGCACCCTCTCGTTCCGGCGCTACGGCCCCCTCCACGGCGGTCGTTGACGATTCCGACAAGCTCCTTGGTCAGGACGATATCGAGAAGCTCTTGAGCCAATCCGGGGCGGGCGGGGCGGCCGCCGACCATCCCGCACCGTCACGCCCCGCCGCACCTGCAATGGCGGCGGCAGACACCAGCCCCAGCACCGAGGCAATCTCCCAGGGCGACGTGGAGTTCCTCTTCCGCCAGGCCGAGAGAGCCCTTGAATCCGTCACTTCGGAGCCGAAGGAACTTCCACCTTCAGCGGCCCCCTTCCAGTTCAGCGAGTTCAGCGGAAGTCCGGCCAACACGGAAGTGGCCACTCTCGATCTGCTCAACGATGTTGAATTGGACCTGAAGATCGAACTAGGCCGCACCAATATGTATCTCGAGGATGTCCTCAAGCTGCGCAAGGGCGCTGTCGTTCCACTCGACAAGCTGGCTGGCGATCCGGTCGACATCTACGTCAACGGACGGCTGATCGCCCGAGGAGAGGTCCTCGTGCTCAACGACAATTTCTGTGTGCGCGTTGCCGAACTGGTTGCCAGCGCGGCGCCCGTGGTTTGAGCCGAATACGGACGGAGGGCATGGATGCCTGGGAAATCGTGCTTTGCCACAGTACTCGCTCTAGCCTCGTTGGTCGGCCAGACCTCGGCCCAGGAATTTGTCTCGGAATCGTTCGGTGCGGAGGCAGCGGCTGCGGTTTCGTCAGCTTCGCCCGCTCCATCCCCGTCGGGCGTTCTGGCACGGGGGGACGAGCCTCCTTCGTCTCCCAACGATCTGCCTGGCCTCGTTCTGCCGGCAATTCTTGAAACCCCGGATCGCTACGTTCCGTCCGTTCATCCGACCAGCCATACCGAGCCGCTCGGCGACAGGCGATCTGACGAGAACCCTGATTCTCCGGTCACCCAGTCCAAAAATTCCACGGAGTCGTCCGGCCATCTCCCATCCGCTGCGAACACGAAACACCACGTGGGATTTCCGGATCTGGCGCCGCCCGCCAGGCCGAATTCGGGCGGTGTGGCCGAGACTCCGGCTGTCAATGGACTGGGGGCCGCGCTGACGGTGATCAGCAGCCTTGCCGTGGTGTTGGGCCTGTTCTTCACTACCGCCTGGATCTTGCGCCGGACCGGAGGAAGGGGCCTTGCATTGCTCCCCGGGGATGTCTTCGAATCGCTCGGTCGGGCCCCGCTTACAAACCGGCAACAAGTTCAGCTTCTCCGTTGCGGATCCAAGTTGCTCCTCGTTTCCCTGACACCCGACAGTGCCGAGACCCTCACCGAAATTGACGATCCGGACGAAGTCACGCGACTGGCCGGCCTCTGCAAGGCGAACCAGGCAGGGAGCGCCACCGCGGCCTTTCGCCAGGTGCTCCACCAGTTTGCCAAGGAACCGGTGGAACCTGGATTCGTCGGACCGGTCAATCTGGCCGTTTCACGCGATCGCTTGCCCTCGGGACTGGAGGATCTCCATGGCTGAACTTGACGGGCGAGACGGAACGACAAACGGCACTGCCGCAATCCTCGCGTGGCGGACGAGCCGCTCCCGCCGCATTCTGGCGTGGCTTGGAGTGCTCCTGGCGTGCTGCACCTTGCTCAGTCCGACCCTGGCACAGGACACGGCCAATCGGCCGCTTTCGCTCGACCTGCCCGACGGCCTGGCGGGCGGCCCCGAGCAATGGACCAGCCCCGAAGGACTCAGCGCCACACTGCAGGTCATGCTCATGCTGACCGTGCTCAGCCTGGCCCCTGCCGTGTTGATGATGACGACCTGCTTCGTGCGGATTATCGTTGTTCTGGGCCTGTTGCGTCAGGCCCTCGGCACACAGCAGCTGCCGCCCAGCCAGGTAATCACAACCCTCGCCTTGTTCATCACCCTCCTGGTCATGGCGCCGGTCTGGAAAGAGGTCTATGATACGGCCATCCGCCCCTATACGAATCAAGAAATCTCGATCGAGGAGGCCTGGGGCACGGGGCAGGTTCCCGTGCGGCGATTCATGAGCATGCAGATCGAGTCGGCCGGCAACACCGACGACGTCTACCTGTTCCTCAACCGCATGGAGAACCCACCCGAGGTGACCGGTTACGAAGATGTGCCACTGATCGTTCTCCTTCCGGCCTACCTGGTCAGTGAACTCAAGGTTGCCTTTCTGATCGGTTTCCAGATCTACCTTCCGTTCCTGATCATCGACATGGTCATTGCCAGCGTGATGGTTTCCATGGGGATGCTCATGTTGCCCCCCTCGTTGATTTCCCTGCCATTCAAGTTAATGCTTTTCGTCCTGCTGGACGGCTGGACTCTCGTCGTCGGAATGCTGATGGATAGCTTTGCGCCCTACACGTAATCTGAAAACAAGCAAACGATCTTCACAAAGAGAGCACTCTCCCAGAGACGTGCAGTGTACTTCCGATCACTTGGTTGTCGGTTCCGAATCGCCCTCAGAAAGAGAACTACGAACATGAGCCCCGAAGACGCGATTGACCTGGCCCGCAGAGCGATCTGGATCGCCGTCCTGATCGGTTCGCCGGTTCTGCTGACGGGCATGATCGTCGGACTGATCATCGGCTTGCTTCAGGCCCTTACCCAGATCCAGGAACAGACCGTCGCCTTCGTACCGAAAGTCGTGGCGATGATTGCCGTGCTCAGCCTGACGCTCCCCTGGCTGATCACCCAGATCCTCCAGTACACGAACGACTTGATCACCACGATCCCACAAAGATTCTGAATAGCCTTGCGGGATTCCCGGCAAAAGGTGGCCGTCACCTTTCTCCTCCCGGAATCACCCGACCTTACTTAGCGAGCGGACGGTGGCCGATTGGATCGCGCAACTCGACGTGGGCAAGCTGCTCGTCTTCACGCTCGTGCTCACACGAGTCAGCGGGCTGGTGATGACGGCGCCTGTGTTCGCCTCAGCCGATGTGCCGGTGCGGATCCGAGCCTTCCTCGCCGTCACCCTGTCCGCGCTGATCCTCCCTGCCCAATGGCACGCGGATGTGCCGGACCCGGGCACCAACCTGCACTATCTCATTCTTCTTGGCGGCGAGCTGTTGATCGGTCTGACGCTCGGGTTGGGAGTCGCCATCCTGTTCTCCGGAATCCAACTGGCGGGCCAGTTGATCGAACGCATTGGCGGGCTGACCCTCTCCGAGGTGTTTGATCCCGCTTCCGGAGAGAACGTTCCGCTATTCTCGCATTTTCTTCACTTGACCTGCTTGGCCGTTTTTCTGGTCATCGGCGGACACCGCGAGGTGATCGCGGCCCTGTTGGAAACGTTCTCCGCCCTGCCACCCGGCAGCGGCAGCATGCCCATGGGCGTGGCCGAGACCCTGGTGGCGCTCGTTTCCCAGAGCTTCGCACTGGGGATCCGGGCCGCAGCGCCCCTTGTTACGGCACTGCTGCTCGCGACACTCGTCATGGGCCTCATCAGCCGCACGCTCCCCCAGTTGAACATCCTCGCCGTCGGCTTCGGTGCCAACGCCCTGATAACTTTCGCAACGATGTTCTTCGTGATCGGTGCGTCCATCTGGGTCTTTCAACAGCAGGTCGAGCCCACTCTGCAGTTGCTTTTTGAATCACTCGAAGTGGCAGCCGTGGTGGGCGCTCGCTGACGCAACACCGCCCCGTTGAACCCCCAACCCTGACAACACCCCCCCATGCCCGACCAGGACGGCGAGAAATCACAGGACCCAACAGCGCATCGCAGGCAGAAAGCCCGCGAGGAGGGGCAGGTTGCCAAGAGCCAGGATCTCGGCTCGGCGGTGCTCCTCCTGGCTGGAATGATGATTCTCCTGACCTGCGGCAAGAGCGTCACGGATTTCATGGCCGACTACAGCCGCCGCCTGCTTGGCGGCGAGCCTTGGATGAAGGCCGACGTCGAGTTTGCCGTTTCCGTCTGGAACGGCACCGTGGCCGGTCTGGCGAATGAGTTGCTCCCGGTTTTCGGCATGATGCTGTTGGCTGCAATCGCCGTCAACCTGGCGCAGGTGGGATTCATGTTCCTGCCCAAGAAGTTGGAACTGGATATCACGAAGCTCGATCCCTTGAAAGGGGCAAAGCGGCTGTTCTCCATGCAGAGCGTTGCCCGGCTTGTTTTCGGGTTGTTCAAAGTCCTGGTGGTGGGACTGGTTGCCTACTTCGCTCTCTACAAAGAGAAGGAGACCGTTCTGGGGCTCGCGGCGTTATCGGTCGGCGAGGTCACCGTGTATCTGATCCAACTCCTGATTTGGACGACGATCAAGATCGGCGTCGCTTTGCTGATTCTCGCCCTTCTCGATTACGGCTTCCAGCGCTGGAAACACGAGCAGGACCTCAAAATGACGACGCAAGAGGTCCGCGAGGAGATGCGCAACCTCGAAGGGGATCCCCACATTATTTCCCGGCGAAAGGCCGTCCAACGGCAACTGGCGATGGAACGACTCTCGACCGCCGTCCCCAAGGCCGATGTGGTTGTCACCAATCCGACGGAACTGGCGATCGCCATCCGTTACGAGCCCGAGGAGATGGATGCTCCCATCGTCGTGGCCAAGGGAGCAGGAGTCCTCGCTCAACGCATCCGGCGGCTGGCTCTTGAAAGCGGCATCCCCATTGTCGAGAAGAAACCGCTCGCCCAGGCCCTCTACCGCGAAGTCGACGTCGGCAAGCCGGTTCCTCATGAACGTTACGCCGCGGTGGCCGAGGTCCTGGCCTATGTCTATCAATTGCAGGGCCGAAAAGCACCAACGCCACGAGCCGCATGACCTCGTCGCACTTTCCCCGACCGGTCGATCGACACGACACCCGCCCCGACCCAATCGCCTCGAGGCACAACAGACGGATTGGCTGGTTCGAACCCGGGATCGGCTCACGCATCTCGCCCGTCGAGTCTGTCGCCGACACAGGGCACAGGGTGCCTGCCCCCCTTTCGGACAGCCAGGAAGTGCGTCCCCCGTCCACCGTTGCGCCAGGGAGTATCGCGGTGAAAGATCGGGCCTAACGCTGTAGTCCCCCCGCTGCCCAATAGGCCGTTTGCGAATGGGGGTCCTGCAAGGCGGCCTCCATCTGGGCAACCAGAACCTCCGGCTCTTTCCGGCCAAGCACGCGGTGCAGGGGTATGCCCTCCGCGGTGATGAACTGAACGGTCGGAAAAGCCTGGATGTGGAAGTCCTCGCAGATTTCCGGGGCCTGGCTGGCCTCGATCTGCACGCAGATGAACTTCTCGGAAAGCTTCACGACCTGCTGATCCTGAAAGGTCTTCTCGAGCATCTGGCGGCAGTAAATGCACTCTTCCGTACTGAAGAACACCAGCAGCGGTTTGCCCGACTTGCGGGCTTCAGCCAGCGCTTCGGTGTAGGCATTGAGAAATGCGATCTGACGTTCCTGGTTTGTGGATGTCTGCGATTCCGCCCGTACAGTCCGCAGATGCTCCCCAGCGTCCTGGGCGCCGCGGCAGCCGGACGCAGGGGGCACTAACAGGGATAGGGAAAGGCCGAATAGTAGCCAAAAGGTGCGCATCGAAGAGGTCTCCAGGTCAATCTGCACGCCAATTCGAGCTGTAATCGTCAGGTTCAGAAAATCTGTGCGACCGAGATAAGAACCGGTGGCCGGTTGGCGATTTGGGGATCTGCTATCGAGTCACTCGTGGTCGGATCAGGAGAACACGCGGGCCTTCCGCGATTCCAATAACTTCGCGGAACGCCGGTGTTCCGCCACCTGCCGACCTTTCCCACAACTCCACTTGGCTGAAGTACCACCGCTTTTCGCCAGTTCGGGACAGGTCACGCGATTTTTGAGGCGTCGAGACTTGCCTACTTCCTTATCGCCTTCCGAACCGCGTTGACTTGAGGCGTCTTGCCATTCCGTTCGTGCGGCGGGCAATCTGCTGTCAACGCTGGCAATGCCTGCTACGGCGGCAATCTTGACGCCTCGCCCACCCAGCATTCAGTCCTTTGAGTGGGCCTGCCAGTCGTTTCCTCGCGGTTGCCGCTTCAACGGCAACCGACCTGGACAGAAAACGCGGTTTTCGGTACCTTCCCGCCCTCGCTTTTCCTTGATTTTTGCAGTCCTGGCTCGCGAAGTTCGTTCGTCGGCGTTTTCGGAGACTCGAATGGCATTGGACGCTTCACGAAGCGCTGGCCACATATTCCCTCTCAACCGGTTGCAGGACCTCGTCCTGCCGGTGGGGATTATCGCCAGCGTGTTGGTGATCGTCGTGCCTTTGCGGTCCGAACTGCTCGACGTTCTGCTAGCACTGAACGTAGCCATCGCCGTGATCATGCTCCTGACGACGATCTACGTGCGAACTCCGCTGGAGTTCAGTGTTTTCCCCTCGCTGCTTCTGGCCACCACTCTGTTTCGGCTCGTTCTGAACGTGGCCACCACGCGACTGATCCTGACTCGGGCCGGAGCCGCCGGGCTGGATGCAGCCGGTGGAGTGGTTCGCAGTTTTGGCGAGTTCGTCGCCGGCGATAATATCGTCGTAGGACTGATCATTTTCTCGATCATCGTCTTGATCCAGTTCGTGGTGATCACCAAGGGTGCGACTCGTATCAGCGAAGTGGCCGCGCGTTTCGCCTTGGACGGGATGCCGGGACGCCAGATGGCGATCGACGCCGATCTCAACGCGGGCATCATCGACGAGCGCGAGGCCCAGCGGCGGCGCGAGGAGATCACGGCCCAAGCCGACTTCTTCGGAGCCATGGACGGTGCCAGCAAGTTCGTTCGCGGCGACGCGATCGCCGGCATCTGCATCACCATGATCAATATCATCGGGGGACTGATTATCGGCGTCGCCGAGTCGGGCATGTCCTTTGCAGAGGCCGGTAGCCTGTTCACGAAGCTCACGATCGGCGACGGTCTGGTGAGCCAGGTTCCCGCCTTCCTCATCTCCTTGGCGGCCGGTCTGCTCGTCACTCGCAGCAACAAGCGGGTGAATCTGCCCGCCGAGTTTGTGGGCCAGTTGTTCTCGCGCCCCCAGGCGATGGCCGTCGCCGGCGGCTTTCTGGGAATTCTGATCTTCACCAGTCTGCCGAAAGTGCCGCTCATTGTGATTGCCGGATGCTGCATGGGCATGGCGGTCAATCTCTCCCGAAAGTCGGCCAGGATCCAGGCGAAGGACGACGCCAAAAAGAAGGCCGAAGAAACCAAAAAACCCGAAGAACGGATCGAAGACTATCTGGCCGTCGACCCCATGGAGGTCGAGATCGGTGTCGGGCTCATCAAGCTGGCCGATCCGAAGCGCGGAGGCGATCTGCTCGAACGAATCCATCGCATCCGCCAGAATGTCGCCGCAGACATCGGCATCATTCTGCCCAAGGTGCGGATTCGCGACAGTTTCCAGCTCGACCAGCAACAGTACCGTATCAAGATCGCGGGAATGCCGGTGGCAATCGATTCCGTCTACCCCGGCATGTTCCTCGCCATGGATTCCGGCATGACGACCGGAAAGGTGCCCGGGTTCGAAACCAAGGATCCGGCCTTTGGTACTCCCGCGCTCTGGATCGAGCCGGCCGTTCGCGAGAAGGCCGAGATGCTCGGCTACACGGTGGTCGAACCGGGGGCGGTGATCGCGACGCACCTGACTGAAACCGTCCGCAAACACGCCGACGAACTCCTCACTCGCGACGCCACCAAGCATCTGATCGACGAACTGAAGCAGACGTCCCCCGCGGTGGTCGACGAATTGATCCCCAGCCACATGAAGCTGGCCGAAGTTCAGCAGATCCTGCAGATGCTGCTTCGCGAGCATGTGCCGATTCGGCAGCTTTCCTCGATCCTGGAGACACTCGGCGATTATGCCGGACGCACCAAGGATCCCATCCTCCTCAACGAGTTCGTTCGCGCCCGCCTGGCGCGGCAGATCTGCACCCGCTATCGCGATAAGGAGGGACGGCTCCACGTGGTCACCCTCGACCCGGCCCTCGAGGATCGGATTCGAGCGGGCTTCGAACACACCGAACGGGGCCTGTTCATCCGCATGTCGCCCCAGGCGGTCGAGGCGACTTGCCGCCGCATCGCCAAGGACGTCGACAAACTGATCGTCGCCAATCATCGGCCGATCGTGCTCTGCAGCCCCCAAATCCGGCCGGCGGTCAAGGAACTCGCCAGTTCCCATTTGCCCGACTTGATTGTCCTCAGCTACAACGAAATCACACGCGACACCCGGATCGAATCGGTGGCAATGATCAGCGACGTCTAGCTTCGCACCCAAAGAAACCAATTAGTTCCAGTATCGACAGAACGGACGAACAGACATGGAAATCAGAACCTACCGCGCTGGATCGATGCACGAGGCTCTCGCCCTCGTCCGCCGTGACCTGGGCCCCGACGCGGCCGTGCTCCACACGCGGGAAGTGCAAACCAACCGCCTCTTCGGCCTGATTCCGGGCCGGCGCCAGATCGAGGTCACTGCATCCGAAGGCGTTCACGTTCCCAGTCGATTGCCTCAGCAGAGACCCGATGTGCCCCGGCC
Source organism: uncultured Planctomycetaceae bacterium (assembly GCA_964429355.1). Taxonomy (GTDB): domain Bacteria; phylum Planctomycetota; class Planctomycetia; order Pirellulales; family Thermoguttaceae; genus JAAYAY01. Next base: position 36,232 of record CAYSCH010000001.1, on the reverse strand, counting down.
CCAACCCGCCGCTCCGGCCGTCCCCCTTCAACCGGCATCCCCCTATGCCGATTCGCACACGCCCGCCTGCCCTGCTCGCACGGCCGCACCCCGGTCTCCCGAGTCCTCGGCAATGGCTGTCGAGGATCAGCTTTCCGATCTCCGCGCCATGCTCCAGGAACTGTGCAGACAGAACCGCAACTCGGCCGGGGCCCGTGACCTGCCGGACGGATTGTTTCGCCTCTTCACCGATCTGATCGAAGTGGACCTCAACGAAGAGATCGCCCGTGAACTCGTCGAACGCGTCCGACGGGAAATGTCCGACGCGGAACTTGACGACCCGGTTCTGGCAAAAACCCGAGTTGCCAGCCTCGTCGAAGCGGAGCTCCCTGTTGCCGGACCGATCGCCGTCACCCCCGGAACTCGGCGGCTCGTTGCCCTCGTGGGGCCCACCGGCGTCGGTAAGACCACGACGATTGCCAAACTCGCGGCCAACTTCCGGCTCCGCGAGAGACGCAACGTCGGTCTGATCACGGTCGACACCTACCGTATTGCGGCCGTCGAACAGTTACGCACCTATGCCGACATCATCGACCTCCCCATGGAGGTCGTCTCCTCCCCGCGCGAGATGCGAGAGGCCGTGCGCCACATGGAAAGCCTCGACTTGATCCTGATGGATACCGCCGGCCGCAGCCCTCGCGACGAAATCAAGATCCAGGAACTCCGTTCCTTCCTCAGCGAAGCCGAAGCCGATGAGGTCCTCCTCGTGCTGTCCAGTGTCGCCGGCGAGCGAACGCTGACCCACACGGCCGAACGCTTTGCTACCGTGGGAACGACCGGAATGATCCTGACGAAGCTCGACGAAGCGACCAGCCTCGGGAACTTGCTCCCGCTGGCTCGCGCAAGCCGCCTGCCAATCCGCTATGTCACCAATGGCCAGAGTGTTCCCGACGACATCGAAATGGCGGAGGCCGGTCGCCTGGCACGCCTCGTCCTCGGAATGGCAAGCGTTTTTCGCACTTAGGCAACTCCCATGATTGACCAAGCGAACGACCTCCGAAAACTGGTCATGCAGGCTGCCGAACAGCCTCAGGACTCCCCCACTCGACCCGTGCGAACAGCCCTCGTGGCCGGCGGGAAAGGCGGCGTCGGCACAACAACCGTGGCGGTGAATCTGGCCGTCGCTGCGGCCCAACAGGGCACGGCGACAGTCCTCGTCGACGCCGACCCCGACGGGCCGGACGTCCAGTCCCTCTGCCGATTGCGACAACGCCACACGATCTCCGATGTGCTTCGAGGACGCCGTACCCTCGGTGAAGCCCTTCAGCCCGGTCCTGGTGGAGTCATGATTCTGCCTGGAGCCTGGGCCGCCGCCGACCTGGCCGATGCTCCGGTCATGAGTCAACAGAAATTGATCGACCAATTTGCCGGCCTCGCAACCCGGGCCGATCTTGTCGTTCTCGACGGCGGCAACGGGCTTCACCCGTTCACACGCCGCCTCTGGCAGACCTGCAGCGAATTGGTCCTCGTCACCTCCCCCGATACAAACGCCGTTCTCGATACCTATGCCGCCCTGAAGGTCGCGATGGACCCGGCACGCCGCCCTCGCATTCACTTGCTGGTCAACCTCTGCGCCAGCCAGGACGAGGCAACCCAAATCCACGACAGGATCCGCCGGTCCTGCCAGCGCTTCCTCGGATTCGATTTGCCCGATTGCCAATGGCTTCCGGCCGATGCAAGAATCGTTGCCGCCGGACGGCAAGGCGTCCCCTTCGCCATGTCCCAGGCGCGAAACGCCGCCCGATCCCTCCTGGCAATCGCCCGCTCCTTCGATTCCCCGGAATCCACCCTCGGCGCTCAGAACCATGAGCTGCCGTCAAACCCACAAAACACACGAAATCCGGAGAGTTTTCCAGTTCGATTCAACCCCGGCCAGCAGAATGCCGATAGCGAGGAAGACCGTAGCCTTCTAACGCGGTGTTAAACTTTAACGCCTGCGTAAACTTCGACGGCCAGCAGCGTACTTCGAACGACTTGAGTCCTGTAGTTCAGGAAACGGGCGGAGGAGTGTTCTCTCCAATCCGCCAACCCCGCAAGCCGTTCCAGGTTGCTCCGAAAGGTTTGACTCGTGGCACGATTGTTCGCCGGAACCCTTGGCCCCCTTGCAATGCTGACCATCACCACCAGTGGCCTGATCCATGGACGGACAAGCCAGAGTGTGGCGTCGGCGGCCTGGATGGCACTGTTTCTGTTTGCAGCAATCGGCTATGTGATCGGTTGGATCGCCAATCGAACCGTGGAAGACTCCGTCCAGGCCGCGATTTCCGCCCGCCTGGAGGGTGACTCCGGACCGGACGCCGCCCACTAGGGGCCACCTGCCAGATCGAATGCGGCAGACCTCGCGAAGGAGAGGACGCCGCTCGACCAGGCAAAGATGTGGCTCAGAAGACAACGGTCATAACGTAGAGTACCCCCAATCGACAGTCCCATCCTAGAGCCAGGAATTCGCTAGGCCCCCCCGGCATAGCTCCCGACTGATCGACGAGTACCTGAGGATAGATAGAAACGCACAGGCTCTGTGCATTGACGCGCCGTCACGGAGGACTGCATGCCCGTCACCATAGCTCCGGATGATGTGGAGCAGCTTTGGATCGAGTTCAAGAAAGATATCACGAATCAGGAACTGCGCAATCGCCTGGTCGAGATCTATCTGCCGCTCGTCAAGTACAATGGCGAACGGATCTGGGCTCGGCTGCCCGAAGGTGTTGAACTGGACGACCTGATCTCGGCCGGTGTTTTCGGTCTCATGGATGCCATCGACGCCTTCGATCTGTCTCGAGGTGTCAAGTTCGAAACCTACTGCGTGCCGCGCATCCGCGGTGCCATGCTCGACGAATTGCGAACCATGGACTGGGTCCCTCGCCTCGTCCGGTCCAAGGCCAGCAGGCTCAACGAGGCGATCAAGAACCTCGAAGCACGGAACGGCCGGCAGGCGACCGAGGTCGAGCTGGCGGCCGAACTTCAGATCACTGTCCCTGAACTGGAGAAGATGATTCTCGACGCCAACGCCGTGAATCTCATCAGCCTCAACAAGAAATGGTATGAGACCGACAGTTACAAGGACGTCCGCGAGATCGATATCCTCGAGGACAAGAAGGGCGAGGATCCGACCAAACGCATCCAGAAGAACGACCTCATGCGTCTGGTGACCAAGGGCCTCAACCGCAACGAGCGGTTGATCATCATTCTCTACTACTACGAAGAACTGACGATGAAAGAGATCGGAGCCACGCTCGATCTCAGCGAAAGCCGCGTCAGCCAGATGCACAGTTCCATCGTGCAGAGGCTCAAAGGTCAACTGCTCCGGCGCCGCCCCGAATTCGGCAATTGACATTCCCCTTGCCGCCAAAACTCCCAGACAGGACCGAAGGCCCCGGATACTCTTCCGGGGCCTCGTTTATTGGATCCCCAGCCGCCTTGTCCTTGTGCTCGAATCGGCGAGATCCCCTGCCTTGCGGCTCGCGCAACTGGCCGGGGTCCTGAAAGACGCCCCCCGGCTCGCTACCTGCTGACGACAAAAAGAAAGTACGCGAACCCCGCCAGCAGGAACAGGCCCAAAGCGGCGGCAACTGCGATCGCCCGCCCGGAAACTGACTCCGAATCGACGATCTGCTCGATCTGGTAGCCGTCCGCAAACTCGTGGCCGCACCACTCGCAATGCTTCGGGTAGGCAGGTTCGAATGGCTCGTCGCAGACCGAGCACATCAGTAGCGCCCGATGATCTCCGGCCTCTTCGTCATCGGGGGGCTCCTCTTTGCCGTGGCTCCCCTCGACGGCCGCGCCGGTTCTCGCGGAGCAGCATCCCGTGCATCCACACGATGCGTCCGCCGTATCCGTTGCGAGCTCTCCAAGGAAGTTCCGATCCGCTTCGCCGAAGTCGGTCCCCGACGTCGCGCAGATCGGACATCGAGTCGTTCGCCTTGCTCCGCATTCGGGGCAGGTCGGCCAGGCAGGGCTGGGTTCAGAAACCGGTTGGCCGGCCGAAGTTTCCCGGCTTCGTGCCTCAAATTCCAGGGCGAACTCGCGGGCGACGGCCGCGTCGTCCGCAGGAACCACGACTCTCGCCGCCGTCGCCAGCCCAACAAAGTCGACCCCCGACCCCCCGTGCAATAGCTGGTTCGAGACGATGGCCGTGATTCCCTGCTCGGCCAGGAAGTTCTTGAGAAGATGAGCCTCGACGACCGATTCGGCGCAGTAGATCTCGGTGGGATCGCCGATGGCATGTTCATCCTCGATCACACCCCAATGAGACTCTGTGCCGGGGCGGCTTTCCCAATTACCGTACCGCTGCACTTCCAGAACCGTGGCAATCGACCTCGCCCGTTCTGCATCTCCCGCAGCCACCAGAACCTGCCAGCCCGCTTGAGCCTTGCCGATCGTCACTTCGGAGATTTCGGCACCCACCCGCACGCCCCTGAGCTGTTCGACGAGGTCGTCGGCATCTTCATAGGCCCGAGCCAGAAAGATGGGCGTTCGGGGTTTGGACATTACTTCCTCCGCGAAACCGGCAATTTATTGGCAAGCCACCTCCAAGGCAGTATAACGGACCGTGCATCGTGACGGAAACGCCAGTCCTTTCCCGTATGAGGCCTGCTATGACAAATTGTGCAAAATCTCCCCGGTATCTCCTTCGCTGCCTGGTGCTGTATCTTACCCCGTTTTTTTGGGCTGTCGGACTGACCGAAGCCCAGACGCCCCGCGTCCTTCCGTCAGGTGAGAAGCCTGCCGACGTCCGCCTCTCCGATTTGAAGAATCTCAACGGCTACTTCCCCTTCACCCCCCCCGAAACGAGGCCGCTCTGGCAGGCACGCTCTGCACTTCTGCGGCTTCAACTGAAGGTTGCCTGCGGACTGCACCCCATGCCCACCAAGACCCCCGCCCATGCCGTCGTGCACGGGCTGGTGGATCGGAAAGAATACACAGTCGAGAGGGTGTTCCTTGAGAGTTTTCCCGGCCACTTTGTCACCGGCAGTCTCTACCGTCCCAAAGGCAGGTCGGGCAAGTTGCCGGGCGTGCTGTGCCCCCATGGTCACTGGGCCAACGGTCGCTTCTACGAGGCGCCGGAGGATGAGTTCAAGAAACAGCTTGAAGTCGGGGCCGAAAAGTTCGACCCCAGCGGCCGCTTCCCGCTCCAGGCTCGATGTGTCCAGCTCGCACGAATGGGCTGTGTGGTCTTCCATTACGACATGGTCGGATACGCCGACAGCGTGCAGCTCACCCATCGGCCAGGCCTTCGCGACGCCATGAACACGGCCGAAAACTGGGGCTACTTCAGCCCCCAGGCCGAACTCCGTCTCCAGAACATGATGGGCCTGCAAACCTACAACTCCATCCGGGCACTCGACTGGTTCGAAACCTTGCCCGACGTCGATCCAAAACGCATTGCCGTGACGGGCTGCTCGGGCGGCGGCACGCAGACCTTCATTCTCTGCGCCGTCGATCCGAGGCCTGCGGTTGCCTTTCCCGCCGTGATGGTCTCGACCGCCATGCAGGGCGGTTGCACCTGTGAAAACGCCTGCTATCTCCGCGTCACCGAGGGCAACATCGGTATTGCCGCGCTCATCGCCCCTCGTCCGCTTGGTATGACCGGCGCCGATGACTGGACGGTGGAAATCGCCACCAAGGGGCTTCCGCAGCTCAAGCAACTCTACACATTGCTGGGGCATCCGGATCTGGTCCAGGCCACGCCCTTTACACAATTCCCCCACAACTACAACTATCCGTCGCGCGCGGTCATGTATCACTGGATCAGCGAGCATCTTGGCCTCGGGCTCTCGGAAGACCAGCTCACGGAAAGGGAGTTCGAGCCGCTCACTCGCGAGCAACTGACCGTCTGGGACGCCGAGCACCCGCGGCCTGAAGGGGGCGACGACTATGAGCGCAGCCTTCTCAAACGGATTACCGGGGATTGGGAAAAGCAGATTGCCAGCGTGGTCGACACCGCCGGCAAGGAAGCAGGTCCCTTCAGCCAGATCATTGGCGGCGGTCTGGCGGCCATGTTCGGCCGGGGCGTCGTGCGCTCGAAAGGAGTTGAGGCCGAGAAGGTGGTCTATCTCTGCGCCGATTTTGCCGGTGGAAACGACGTCGCGGCCGCTGCAAGGAAGGACATGGATCGGAACCAGTATGTGGAGTCGACGTTGCTCATCGGCTCCAAATCGCTCGGCGAACAGGTGCCAGCCATTCTGCTGAAGCCGAAGTCTTGGAATGGAGAAGTCGCCGTGTGGGTGTCGCCTCACGGTAAGGAAGGAGCTTACGAGGGGGACGGAATGCCGATTGCGACGATTCGAAAGCTCCTGGAGGCCAACCGGGCGGTGCTGGCCATCGATCTTTCCGGACAGGGTGAATTTACCGAAGATGGCAAACCCGTCGAACGGGCCCGCATCAACACCGGAGACCACAACGAGTGGGTTGAGTACGCTGGATATACTTTCGGATATAATTACCCCCTCTTCGTTCAGCGAGTCCACGACATCCTCACGGCCGTGGCCTATTGCCACACGGCCGAGCTTGGCGCCGCTCGCATCCACCTCGTGGGGCTCGCCGGAGCCGGACGCTGGGTCGCGGCAGCTCGGGCGCTCTGTTACCAGACCATCGATCGAACGGTCGTGGACACGGCTGCTTTCCGCTTCGCCGCGATCGACAGTTTCGATCATCCCGATTTCCTCCCCGGCGCCGTCAAGTACCTCGACCTGCCCGGAATGCTGGCCCTCGGCGCTCCCGGACCCCTGTGGCTCGCCGGCGAAGGGACCCATGGGCCGACCATCGTTGCTGCGGCCTACGAAACGGCGGAACGCCCAGAGAACCTCACCCTCTTCGACGGTGACAGTCAGTCGCAAGCCGCCTCCGCGGTCGAGTGGCTGCTCGAAGCGAAGTAGAACCCCATGTTCCTCCCCGACAACACGAACGGGCTGGCCCATCACGGCCTCTGATGCAGAAAGACGAACCTGCTGATGCGTGAACACGTGGTCCTCCTGTCGATTCCCGGCCTGCGCGAATGCGACGTGGCCGCCATGCACAACCTGCGGGCGGCCGTAGCCGGCGGAGAAATTGCCGACCTGACGCCCAGTTTCCCTGCCGTGACCTGTCCCGTCCAGGCTGCCATGACAACCGGGCGCACGCCCCGCCACCACGGCGTGATTGCCAACGGATTCTACTGGCGCGAGAAGCAGACCGTCGAAATGTGGACCTCGCCGAGCGACTGCATCGAACAGCCGCAGATCTGGGATCTGTTGAAAGAGTCCGGGAAACGGACGTCGGCCGCCTGGTTTCCCCTGCACAGCAAACACTGCCCGGCCGACTATGTCTGCACACCTGCCCCCGTCCACAATCCCGACGGCAGCGAGTCGCTCTGGTGCTACACGCGGCCCGACGAGTTGTATGGATCGCTTCGCGACGCCCTCGGCCATTTCCCCCTCCAGAACTTCTGGGGACCCATGGCAGGGATCGGAGCCAGCCAGTGGATTGCCGATTCCGCGCTAGTAGCCGCAAAGAAATGGCATCCCAACTTTTTCTACATCTACCTTCCCCACCTCGACTACGCGGCCCAGAGAACCGGCCCCGATTCCACCGCAGCCGCCCACGCTGTGGCCGAACTGGATCGGCTCCTCGGCTCCCTGTTCGAACGGTTGCGAGACTCCTGCCGCAGCGATCCACTCTGGCTCGTGGCCGGCGAATACGCCATCACACCGGTGGAACACGTTGCCTATCCCAATCGCATCCTCCGCCAGGCCGGTCTGCTGGCCGTATACGAAAAAGACGACGGTGAGCATCTTGATCTGGAGGCGAGTGCCGCCTTTGCGATGGTTGACCACCAGTTCTCGCACGTTTTCGTCAAGAACGGCGACACGGCGACCGTCCGCCGGGTGGCCGATCTCTTCGCTGGCCAGCAGGGTTTCGACGAGATCCTCGTCGGCGACCAGTTGGCGCAATACGACTTGGATCACCCCCGCAGTGGCGAGGTGGTGCTTGTTTCCAGGCCCGACAGTTGGCAAGCCTACTACTGGTGGTTCGACGACCGACGGGCACCCGGCTTTGCCCGTACCGTCGACATCCATCGCAAACCGGGCTACGATCCGGTCGAACTTCATTTCGATCCCGCCACCAGGTCGATCCCCCTCGATGCCTCGTTGATTCGCGGATCGCACGGCGCGCCGGTTCACGACGATTCCCAGCGGACCGTCATCCTCTCCTCGGAGCCGGGTGTTTTCCCGCATCCCACAGCGATGCGCGATACGGACGTGTTTGGTGTTGTCGCGCGCCAGTTCGGCTTATTCCCTCCCCGTCGCAGCGAGAAGAAGGGCTAGGGAAGGGCCGGGATTTCAGTCGAGGTGATTGTCAAGGTCTGTTCACACGCCGCAGTCGGGCGCCGACTGAGCCAACTGGCCGGAAAGCCATCGTCATGACCTCTGAACCGGAATCTGCCAAGGACGAAATCGAGCATTCGCGTCGCGATACGCTCACGATCGGCCGGTTCCTGCTCTTGACGGCTGGAGTGGCCGTGGGATTGGGTGTGTTCGTATCATCGGAAGAAGACGGCCCTTGGACGGAACTCAGTCTCGACCACTTCATCGTCTATTACAATGCTGTGCTCGTCGGGCTCGCCCTGCCTGCTCCGCTGTTCATTGTGGGACAGCGCCTGCGCAACGGCCCGGCGATTGGCCCGGGAGGATTGTATGCGGTTACAATGGGCCTGGGATCGCTGCTCATGCTTCCTCCCATCTTCGCGGATCATCTCCAATCGAAGGATGGAATCCCGTTCACATGCCTTCATTATATGATGCCGCTCGTCTCGTTCTGGTATCTGATTGCCGCGATTGTCGCCGGGAGTCTGGGAAGAAAACTCTTCGCCCGGACCACCGCTTGGACCGAACGATACGGGTTCTTCCTGGCTGCCTGCTGGACGCCCGTCGGTGTCTGGTGGTTGACTACCTTCTACAGGGAGGCGTTCAAGTGAACCGGTCCCTGGCACCTGCCGGGTGTCACCCACCGTGCCTCGCTCCCGGCTGCCGGCGTCGCGGTGTCTATGGCATTCTCCGCATGCGTGGAGTCTAATGAAGGTCCCACCACAGGCCACGCCGCTCGGGCCTCCAGACGCCCAGCCGCAACGTGGCTTCCCGCTTCATGCCCACCCACTTGCCCGGAGAATGCGCATGCCCCGACAAACGAGCCTCATCCCGGCTGCACTGCTGACCCTGCTGGCGAGTCTTCTTCCAGCCGCAAGTTCCGCGGAACAGCTCGATTCCAACCGAATTGCCGAAATCACTCGGTGGCTGCCGGAAAAGCCGCAGGGGGTGGGCCCCACGATCGACGACCGGGCGCCCTGGCAACGCGTGGCCGAGGTTTCCTTGTTCTCCAACGCGGTCGGCGCTGCGGAGCAACTGAGGGAGAAGCCCGCTCCGGAACTTACCGACGACCTGTTTCTCGATTTCTCCCGCACCGGCAATCGCACCCGATGTCAGCGGGTGCTCGGCCAGCGCCATGGCCGGCTTCCCGCCTTCGTACTGGCCGAGTGCATCGAAAACAAGGGCCGATTCCTCCCCGATATCGAACAATCGATCCGCGAAATCTGTTCCGAGAAGACCTGGGTGATGCCGGCCCACGACCGTGAATTGGCCAACTTCAAGGGCGAGACCCTGGAAGTGGATCTGGCCGTGGCCGACGTCTCGTGGAACCTGGCAACGGCTCACTACTGGCTCGGTACCAGGCTGAGTCGCGAGATTCGCGAGTTGATTCAGAGGGAGTTGGAACGCCGCACGATCGGTTCGATGGAAAGCTTTGTGAAGACCGGAAAACCCACGATGTGGTGGGCCACCGGCACCAACAACTGGAACGCCGTCTGCCTCGCCGGCGTCACCGGAACGGCACTGGCCATGGAACCTTCGGTCCAGCGCCGCGCCTTCTTCGTCGCCGCCGCGGAGCACTACATCCAATATTTCAAGAAGGGCTTCACCGCCGACGGCTACTGCTCCGAAGGCATGGGCTACTGGAACTATGGCTTCGGCAATTTCACCTTGCTTGCCGAAACGCTGATCCAGGCGACCGGAGGCAAGGTCGATCTGTTCATCGATCCGCTGATCAGGGAAGTCGCCCTGTTCGGACCGCGAATGGAAATTGTTCCCGGTATTTACCCTTCATTTGCCGACTGTGCTATCGGCAGTCGTCCCGACACCCGCATGATGGCGCTCTTGAGCCGCCGGTATCAACTCGGTATGAGCGACGTGGAGGCGAAGGGGATCGGCCTGGCCGGCGGTCCTTCGAGCAGCCTCTTCGAACTCGGGCTCAACGGGTTCGACAATTCCGCAACGGCCGTGCCGCCGGTTGCCACCGGCATGCACCGAGAGCTGCGGAACTGGTTTTCCGAAGCGGGGATCCTCATCTGTCGGCCCAACGATCCCCAAACCGGCCTGGGAGTCGCCCTCAAGGGTGGCCACAACGCTGAGCACCACAACCACAACGACATTGGCTCCTATGTCGTCGCCCTGGCCGGCGAGACGCCGATCCTGGACCCGGGAGGAGAAGTCTACACCGCTCGGACTTTCAGCAGCGATCGCTATGCAAGCGGTGTTCTCAACAGCTTTGGCCACCCCGTGCCCCGATTCGGCGAGACTCTCCAGAAGACCGGGCGCGCTGCGGCAGCAAAAGTTCTCAGGACCGATTTCGGCGACCAGGCCGACACACTCGTGCTGGATATTGGTGCCGCTTACCCGGTTGAGGGTTTGAAGAAGCTGGAACGGACCTTCATCTTCTCCCGCGCCGGCAAGGGCTCGCTCACCGTCACCGACGAGGTGGAAGTCCAGCAGGAAACCCCCTTCGAAACGGCTCTGATCACCCTTTCCAAATGGACCGTCGATGGGCAGCGGCTTCGCATCGGCAGCGGCAAGGCGGTCCTCGATGTGGCGATTGATGCCCACGGTGCCGATTTCGCGATCGAAGACACCGAAATCCACGAGGACCTTTCCCATGATCGAGTGCCGGTCCGCCTGGCAGTCAAGCTCGACCGCCCCGTTACCTCCGCTCGGGTCACATTCACAATCACGCCCGCCGTCAATTGACGTACCGGGCCTGCCCCACACTTTCCCCGCCGGCCCACAGCCGCGATAATAATCTTGGAGTCGCAACAGAACCACCGCACGTGCACATCCATGCCCATGGGAATCTCGTACCTTTTGTGAGGCCGTCTTGGAGCCTCTTTGCTTGAAGAAACTCTGAGTTTGGGAGAACGCCATGCTTTCGGCCTCCGAGGTCCTGGATCGCTACTACCTGGAAACACGTTGCCAATTGCTCGAAGTCGCCGCCACACTCGATCGCCTTGACTTGGCCGTCCAACGCTCTGCCGACATTGCCGTTGCTGACGATGCGAGGCTCCATCGCCTTCGCACGACGCTCGACATGCTCGCCGACCGTCAGGCCATGCCCGATCGTGCCAACCGCGTGTTGCGGCTGTTTTCCGACCCGGCGGAGTAGCCCTCTGCACTGCTATGCACATCATCCAACCCCACTACCACGCGATTGCCCGAACCGCGCAGGATTACGAACGCATGGCCATGTCGGGCGTGGTCGCCGTCTGTGAACCCGCGTTCTGGGCCGGCTTCGATCGCCGCTACCCGGAAACCTTCATCGACTACTTCCGCCAGATCAGCGAGTTCGAACCCACCCGGGCTGCCAATTACGGCATTCGCCATTTCTGCTGGGTCGCGGTCAATCCGAAGGAAGCAGATCACCCCGAACTCAGCCGCGTCGTGCTCGAACACATGCCCGAGTTCTTCAAGAAACCAAATGTCTTGGGCGTGGGAGAAACGGGCCTCCATAAGTCAACTCGGAATGAGTGCGACATCATGGTGGCCCAGGTTCAATTGGCGATCGATCATGACCAGCTCCTGCTGATCCACACCCCACACCTCGACGACAAACTGTTCGGTACGAAACGGATCCTGGAGATCCTCGAGGGGATGCCCATCAACCCTGGCAAGGTCTGGATCGACCACGTGGAAGAACACACGATCGAGGCCGTCCGCAACCGGGGCTACTGGTTCGGCTTTACCCTCTATCCCATCACCAAGTGCTCGCCCCGACGGGCGGTCGATATGATCGAAAAGTACGGTCCCGAGCGGCTCCTGGTCAATTCCTCCGCCGACTGGGGGCCCAGCGATCCGTTTCTCCTCCAGGAGTGCATCCTGGAATTTCGTCGGCGCGGCCATTCCACCCAGGAATCGCTCGAAATCTTCCACAACAACCCCGCCCGCTACCTTGGCCAGAATCCCAAGTTCGACATCAAGCCGCTCCGCCTGGACGAAACGGATTGATCCAGCGGCCCCGATGCCCTGCTGCCTGCCTCCCCGTGCGGTTGTCCCGCCAGATTGCCCTATCTCCAGGCCTTTGCCTGCCTGCTTTCCCTATTCTTCGCCGTCGAACAATCTGATCTCCTTCCAGGCACCGGAATATGGGGGGATTCCGCAGACGTTAGCGGTTAATCAAGAAGTTTCGGGCTACCTTCTGTCGATCTAGGGAGGAGGAAAACCGTTCGGCCGTGAGAGGTCTGCGCCGTGAGCGAGGGGCTGACTACCACATTTCAGGTGCTCACTCAAACACACAACGAGGCGGCGGTGCGCGCTCTGACGGCGGTGCTCGACTCGCCTCTGGAACCGATTCGTCGCCAGGCCCTGGAAAGCCTCATCGCGCGCCGGAGCAGTGGCGGAAAACGGGAAGTTCTCGCCCGAATCGATCAGCTCGACGACAAGGGCATGGCGTTCTTTCGCACCCGCGCAACCCGCATGACCGGCACTCTTCGCGATGCAATCGTCGATGCCTCGGACCCCCTGCGACGCAGCGCCTGCCGAGCTGCTCTTCTCCTCAACGAAGTCGACATCATCCCGGCCTTGGTGAGCGTCCTGGCGAACCATCAGGATCCCGATAGCGACGAAATCGCGGCAACACTCATGGACCTCGTCCGCTGCCTTGCCGGCCATCTCGACGACGACGAAATGCTGACACGGCGTCGCGATCCTGCGATGGTCCGCGAAAATGCCGTGCGCGCCCTGGAGCGGCCCATTCGCACCTTCACTCGCCACGATCGTCGCGAGCTGGTCGAGGCCTTTGTCCTCCTTGCGCCCGCGTCGAATGTCACCTTGATCCAAACGCTCAATTCGTCCGGAAATCCTGCATCATCGCTCCTGCTCGAACAACTCATCGGCAATCCTCACCCGGCAACCATGCGTCTGATCCTCGACCTCCTCGAGGATCCCAAGGCTCCCGTTGCCGTAATCACTGCCGTCGCCCGGCGGGTGGATCCGGCATTTCTCCGGCTGCTCTTCCACAAGACGGTTGCCAGTCCGACACCCGCTGTACGGAAGAACCTCAAACGCATTCGCTCACTGGCGTGGCTTCAGGGTGACGCCTGGTCGATTGACCGTTTCACCGACGAAGAACAGTGTGCCGCCTTGAAGCTCGCCCTGCTCACAAAAACTCCCCGGGACCAACAGTTCCTCCTGATCCGCCACCTGCTGAAGCACGGCGGCGTCCTGGTCCGCCGGACCGCCGCCGAGGCCCTCGAACAATTCAACGGCAAGGACGCCAACGAACTGGCGCTGCAAGTCCTCGACGATCCGGATCCCTGCGTCCAGGCCAACATCGTTCGACACCTGCGGCAACGAGGCGTCGCCGGCGCCATGCCCAAGCTGGTTGCCTTGGCCAGGAGCCCCCATCAGGTCGTCCGTGAAGCTGTCCAGGAGAATCTCGGCGAGTTCAGCTTCGAACGTTTTCTGGGCGCCTACGGTATCCTCGACGAAGAAGTCCGCCGCTCGACCGGCGAGATGGTCAAGAACATCGACCCCTTCACCGTGCCCCTGCTTCGCCAGGAATTGTCCGCGACCAGCCGGGCGAGACGACTCCGGGGAATCGAAGTCGCCATCTGCCTCAACCTGGTCGACGAGGTAGGCGACGAAATCGTCGACTTGCTCCAGGACGACGACCTGATCGTGCGCCTTCAGGCCATCGGTGCCCTCTCGCGAGCCACCTCGCCTCGGTCGGAGAGACTCCTCCAGGAGGCGCTACGCGACCCCAGCGAGCGCATCCGAGAGACCGCCAAACGCAGCCTCCACGAACGGAACCTCATGAGCCAATGGCAGGATATCTGGGAAAGTCCCCCCCGCTAGGAGACATGCGGCCTGATGTTGTATCATCCTGCACTGACCATCCTGATCGCTCAGTCCGATGCCCGCCTCGAATCCTTTTCCGGCGGGTTCCGGAGAAACCGCGACCAGTTCGATTCCAGTGACCTCGTGTTTGTCATTGCCGGACTGGCCGTTGCATTCGCCCTCCTCTGGCTGATGGCAAGGTCCTCCGAACGCCGCGCCAATAGCAACAGCTCGATTGGCCTCTTCTGGACCCTCGCCAAGGCCCACAACATCCCCTGGGCCGACCGCTGGCTCCTCTGGCGAATCGCTCGAAGCAAAGGGGTCGTAGAACCGGCACTTCTGTTCCTGGATCCGCGCCTGACCTCGCCTCAGCTCATGGGCCAACTGGCCCCGCAGGCCTTGTTGCGGCTCAAGGCTTTCAGGCGAACCGTCTTCTTCGGAATCGACCGCGTCGGCGATGACACCAAGGAACCCCTGGCCGATCAACAACCGCCTCTCAGCCGTCAGAAGAAGGAGGTTGACATCCCACCTCTGCCTTCCGAACCGGCATTCCCCCTTGCGCCGACGGGTGAGCTGGCCGATGTCCTCGGAGCCATCCGGGCCTTCAGCCTCCAGGAACATCTCGTGCCAAAGCGCGAGCCCCCAGAAGATCCAGCTCCCGCCAGCCCCGACCAGAGTCCCTCACTCACCGCCGAATTTCCCGCCGCCAAGGCTCCCGTGCTCGATCTTTACCCCTGGCTGAGTAACGACTGGGAAATCACCAACACCGACCAGCGTCGTCAATAAGCGTTGTCGACTGTGGGCTTCGCTGGGGCCGTTGTTGCAGGCTTTTCCGGTGCCTCGGGCGTCACTGGGGTTACACGCTTCACCGGGGTACGATCTTCGAAGAGGCCGCTTACCCGACCCGACGAGACCCGCGGAACTCCCTCCGGCGGCTTCGGCCGAAAATCGGCCGGATTGGCCTTGGAATCGTAACGCACCACGTGCACCTTGCGTTGGTACCCCATCCGGTTGAGCATTTCCTCAAGGGAAATCTTGCGGAGATTGAACTTCTTGGCTTCGTCGAGAATCCACTTCCGGGCGTTGAGACGCTCCATCGTGCTTCCGTCGTCCGGAGCCGCACCTTCCACGAGGAAAGTCGTGTTCATCGTGATCTCCCCGTACTTCTTGCCCGCGTCGTCCAGCCAGAAGTCCACGATACCACCGTTGGATGTAATCAGGTTACGCAGCTCGTCCACATCGCTCCGTTTGTCGTCGTTGAGGTCCATGCCGTCGGTCAAGGCGAAATGCTGTCGCTCCCCCGGGCTCCACAGGGGCGTGAAGATCTTGTCGCCCGCCAGAATCGGATTGCTCACGTCCTCGTCGACAATCTGGGCCACCGCGCTGTGATCGTCCAGGTCGATGACCTCGATCGCTCCCTTCCGGCCCGCCGTCGTCACATCCGTCATGTCCCTCGCAAAAACGGCGAAGTTCGTCAACCGCTCCAGCCCGTCCGCTCGGCCCAGATTGATCGAAACCGTATTTCCCCGGCCTGCGTACGTGATCAAGCCGTCCGGATGATCGACCACAATCGGGTCCATCTGGTCGATCTTCTCGTAGAGGGAGCCGATGGTCGTTTTCAGGTTCTTGATTTCCTTCTCAAAGCCCGCCTTTTCCGCAGTCGCCTGAGTAGCAACCGCCTGCTTCTCCTTCACCGCCTTGGCGTTGGCCGCTTGCAGGTTTGTGTTCGTGGTCGACAGAGTCGCCTGGGCCTGCTGGAACGCTGCGCTCAGGGAGGCCAACTCGTCTTCGGCTTTCTTCGCCCGGTCCGACAACTGCTTGATTTGCGTCTCCTTGGCAGCTTCCAGAGAGGAGTTCTGGTCCTTCACCTGCTGGAGGGTCACCTTCACGTCCGAGAGTTCGTCGTTCTTTCGCTGCACCTCCTCAAACAACCACTTGCACACGATCCGGTAGTTTGGGTCGGCGTTGTTCAGGTTCTTGGCAAACGTGGCCATGTCCGTATTGAACTGCTCGTCAACTGCCTGCAACGTGGCCGTTTCCGCATGCCCCACAAGGACCTTCAGACGCATGTTCTCCGACTCGGACTGCGACAAGGCCGAGTTCGCCTCGGATGCCTTCTTCTCCGAATCGGCCGCCGCCGCCTTCTGCTTTCCGTACTCCTTCGAGAACATGAAGGTCGTAACGCCCAGGATGATCGTGAACATCACAAAGACGATCAACCCGATCTGTAATCCCTGGTTCTCGCGTGCCATATCTCGTGCTCCTCTGCAGCGATGATTCCCGATCAAGGAATACCGCGCTCGGCCATCGGCCACGGTGGTTGTATTGGGATCGCCCGCCTGCTGCCGCGAAGGTCGTCCTTCCAGCTCGGTCAGCGAAATAGCGGAAATGGTTGGGAAAAGCAGGTTTGGAGTTCGCGTCCTGGAGGGTCTCTTGGGAGGTCCCCAATCACCTCGATCGCCAAAGCCCAGACCCTAGCGTCGATTCTAAACCGGGCGAAAAAGGGTGTCAACGAAAAACCCCCACCATCCGGGGACAAGCTCACAGACTTCTTGGTTTTCCTCTCTTCTCAATCCGTACATCTCATCCCAACGCCCCGGCTGGTTCCCCGCCCGGCGGTCGGCTATCGTGAGAACCTGACAACTCCATTCGTCCAGGGGCCCACGAAATGGCCAAAGACCCCCAGCAAAGGATGCTTTTCGGCATGGAAGCCGAGCCGGACTTGGCAGCCGGTGAGTCTGGCACTGCCCCATCCGAGACCGCAGACCTCTCCCCCCTCGCTCTCGCCCCCACGGCTCTCGATACCCCTCCACCGGAGAGTCTCGATGGGGCGACGGTCTACGTCATCGACGCCCACAACCTCATTTACCAGTTGTTCCACGCCCTGCCCGAGATGACCGGTCCCAAAGGCGAGCCGGTGGGGGCCGTCTTCGGCTTTGCCCGAGATCTGTTCTTCCTCCTCGAAGAGAAGCAGCCGACCTACTGCTTCTGCGCCTTCGATATGCCGGGGCCCACGTTTCGGCACGGGCTGTACACCGGCTACAAGATCACCCGTTCGGCCATGCCCGACGACCTGGTGCCCCAGATTGCCACGATCCGCCGAATGCTGGCGGGATTTCGCATACCAGCCCTCGGGCTTCCGGGCTATGAAGCCGACGATATTCTGGCCACCGTGGCCCGCGTCACCGAGCAGCTTGGCGGTCGCTGCCTCCTGGTCACCTCCGACAAGGATTGCCGCCAGCTCATCACCGACCACGTTGCCCTCTACAACATCCGCAAAAACCTGGTCTTCGACGCAGCGGCCCTCCAGAAGGATTGGGGAATCCGTCCCGACCAGGTGGTCGACTTCCAGGCGATCACCGGCGACAGCACCGACAACATCCCCGGAGTTCCCGGCCTGGGACCAGGGTTTGCCAAAAAACTTCTTCAGGACCACGGTTCCCTCGATGGGGCCATAGCTGCTGGCGGCGAGGGGCTTGGACCCAAGCGGCGGCAGGCGTTCAACGAGAATATTGAGCTGGCCCAGCTCAGCCGCCAACTCGTGCGGCTCGACGCCCACGTGCCCGTGCCCATCGACTGGCAGGGGGGGCGAGTTCGGGGCGTAGATGGAAAGAGCCTCACGGCCCTTTTTCGGCAGTTCAACTTCCGCGCCCTCACCGAAAAGGCCGCCGCGCTGCAGGAGGAGATACCGGCAACGGTTTCTCGGCGGAAACCGACCTACCACCTCGTCGATTCTCCCGCCGCCCTTCGAACCTTCGCCGCGGAACTCGCCGCCCAGAAGTGCTTCTCGGTGGATACGGAGACGACCCATCTCTGGCCTCGTTGGGCCCAGATTGTCGGCTATAGTTTTGCCTGGAACGACCAGGAAGCCTGGTACATCCCCGTCCGCGCTCCGGAGGGCGATCCCTGCCTTGATCCGGAGGTTGTCCTCGAGACTCTCCGGCCGATCCTCGAGAATCCCGCCATTGAGAAGATCGGGCAAAATCTCAAATACGACTACATAGTGCTCCGCTCCGCCGGCATTCATCTGGCCGGCATCGCCTTTGACACGATCGTGGCCAGCTACCTGCTCGACGCCGGCAGTCGCAACCATACCCTCGACGAGTTGGCACGACGCTACCTCCAGCACGAAACCATCAAGATCCACGAGCTCATCGGCTCGGGCAAGAACCAGAAAAGAATGGATGAGGTGCCCGTGGCGAAGGTGGCCGAATATGCCGCCGAAGATGCCATCGTGCCCCTGTGGCTCAAGCCGATCCTGGAAAAGAAGCTGGCCGAGTCCGAGCTGGGCGACTTGTTCTCCAAGGTCGAAATGCCGCTGGTCGAGGTCCTGGCCGAACTGGAATACCTGGGAATCCGAGTCGACGTGGCCCGGCTCCGCGAGCTGAGCGTGCGCCACGGCCAGCGGCTTGTGGCCCTGGAACGTGAGATCTACCAGATCGCGGGCCACGAGTTCAACATTGCATCGCCGAAACAGCTTCAGCAGGTGTTGTTCGAGGAACTGAAGCTTCCGGTCGTCAAGAAGACCGCCAAGACGGGCCCCAGCACCGACGCCGAAGTGCTGGAAGAACTGGCTCATCGGCATGCCTTGCCCGCGCGCCTTCTCGACTACCGCCAGATCGCCAAGCTCAAGGGCACCTACGTCGATGCCTTGCCCGACATGGTTCTCCCCGCCACCGGACGGGTCCATGCTTCCTTCAATCAGGTTGTTGCCGCCACCGGACGACTGAGTTCCAGCGATCCGAACCTGCAGAACATCCCGGTCCGCACGGAAGCTGGGCGCGAAATCCGTTCGGCCTTCATACCCGGGGAAGATGGCTGGCTGCTCCTGGCCGCCGACTATTCCCAGATTGAACTGCGCGTGCTGGCCCACTTCTCTCGCGACGAGAACCTCTGCCAGGCATTCCGACGCGACGAAGACATCCACGCCCGGGTAGCGGGGCAGGTCTACGGCGTGGAACTGGAAAAGGTCACCCCCGATATGCGCCGCCAGGCCAAGGCGGTCAACTTCGGCGTGATCTACGGTCAGACCGCCTGGGGACTGGCCAAGCAGTTGGGGATCGAGAAAGACGAAGCGGCGGAGTTTATCGCGGCCTATTTCGCCGGTTACCCCGGCATCGAGACCTTTCTCGACGAGATCCTCCGCGAGTGCCTTGAGCATGGATATGTCAAGACAATTCTTGGACGCAGGCGAGCCATCGAGGGGGTGCGGCCCAATCCGCCTCGCCAGCGCAACCTCGCCGAACGGACTGCGGTCAATACGGTGATCCAGGGCTCGGCCGCCGACCTGATCAAGTTGGCCATGCTGGCTGTCCGTCGCCGGCTGGTCGAGGAGAAGCGGCGAAGTCGCATGCTGCTGCAGATCCACGACGAGCTGGTCCTGGAAGTGCCTCCCGACGAGGTCGAAATCGCGGCGACCCTCGTGCCTGGCCCATGTCGGTACCGCTCAAGGTCGATGTCAAGGCTGGCACCACCTGGGCCGATGCCGAGCCGCTGGTCTGGTAATCCACTACAAACGTATATATGTAAACGAGTTCCGGCGATGGGTATGCAGGTCGTGGGCATTCTCGGAGGTGTGGCCAGTGGCAAGAGTCTCGTTGCTCGATTGCTGGCCGACGCGGGCGCCAGTGTGATCGATGCGGATCGAGCCGGGCACCAGGCCCTGCGGCTGGCAAAGGTCGAAGCCGCTGCCCGAAGTCGTTGGGGTGAAGGTGTTTTCGACGCCGAGGGGCGGCTCGATCGCGTCCGCCTGGCCAAGATCGTCTTTGCCCCTCCTCCGGATGGCCTCCGAGAGCGCCAGATCCTCGAGGAGTGGACCCATCCGGAAATCGGGAAGATGATCCGCGATCAGGCGAAGGATCTGGCAGCCAAACGCTGTCGTGTGGCGGTCCTCGACGCGCCGTTGCTTCTTGAGGCCGGTTGGGATAAGTTGTGTAGTATGCTCGTTTTCGTTGACGTGCCCCGCGAGGTTCGCCTCCAGCGGGCACTCGAGCGCGGCTGGACCTCGGCGGAATTCGAAGCACGCGAACATGCCCAGATGCCCTTGGAGGCCAAGCGGGCTCGCGCCGATGTCACGCTTGAGAACGCCGGCGATATCGAGCAGGCACGCAGACAAGTCGCACAACTCTGGCAATCCTTGACCGGCCCGTGACTTCCACCTGCAACTTGCGTCCCCCCTGCCTTGATCCCATCCCTTGCGTTTGTTCCCTTTTCCGCGACGGCTTTTCCTTCCATCCACCCAGGCACTCCGTGCCCAACAACCCACCTTCGGTGACTTCCGCTCGCCGAATCCTCTCATCCCTTGAGGAGCTTTGCCCTTATGGCATCCGCAAAAGACGATCAACCGGGCGCTCGCCTCAACCGACGCGGGTCTTCCACCAGGAATACTCCCAAGAAAGCCCCTGTGGATCCCATCCAGGAGATCTACGACGAAGAGCCCGTGTCGATGGCCGAGGAGATCGCCGAAGGAACGGATCGCTACTACGACGTACGCACCAACGATCGCTACGAAGAGATCAAACAGTCGGGCGACACCCACATCGCCGAATTGCAGCGCATGTCGATGGCCGAGTTGATCGATGAGGCCAAGAAAGAAAATCTCGGCGACTATGCCGGCATGAAAAAGCAGGATCTGATTTTCAAGATCCTGAAGGAACGGGTCAAGCTCAACGGGCTGATGTACGGCGAGGGCACCCTGGAGATCCTGCCCGACGGGTTCGGGTTTCTACGCAGCCCCGATTATCACTACCTTTCCTGCCCCGATGACATCTACGTTTCTCCAAGCCAGATCCGCCGCTTCGGACTCCGCACCGGTACCACCGTTTCCGGCCAGATCCGCCCTCCGAAGGAAAACGAACGCTACTTTGCCCTGCTCCGCGTGGAGGCTCTCAACTACGAGGATCCAAAGCTCGTTTCGACCAAGGTGGCGTTCGACGAACTGACGCCGCTGCATCCTGACCAGCGGATCGTCATGGAGGATCCCAACGGCGACATCAACACTCGGGTCGTCGATATGATCGTGCCTGTCGGGTTCGGGCAGCGCGGGCTGATCGTCAGCCCTCCCCGGGCCGGGAAGACGATCCTCATGCAGAAAATGGCCAAGGCCGCACTGGCCAACTACCCCAACCTCTATGTCTTCATGCTCCTGATCGACGAACGCCCGGAGGAGGTGACTGACATGGAGCGGCAGGTAAAAGGACCTAAGTGCGAAGTAATCAGCTCGACCTTCGACGAACCCGCCGCGCGCCATATCCAGGTCTCCGAGATGGTTCTGGAAAAAGCCAAGCGGATGGTCGAATACGGCTACGACGTGATGATCTTCCTCGATTCGATCACCCGGCTGGCCCGGGCCTGGAACGCCGAATGCCCTAACTCCGGAAAGATCCTTTCCGGCGGCGTGGATGCCAACGCCCTGCAGCGTCCCAAACGCTTCTTCGGCGCCGCGCGAAAGGTCGAGGAAGGCGGCTCGCTGACGATTCTCGCCACCGCCCTGGTCGACACCGGCAGCCGAATGGACGAAGTGATCTTCGAGGAATTCAAAGGCACCGGCAACCTGGAGATCATTCTCAGCCGGGCATTGGTGGATAAACGCATCTGGCCCACGATCGATATCAGCGCCAGCGGCACCCGCCGGGAAGAAATGCTCATGGACCCCGAAGAATACCGTCGCGTATGTATCCTCCGTCGTGCCTTGAGCGAAATGAATCCTCCCGAAGCTATGGAACTCCTCGTCGAACGACTGAGAAAAACCAAAACCAACGCCGAGTTCCTCATGAGCATGAACTTGAAGTGAGTTGGGAAGGATTCGCGGTTTCAGGCACCGCCTCCTGCTGCTGTGCCCTCCCTCGGCACCTCTGAACCCGATTCCCGTCTCCCTGAACACGTCCCAAGAACCCCGTAACACGATACCCCCCATGTCTCCGGTATTTGAAGGAAAGGCCGGCCGGACGCTAGGCCGGTTTGCCATCGTCGTCTCGCGATTCAATCAGTCGATCACGTCCCGGCTGGCCGAAGGGGCGATCGACACCCTCAAGAAGCACGAGGTCGCCGACGATGCGATCGATGTCTTCTGGGTTCCCGGGGCCTTCGAGATTCCCACGGTGGCTTCGCGCCTGGCCGACGCAGATAAGTACGATGCGGTCCTTTGCCTCGGTGCCGTGATCAAGGGCGAAACGTCGCACGACGAGCATATCAACCGCGCCGTCAGCCTGGCCCTTGCCCAACTCGGACTCGACACCGGACTTCCGGTCATCTTCGGAGTCCTCACCTGCAACACCCTCGATCAGGCGATCGCCCGTAGCGGCGGCGAGGCCGGCACTCGCGGCAAGGACCGGCCCGACAGCCGCGTCGGTAACAAAGGCGCCGAATGCGCCGAGGCCGCCCTCGAAATGCTCGATCTCCTGCGGCAGATACCCGATTCGGAGGACTCGTGATCCGGAAATGGTCTGCCGTCGACACCGGTTGCCTGCATGCCAGCAACGCTGCTGCGGACATTCCGGCCCGAACCCGGCAAGATCGCGACACACCGTGTCCATCCTTCGTAGAGAGATAGCGTCAAGATGGCAAAACGCAGTCACGCTCGAGAAGTCGCCTTCCAGGTCCTCTATCAGGACGACCTCAATCCGCGCAACAACCCGGCCGACGCCGATGCTTTCATCCGGCAGCGGATCCTCATGATCGCAATGGCCGAATTCGTCGACGCGCTTCCCCCGGCGCTGCGGCGAGCCCAGCCCGAAATCGACACCGTGTTGAGCCAGGAGGCCGACGACTGGATGCTCGACCAGACTGCCGGCTCGAACTGCGACGCTCTCCATCAATCAGTCTATGAGTTGCTCACGGACACGGAGTTCGCCGGCGACTTCTTTTCGCTGCCAGACTCCATCACCGGACTGGTCGGGTTCTGCCGATCCCTGGTTGCCGGCACCCGCAAGAACCGTTCCCAGATCGACGCCGCCTTGAACGCCACGGCCGATAACTGGACACTCGACCGTATGGCGGCAACCGATCGCAACATCCTGCGGCTCGCCGCCTTCGAACTCCTTCACACCGACACACCTCGTGCCGTCGCCATCGACGAGGCCATCGAACTGGCCAAACGTTTCGGGGCCGCCCAGTCGGCCCAGTTCGTCAACGGCATCCTCGATCGACTCGTACCCTCAGCGTAGAGAAAGCCAGCCATGGGCCTATTCGACAAATTCAAGCAAGGCCTCAAAAAAACCACCCAACTGCTCAATACCGACATCCGCGACCTCTTCAAGACCGAGGGCCGCCTCGTCGATGACCAGTTCCTGGACGAGCTTTTCGAAAGACTGATCAAGACCGACATGGGCGTTCGCTCCGCCCAGGAGACCGTCGACAGCGTTCGCACGGCCTTCCGCGGCCGGGTCGTCCACCTCGCGGAAGTGCTCGAAGAGGTCAAGAAGAAACTCAAGGAGTTGATGATCCAGCCCGCCGAACCGATCCGTTTTGCCGAAAGCGGCCCCACCGTGATCATGGTCTGCGGTGTCAACGGCTGCGGCAAGACCACCTCGATCGCAAAGCTCGCCAGGCTCTTCTCCGACTCCGGCAAAAAGGTCGTACTCGGCGCGGCCGATACCTTCCGAGCGGCTGCCGTCGAGCAGCTCACCGTGTGGGCCCAGAGGCTCGGAGCCGAGATCGTCACCGGCAGCCAGGGTACCGATCCGGCAAGCGTGGCCCACCGGGCCGTGGCACGGGCGCTCGAGATCGGTGCCGACGTCTGCATCGTCGACACAGCCGGCCGTTTGCAGACGCAACAGAACCTGATGCAGGAACTGACCAAGATCTTTCGCGTCATCCGCAAACAGATTCCCGAGGCTCCCCACGAGGTGATCCTCGTGCTCGACGCCACGACGGGCCAGAACGGCATCAGCCAGGCACAGCATTTCACCGAGGCCGTCCAGTGCTCCGGGATCGTCCTGGCCAAGCTCGACGGCACCGCCAAGGGGGGTGTCGTGGTCGCGATTCGCCAGTCCGTCGGACTGCCGGTCAAATACGTCGGCGTCGGCGAGCAGGCCGACGACCTGGCCCTCTTCGAGCCGAACCCGTTCGTCGACGCCCTCTTCGACGAGGTCGGACGCTAAGCGGCGGCCGAAAACAAGTTCTGAAATCGGATTCGCCAAAGATCGGGCAGCACCGCGGGCTCGTTTCAGGGCCCCAGGAGTCTCCCTCCCTGCTCCTTGTTCCCTGCTCCCTGCTCCCTGCTCCCTGCTCCCTGCTCCCTGCTGCCCGCTCCCTGCTCCTTGCTCCCTGCTCGTGCCCCTCGCCAGCAGGGTGGCCAAAAATCTACTGAACTGATGTTCAGAAATCGTGTATACTGAACCTCCTCGTCTGGCTGTCCCACGCTCGCCCGCCCAGGGCCGGGGCCAGCCCATCGTCCGATCTTTGGCAACCTGAATCGATACATTTCTCGACCCCTCGAGCCGATTCGCTCCAACCCGCCACCCACGTGCCGCCCCCCATCTGGGCCGAAAATGCAGGCCCCGACTTTCGGAGCATACCTCATTCGGGTAGTATACACTTGTGCTCTATCTCGGGGCCGTAACGTCCTCCCGCCAGCATGTTTACGTCTCGACCAAAACACCTAACTCTTTTGTCGCTCGCACGCTCACGCGGCCCGAAATAATGCTAAGACCCTCCAAGCAATAC
>CAYSCH010000001.1:0-11386 GCA_964429355.1 uncultured Planctomycetaceae bacterium | reverse complement strand
GGTGGGATTCGGCTCGTGCTCCAGTTGCCGAACCGACTCCTGCGGATGATGGAGACGGCCGGCACCTTGCCCGAGAAGCTGGCGGTCGCCATGGAACACCGGCCCACAGCGAACGGGGCCTGTCCGCAGTTGCCACCCACTCCGATCGAAACGGTGACGCTTTTCGGTCCGGAGACTCCCGCGCCGTTCGGGGTGGCCACGAGACCTGGCCGGGCTACTACGCTTTCGAGCCCCGCGCCTCGGAAAAGTCGCTCCACACGCTGCTGGAAATGGTGGCCGAAGTTCGTGGCCCAGAGTGACCGTGCGCCGGCCCTGGGGCCGCTAAGGGCGCTCCGATTTCGACTCGCCCTGAATACCGAGTGACTGGATCATCTGCCCCTCCGTGTCGAACATTTTCAGAGTGAGCTGCCTTGGATCGGCTTCCAGAACCATCACGGTAGCTTCCTGCTCTCCCGATCCGCCTCCGATAGCCACGGGATAGGAATTTCCCTCCGTCCCGGCAGGGCAAATCTCGGCACGATGGGTGTGACCGCAGATTGCCAGTGTGATTGGGGCGTCTTGCAGAACGTGCTCCCACGCGTCGCGTGGCAACTTCGCCCAAATGGCATCCTTTCCACCGGCGGCGTAGAGCGGGATGTGATGGACCAGAACGCGATAGGTAGCCCGGCGAAATGCTTCCCCGGCGATCTCCTGCTTGAGAAATTCCGCCTGCACCTTCCGGTACCCGGAGAAGTCGTTCAGCCCGGAATAGGCCGGGTTGTCATCAGGCTTGTCCTCGCCGGCGTCCAGCAGGATGAAGCGGACCGGCCCGGCAGTAAACGCGCCGTAGAAATGGTCGCCCGGCGGCGAGAACCATCCTCGCAAGTCCCGAGCGAAAGCGCCGCGATATTCGTGATTGCCCCGCTGATAGACGACCGGCCGTTCCCATGCACGGACACCCCCATTGTACGTCCGCAGCGCCCGGATGAATCGGTCTTCGCTGGGAATGTCGGTGAAGACATCGCCGTTGAAGATGCTCAAGTCGTACTCAAACCCTTCGAGCTGCGATGAGAGCTTGGTGAACAGGCTGAAGTTTTCGTGAAGGTCATTCAGAACCGCAACCCGCACCGTATCGTCCGGCCCGGGAAGCGGTTGGACCTCGTAAACGTCGGTGAACGCCGGCTCTTGAAAGTCTACGCGGTAAGCGCCGAAGGAGTCGATCACTTTCCACCCCACGCGGTAGTAGAGTCGCTTGAAACTCTCCGGCGGAATGCGCACCCAATGACGGGTCGTGTTGGCCGCACGCAGTCCTTCCACCACGCGATCGGCCTTCTGTCCCAACTCCGGTGTCTCGCCGTATTCGAGCCAACTGTAGGCCGGCTTGTCGGTGCACCACATCACCGTGAAAGCACCATCGGCTCCCACCTGCAAATACGGGCGAACCGCCAACTCGGCTGCCTCCGCCGTATCCAGGCAGACGAAGAACGTCAGCAGTGCCAGATGGCAAAACGCAGACCGTAGAAACATGGGTACTCTCCGTGGTGGGGACCTGTGTGGTGTATGCGGGCGTGGTTGCGCTTGGTGGGAAGTAGGAGACCCTGGCCTCGACGGTTCCCGAATGCAGTGATTTCGAGAACAGACACCCGAAAATGTAACACTGCCACCCCTCCCCCGTCCAGCGCCCGGGCAGAGTTTGGGGCCGAAATGTGCGGCTCCCCTGGCTCGACCCGTGTTCGTTTGTTCCGGATGGTCCAGGGCCGGCCTGGCCCGGTGCCAGTGAGGATACTGCCCCGCTCACCAGGTCAAGCCAGTTTGGCCGAATCTGGGGGATGGCCCTTGAAGGGACTGCCAAGTAATACGACCACGTGCATTTGGTGGTTATGCGACTCAGGGGTACATGGCCTTGCGTGACTCCCCGAGGAAATTGGGGCATCGATATGGCAATCCGGCCATTCGGGTGATACCTTTTGAAGGTCAGCTTGGCCCCATCTGGCGTGAAGCACCACCTGAAAGCACACGGGTTAACTCCTTCGCAATGAAAGGCCGCATCATGCTGTCCGTCTTCTGCTCTCCACCTCGTTACACGCAAGGGAAAAATGCCACCGTCATGCTGGGTGCGGAGATGGCTGGCTTGGGATTGAATGGCCCTGCACTCATCGTCGGTGGTCGCTCACCAATCCGCTTGCTGGCTGACACCTGGAAAGGCACGTTTGCCGAAGCCGGCATTGCCTATGCGGTCCATGAGTTTGGCGGCGAGTGCTCGCTGACGGAAATCGAGCGGATCAGGCAAGCGGCCCAACAGAATAAAGCCCAAGTCATCGTAGGAGCCGGGGGAGGAAAAGTGCTCGATGCCGCCCGTGCCGCCGCTGCTGACCTGAAATTGCCGGTTGTGAACTGTCCCACGGTAGCATCCAGTGATGCTCCATGCAGTGCCCTCTCAGTGATCTATTCAGACGAAGGCGTCGTGGAAGCTCTGCGACCATACCGGAAAAACCCAGACCTGGTGCTTGTCGATACACAGATCATAGCTCAGAGTCCACCTCGGCTCCTGGCGGCAGGGATGGGCGATGCCCTGGCAACATGGTTCGAGGCAATGGCATGCGTGCGAGCGGGTGTCAGGAACATGAGGGGTGGATTATCGACGCAGAGTGCCTTCGCGTTGGCAAAGCTCTGTTACCGTACCTTGCTGGCGGACGGAGCCGATGCGCTGCAAGCGGTGCAGATGCAGGTCGTAACGCCAGCACTCGAACGGATCGTGGAAGCCAACACTCTACTGTCTGGGATCGGATTCGAATCATCCGGCCTTGCAGCCGCACATGCCGTTCATAACGGCTTGACCACCGCAGAGGCCACACATGCGTACCTGCATGGGGAAAAGGTGGCTTTCGGGCTGCTGACTCAGCTTGTGCTGGAAGGCCAGCCTCGGTCGGTGGTCAATCGAGTTTTGGGCTTCGCAGCCGAGGTCGGCTTGCCCATTACCTTGGCGGAGATCGGCTTGACGGATTTATCGAAAGAGCAGCTTCATGCGATTGCCGTTCGTGCGACGGTGGAGGGCGAGACGATCCACAATGAGCCCTTTGATGTGCAGCCAGACATGGTGACCGATGCGATCATGGCGGCCGATGCCATCGGGCGGGCGTGGAAGAAAGGGTCCGCCCCGCAGTAGGATGTGGGCCTAACCTCCACGGGAAGTGCAGATCATTTCCGCTTGGGTGCCGTTTTGGTGCCCTTCGCGGCACCTGAGAGGAAAATGGGTCGCACAAAAAAGCCTTGCAAGTCGTTGACCTGCAAGGCTTTGTGTTAGTCGGGGCGACTAGATTTGAACTAGCGACCTCTGCGTCCCGAACGCAGCGCTCTATCCAGGCTGAGCTACGCCCCGTGATGGAAACTTTGATTGTAATCCCGCGGCGGTGTGGGTCAATGGGGACTCTCTGGGCCGCTAGCAATGCATGCCCGTCGGCTGAGACATTTTCTTGAAAAATTGCTGACAGTGCTCGGCAGAATTGGCGGCTGGGTGCTATAATCGTCGGCTCGCCCGCGGCGGTCGCCCGGAGGCTGGAGGGCGAAATTCCGATCACGACTCAGTTTTTTTGGGAGGGAACCCATGTCGCAAACACGAGTCCCGTTGCCGAAAGCAGATCTTCGCCGGAAACGATTTGCCGAGGTTCTCGAACTGCCGGTTGCCCAGTTGAATCTGCCGGTCCGCACGGTCAACTTCCTGGAAGACGACGGCGTGCTTCTGGTCAAGGACCTGCTGAATTGCACGCGAGATCGCCTCCTCGGCATCCCCAACTTCGGAGAAAAGGCCCTCGAACAAGTTTTCCAGGCCCTGCACGACGTGGGCTTGTCCTGTACCATTCAGGACGACGGCCAGGGACGCTGGACCTACGTGGGAGAAGTCTGAACCTGTTCAGGGACAGGCTGCATAGCCCGTCCTGGAGCCAACAGTATCCGACCGCAGGCAAACCTGCCCGCAAAGGCCCCGTCAGGGAAAGGCGGAATCGTTTCGGACGCGGTCCCCCCGAACACGGCGGTCTGGCGTAATCTGTTTGAATTGCGCTGTGAGAGCGTCTATTCTATGGGCTTTGAGGATCGCCCAGCCCATAGCCGTCCAGCATTCCTTTGGGGGAAGTCCATGCCGAAAGGTGTTGGCGCGAGTCCTTTGTTGGGCAATCCTCGGTTACGGACGAGAAACCAGCGTGGGAGAAAAGTTATGAGCCGAGTTACACGACGTCGATTCATCGGCCAATCGCTTGCTACGACGGCTGCCGTTGTAGCGGCGCCTTACATCGCCAGGGCGCAGAATCCCAACAGCAAGATGGGCGTTGCCGTGGTGGGTGTCAACGGCCGCGGCAACAGCCACCTGGGCGGGTTCATCAAGGATGAGCGAACGGTCATTGCAGCCATCGCGGATGTTGACGAGTACGTCGGGAAGAATCGAGCCGAGGACGTGGCGAAGAAACAGGGTTTCGCGCCCAAGATCTTCCGCGACATGCGCGAGGCCTTTACGGCGGACGGAATCGACATCGTGAGCACGGCGACACCGAACCATTGGCATGCCCTGTGCGGAATCTGGGCCATGCAGGCCGGGAAAGATGCCTATATCGAGAAGCCGGTCTGCCACAATATTGCGGAGGGGAGCGCACTGATTGCCGCCTCCCGCAAGTTCCAGCGGATCTGCCAGGTTGGCACGCAGTGCCGATCGAATCCGGCGATTATCGAGGCGGTGAAGTTTCTCAAGGAGGGCGGGATTGGCGAGGTGAAGTTCGCCCGCGGGCTCTGCTACAAGCGCCGTGCGTCGATCGGCCCCAAGGGCGACTACCCGATTCCGGCCGAGGTCGACTTCAACCTGTGGAGCGGCCCGGCGACCTACACGGAGCCCAAGGTGACTCGCCAGAGATTTCACTACGACTGGCACTGGCAGCGTCATTACGGCAACGGCGACCTGGGCAATCAGGGACCGCACCAGACCGACATCGCTCGTTGGGGGCTTGGGATCGACGATCACCCGCTCTCGATCCTCACCTACGGCGGGCGGCTGGGCTACCAAGCCGAGCGGAAGGACGAATCGTACGTCGACGCCGGCGACACGGGCAACACGGAAGTGACGATCTACGACTACGGCGACAAGTGCATTGTCTTCGAAACTCGCGGGCTGTCGGTCGACAATTCGGCCGACGATGAGCTAAACGAGTTGTTCGACAGCAAGAAGGACAACAAAATCGGCGTGGTCTTCTACGGGTCGGAAGGGTACCTGGTGCAGAGAAGCTACAATCTGTGCGTGGCTTTCGACAAGGATAAGAAGGCGATCAAGGAATTCACCGGTGGCGGCGACGACAACCACTTCGCAAACTTCATCGACGCCTGCATCAGCCGCAAGCCGGAAGACCTCAACGCCGACGTGCGGGAAGGGCATCTGTCGGCAGGCATGAGCCACCTGGGCAACATTTCTTACTATCTTGGCGAAGGAAATAAGGTCTCGCCCGAAGAGGCCAAGAAAATCCTGGCTGACGTGAAGAGTCTCGACGACAATGCGGTCACGCTCGACCGGACGCTCCGACACCTGACCGATAACGGGGTGGACCTGGCGAAATATCCGATTTCGATGGGCCCCCTGCTGAAGTTTGATCCCAAGAAAGAGGTCTTCCCCGAGTCGAAAGAAGCCACGGCGATGATCTCCCGAGAATACCGCGATGGCTTTGTTTGCCCCAAGGCCGAGGAAGTCTGAGCGGAGTATCGTCTCTGCTTCTGGTGATTTCCGACAAGAAACCAGGGACGTCCCGGCACGGTATTGTGGCCCCGGGACGTCCTGTTTTGGAGCCGCTGCCAAGACTTGCTGTTGTGGCCATCCATGCCCGTGGGAGACTCCGGCGTTTTGTCAGGGCCACCGAGTACAGAATTTGATGAAAGACATAAGGGCACTGAACCACAGTTTGCAGATTCCGGGCTTATCTGTGGTCTTCTGGCAACCGCCGTGCGTGGTATATGGTACACCGCTGTGGCTGGGTTGACGCTCATTCAACAAAGGTGATAGGTTCAACCGATAAGAGGATTTTTGGAGTCGCTGACAGGATCAACGGTTGCGTCGTCCCGAGAGAGTGGGCGGCGGGAAATGGGTGTTTGCGACTCTTCGTCGTCGGCCGTTGATTCCAGTCTCGGTGAAGCTCACGCCGGCCTTCTCGCCGCTGGTTCCAGAAACGGGGCAGAGCAAGCAGGGGCACGGACGGCCTTACCAGGAATGGCAGAACCGGAGGAGAGAGGCGGGGATTCCCTCTTCCGCACGGAAGGGAACGTTTTCCGACGAAGTGGCCGGCTCTCTTGCTTCGATTACATTCTGAAGGGTCCAACTCGTCTTGTCCTGCCACCCTCGCGGCCAGCGGCAATGAGCGGTGCCGATGGCGGGACTGTGTGGAGCGTGTGATCGTGATTCGCGATGCGGCAACCCCCGTCAGGAGGAAGTCATGGACGTTGGCGAAAAACCGTGTGCAGGCTGCCTGGAAGCGACGGAAGAGGAAATGCTGGCTCAGTTGGACGACGTTCTGACCGAGTACGTTGGCACTCCCGGCGCTTTGATTCCGGTGCTGCAAATCACCCAGTCGATCTTCGGCTATCTACCGGAGACGGCCCTTCGCAGGATCAGCGTTGCGCTGAAGAAGCCTTACAGCGAAGTGGCGGGGGTGGTGGGTTTTTACTCATTCTTCACGACAGTACCGCGTGGCCGGCATATCGTCCGTGTCTGCCTGGGGACGGCATGTTACGTCCGGGGCGGCAAGGAAGTGCTTTCGGCGCTGAAGTCGGCTCTGCGGGTGGAAGTGGGTGAAACGACCCCCGACCGGCTGTTCTCACTGGACGTGGGGCGGTGTTTCGGAGCTTGCGGCCTGGCCCCGGTGATCATGATCGACGATGACGTCCATCAGCGCGTGCGGCCGTCGCGAGTCACGCAGATCCTCGAGCGGTATCGCACGGGCGAGGCCTGATCCCGTCTGGGCGGACGGGCCGGTTGCGGCCGCCGCGATCAGGACGGCAGTGGAAACAGGCATACACCAGTTCGTTTTTGCAGAGAGACAGGGAATGAGCGAACCACTGGCAAACATGGACGAACTTGTAGCGTATCGAGACCGGGTTCGCGAGGAGAAGGCGGCCCAGGCCGCCCGCGGCTGCACCCCGATCCGTATCTGCATGGGTGCGAGTTGCATCGCCTCGGGGGCGCTGGAGGTCCGGCGGGCCATGCAGACGGAGCTCGAGGCGGCGGGGTTCGGCGACAAGGCCGTGATCGAGGAAGTGGGCTGTCTGGGGCCCTGTTCCGGAGGCCCGGTGGTGGTTGTGGGGGACGTTTTCTACGAGAATCTTAAACCCGAGCACTGCGGTGAGATCGTTCGTTCCCAGCTCGTCAAGGGGCAGATTGTGGAGCGGCTTGCGCACCGGCGGCCCGACGGGCGGATCGTCGCGCGGCTGGACGACATGGAGTTCTTCCGGCGCCAGACGAAGATCGTGCTGAGTCGGTGCGGGCGGATCAATCCGCAGAAGATTGCGGACTACATTGCCGAGGACGGCTACCAGGCACTGGCCAAGGTGCTCCAGGCCGACGATCCGGCTGCCGTGCTGCGGGAGATGGAGATCTCCGGACTTCGCGGCCGTGGGGGTGCGGGATTCCCGACCTTCCGCAAATGGTTGTTTGCCAGAAGCGCCGCCGGCGACCAGAAGTTCGCGGTCTGCAATGCCGACGAAGGCGACCCCGGCGCCTTCATGGACCGCAGCATTCTGGAGGGCGATCCGCACTCGGTCATGGAAGGGATGGCCATTGCTGCGTACACGATAGGGGCGAGCCAGGGATACATCTACGTTCGCGCCGAATATCCGCTGGCGGTCCAGAGACTGCAGGTCGCCCTGGGGCAGGCCCGCGAGCTGGGGCTGTTGGGTAGGAATATCCTGGGCAGCGGATTCGACTTCGAGCTGGAAATCCGCATGGGAGCCGGGGCATTCGTATGCGGCGAAGAGACGGCCTTGCTGACGTCGATCGAGGGCAATCGGGGGGAACCGCGCCCGCGGCCTCCCTTCCCGGCCCAATCCGGCCTGTGGCACAAGCCGACGCTGCTGAACAACGTGGAGACCTATGCCAACGTTCCGTCGATCATTCTCAAGGGGGGCAACTGGTATGCGTCGCGTGGGAACGAGAAGAGCAAGGGCACAAAGGTTTTCGCCCTGGCGGGCGCGATCAAGAACTCCGGGCTCGTGGAAGTGCCGGTGGGCATGCCGCTGGGCGATTTGATCTACGATATCGGCGGGGGGACCTCGTCGAAGAAGGAATTCAAGGCGGCCCAGATCGGCGGCCCTTCGGGGGGGTGCATTCCCAAACATCACCTGAACGTGGCTCTCGACTACGAGTCGCTTTCGGAACTCGGGGCGATCATGGGCTCGGGTGGCCTGATCGTGATGGACGAGGACAACTGCATGGTCGACGTGGCCCGATTCTTTCTGGAATTCGTCCAGGAGGAATCGTGTGGCAAGTGCATTCCCTGCCGGGTGGGCACGAAGCGGATGCTTGAGATCCTCAACCGGATCTGCAGCGGGCAGGGAAAGGAGTCGGACGTCGAGCAGCTCATCGATCTGGGCGAAATGATCAAGGAGACTTCGCTCTGTGGATTAGGGCAGACCGCACCCAACCCGGTGCTTTCAACGATCCGCCACTTCGGCCACGAATACGTCGAACACATTCGCGATCGGCACTGCCGTGCCGGGGTATGCTCGTCGCTGGTTTACGCTCCGTGCTCCAGTGCCTGCCCTGCCGACGTGGATATACCCGGCTACGTATCCCTCGTATCCGAGAAGCGATATGCCGAGGCCTTGCGGCTCCATCGGGAGAAGAACCCGTTTCCGGCCATCTGTTCGCGGGTATGTTTCCACACCTGCGAAGACAAGTGCCGCCGGTCGATGCTCGACGATTCGGTTTCGATCCGCGGGATCAAGCGATTCATGGTGGA
The DNA here is from genome assembly GCA_964429355.1 of uncultured Planctomycetaceae bacterium. GTDB lineage: Bacteria > Planctomycetota > Planctomycetia > Pirellulales > Thermoguttaceae > JAAYAY01. The sequence goes on along the minus strand of CAYSCH010000001.1, from coordinate 2,426 downwards.
CCAGGAGGTGACGATCCAACTGCCGACGATCCGCGAGAATGTGGAGAACTCGCGGCGCAAGATCGCGATCATCGGTGCGGGACCTGCGGGTCTGTCGTGCGCGTACTTCCTGGCCCGGCTGGGGTACCAGCCCAAAGTCTACGAAGCGGAACCGCGGCCCGGCGGCATGCTTGTTCAGGCGATTCCGTCCTATCGGCTGCCGCGGGAGATCGTGGCACGGGAAGTCCGCATGGTCGAGAATATGGGCGTCGACATCATTACGGAATCGGCCCTGGGACGGGACTTCACGCTCAAGTCGCTCCGAGGCCAGGGGGTGGAGGCCGTGTTCCTGGGCCTGGGAGCGCCGCAAGGGGTGGGATTGGGAATTCCGGGCGAGAACTCTGAGGGGATCACCGATGCACTCAACTTCCTGCGAACCTACAATCTCCGGGGTTCGGTCAAGATCGGCAAGAACGTGGTGGTGATCGGGGGCGGCAACTCGGCAATCGATGCGGCACGGACGGCCGTCCGGCTTGGGGCGGAATCGGTAACGGTCGTCTATCGTCGGAGCCGCGAGGTGATGCCGGCCTACAAGGAAGAGATCGAAGAAGCCATTCACGAAGGGGTCAAGTTGCAGCTGCTGACCGCGCCGGTCGACGTGGTGGTGGAAGGCGGCCGGGTGGCAGGAATCCGCTGCCGCCCGATGCGGCTCGGCCAGTTCGACGGCTCGGGCCGCCGGCGCCCCGAAGAAGGGGGCGAGGTGTTCACGATCCCCGCCGACGAGATCCTCGTGGCCATCGGACAGTCGCTGGCAAGTTCGGGATTCTGCGATGAGGTGGGTATCGAGACCCATCGCAACGGCTTTCTGATCGTCGATCCGGTCAGTGGTCAGACGTCGCAGAAGTGGATCTTTGCCGGGGGCGACGCGGTGAGCGGCCCCTCGAGTGTGGTGGAAGCCGTGGCGGCAGGCGAACGAGCGGCCGTCGGGATCGACAAGTATCTGACCGGCATCGAGCACGCTTTCTGGCGTCAGACGAAGGAGGTGGATACCCACTTCGACCCCGACCGGGACCCGGTCGACACTCCCCGCGAGCGTCTGCCGCTGATCCCGGTGGAGCGGCGCTGCAACAACTTCGACGAAGTGGAACAGCCCTGGCGCGAGGCGGTTGCCCTTCGCCAGGCCCAGCGTTGCCTCCGCTGCGACTACGGCCGGCGTCCGAACGGGCACGAGGTGGCCAAGTAGACGCGGCCGTCGCCGGCTGATTGAGGTGAGATCGAAGACTATTCGTTGACCTGTCAGGCAAAGCCGGCAAAGCCTGACCTGCATGCGATTGTTCCGCATGCCTGGCCAGACGGCCAGAGAGACGTACATTCAAGACCGACCGTTCGCAGGCACTTTCTTTCCAGGAAACGCCATGATCAACCTGACGATCAACAACATTCCTGTTGAGGTTCCGGAAGGAACGACGATTTTGAACGCTGCACGCAAGGCGGGCGTTCGTATCCCGACGCTGTGCTACGTCGAGGGCCTGCAGGCAATCGGGGCTTGCCGGGTGTGCATCGTCGAGATCGAGGGTGTTCACGCACTGGCGGCCTCCTGCTCGATGCCTGTGTCGAAAGGCATGAAGGTGCTGACGAACTCGCGCCGAGTCCGGGAAGCCCGGCGGATGGTGGTGGAACTGTTGCTTTCGGAACACAACGGAGAGTGCCAGACCTGCGACCGCCGGGAGGATTGCGAACTGCAGTCGCTGGCGGCGGAGTTGGGGATCCGAACCATCACTTTCACGGGAGAGAAGACCCGCGCGGGAATCGACGTTTCCACCCCGGCGATCATGCGCGACCACGGCAAGTGCATCAAGTGCCGGCGGTGCGTGAGCGTGTGCAACGAGGTCCAGCATGTGGGGGCCCTTTGGCCGCAGAGTCGCGGGTTCGAGACGTCCATCGGCCCGGCCTTCAATCGCGATCTGAGCACGGTGGCCTGTGTCCAGTGCGGGCAGTGTGCGGCCGTGTGCCCCGTGGGGGCGATCACCGAGCGCGACCAGATTGACGAGGTCTGGGCGGCACTCGACGATCCGGACAAGCACGTGGTGGTGCAGACCGCGCCGGCCATCCGCGCGGCCCTGGGGGAGTGCTTTGGTTACCCGCCGGGTACCCTTGTGACGGGCAAAATGACGGCCGCCCTCCGTCGCCTGGGCTTCGACGCGGTGTTCGACACGAACTTTGCGGCCGACCTGACGATCATGGAGGAGGGAACCGAGCTGCTCACGCGCCTGAAGGGGGCCCTCGTGGAAGGCAAGGACGTTGCCCTGCCACTGATGACGAGTTGCTCGCCTGGCTGGATCAAGTTCGCCGCGCACTTCCACCCGGATATGCTGCCGAACCTATAGACGTGCAAATCGACCCAGCAGATGTTCGGCGCCGTGGCCACGATCTAATATGCGGAGAAG